>CANSAJ010000056.1 GCA_947644695.1 uncultured Bacillota bacterium | reverse complement strand
CTTATCTCATCTATTATATTTTTGTTTGCAATCTTTTTCTTTGCACTCCTCATTGAAACAAAGATAATCGCGTAAACAGCTACTATACAAATTCCTATATTAAGCCATGGTATTGTAAATGGATAAATCATCATATCGATTCCCATTCTAGGATATATAACAAATAGTATTGCAATGCTAATCAGTACCCCATAAAATATCGAGTCAAGCCCATAGAATATTCCTTCTAATCTCATTATTTTGTTTATTTGTTTTTCGCTCATTCCCATTGATTTAAGTACAGCAAAGTCTTTTTTCCTAAGTAACATGCTAGAAGATATTGTGTTATATATGTTTACAGCTGACACTAAGCTTAGTAAACATATAAAGCAGTTAATAACTACTTCTGTAATAACTTTTTGTGTTTTGGTTGATTCTGCAAAAAGTTTTGTTCCTCTGCATCCAACTTCTTCCCCTATAATATTTGAAATTGTTTCCATTCTTTCATAAATTTCATTTAATTTATCTGTAGAAACTGCTAATTCTATAAAATTGTTTTTTCCTATATTGTTTTCGTTCACCATTTGAACAATTGTAGGAGAATATATCTCGAAATTACGTGAATTATATACTGTATAAGGATTAAAATCTTCTATAATTCCCACAATCCTTAGAGTCTTTTCTTGTCCGTCTATTGTTACATTATAGCTATCTCCCACTTTATAATCAGTCATTCTAAATTTCTTCCCATACTTAGAGTTTTCTTTTATAGTATCCATCAAAATAACTTCATCATCGGCAAGTTCACTAATTCCTACTTTTTCAAGAATAGCTTTATATGCTTTACCATAATAACAAATAGTTATAAATGGAATATATATTTCTCCTTCTTGACCGGTTGTATATATACCGTCAGATATTATCTTCTTTACTTTACTTGAGGTTATATTTGGCATTAATTTCATATGCCCACTACCTGAGGAATTATATATGCTATATGTGCAATAGTCCTTAATTAACTCATTTTCTTCTAAGTAATCTGCAACTCTATAGATATCTTGTTGATTTACACTACTATTATTAAATGATATTACTTCATCCTCAAACACTTCTGCTTCTAAATGTGGTAAAAGCATACCATAAGCATCACTTTTATAAAAATTTTCTGTAATACCAGTTATGCTTAAAAACAAAATAATACTTACGGTTAAAGAAATAGTAATGGTTCTATATCTTGATTTATCCCTTTTTATATTCTTGTGTGCAACTACTCCTTCTATTCCAAAAAGCTTTTGGATAATGTTTGATGATTTTAACTGTTTTTTATTTGTCTTTATTCTTGATGTTCCTCTTATTGCTTCAATTGGACTTAATTTATTTAATTTTCTTAATGAAAGCTTACTAGATATTATAATAACTATGTATACAACTATAATTGTAAGTGCTAATATTACTACTGGAACTTCCATAAAAAATCTAGGTCTGTTGAACATAATTGCGCTTTTTATATGTGTTATGTCGAATATGTAATTTTTTAACAATATATTAATCCCACTTGTTAAAAGTTTTGATATTGCAAGACCTATAAGAATACCTACAAAAATCCCAACTATACTTAATATTCTAGCTTCTTTTTTTATTATAGTTTTCTTTTGCTTATTGTTCATTCCAATAGAACTAAGCATTCCAAATTCTTTCAATCTTTCAGAATGTGTCATTTTAAAAGCTGCATAAAGCATAACACATGAAACAAACATTATAACAGCTATTACTGCTATTCCAATAGCGACCATTGATTTCATAAATGCAGTATCTACTTCAAGTACACCTGCATAATTCAAAAGCTGTGTATTATATTCAAGGCTTGGCTCTATATCTTCGCTATTACTTATTCCTTCAAAAAGTAATTTATGATAAAACCTCTCTTCTTCTTCCGTTACTTCCTGTACTCCCATATATCCTGTATTATCATTACTTGAAGTGTCTAATGTAGACTTTTGTTGTGTTTTTTTATTAGTAGTAGTGCTATTATTCTTTACTACTCCCATCTCTTTTTCAAGCTTTTCCTCTGGGCTTATGTAATCAGCAAGTCCAAATCTATTTGCTAATGCTTTGGTCATTTTATATATCTTCTGAATGTTATTTGTCAAAATGGTGACATCAACTGTTGTATTATCATTCATTTTTTTATTATCAAGACAAGTAATTGCACCTAATTCATATTTTATAATAAAACCACTATCAAATGCTAAGCTCTCTGTTTTGCCGAACTACTGTATATTCATGCGATTTTCCGATTAAGGGTTACTTTTAATTTATCTCCAGTGTTAATTTTTTGTTTTAACATATTGTTTTTGCTTACACTTAAACTAATCAAAACTTCATTTGAATTTTCTGGAAATCTTCCCTCTGTAATATGTATATTGGCATTTTTTAAAGCATTTTCATCATAGGCTCTTACATCAAATTTTACTTCTCTGTTTCCTCCAAATACGGTAATGCCTTCGCTAAAATTCTCTTCTGATATACCAAGTCGTTGATAAAAAGATACCTCTTTTATATTCTCATCTTCTGCAATCTCTTTTGCTACAGAATAAGGAATATTTGAAAATCTAGCTTCCCAATTTTCTTTACTTCTTTCTGTATTTACCATGTATTCTTGGTAACTTGAAAATA
>CANSAJ010000055.1 GCA_947644695.1 uncultured Bacillota bacterium | reverse complement strand
CCTAATGAAGTGCTTCGTGATTATCTCAACAAGTTGAAATAATCTATAGTTGGTTTGTCGTTACTTTGTAACTTATGTTTGACAAACCTACAAACAAAACCTAAAGGAGGAAAAAAGATCAATTGACTAACTACCTATAATATGGTAGAATTAACACGTTTGTAGAAATCTTTCTCTACAACCGCTCAGAAAAGGTTTTAAAAGTTTATCTTACCTTAAAGGCGAGTCTTATTGAAGGAGGGAAATATTAATGAAAGCAATATTTGTAACAGGTGGAAAACAATATTTAGTTTCTGAAGGTACTGAACTTTATGTAGAAAAATTAAATAATGAAGTTAACACTGAAGTTGTATTTGATGAAGTTTTATATGTAGATGGAAAAATAGGAAATCCTACAGTAAAAGGCGCTAAAGTTACTGCTGAAGTACTAAAGCATGGAAAACAAAAGAAAATTATAGTATTCAAATACAAACCTAAAAAGAAATACAGAAAAACACAAGGTCATAGACAACCATATACTAAGATTATAATTAAAAAAATCGAAGTGAAATAACTATGATTAATGTTAATATTAAAAAAGAAAATAATATAATCACAGAACTTAAAATATCTGGACACGCTAAATATGATGAATATGGGAAAGATATAGTATGTGCTGGAGTATCAAGTACTCTTATAACTTCTGTTAATGCTTGTCTAACATTTGATAAAGAAAGCATTTATTATGAAGAAAAAAATAATTTTTATTTAAAAAACATAAAAAAAGATGAAATCACAAATAAATTATTAGAAAATTTAATAAATATATTAAAGAGTATCGAAAGTGATTATAAAGATAATATAAAAATTAAGGAGGAATAAACGTGAAATTCATGATATTAGATTTACAATTATTCGCATCTAAAAAAGGTGTTGGATCTACTAAAAACGGACGTGACTCTGCTGGTCGTAGATTAGGCGCTAAAGCAAGTGATGGAGAAAGAATACACGCAGGAAGTATAATCTATCGTCAAAGAGGAACAAGAATTTATCCAGGTCTTAACTGCGGAATGGGAAAAGACCACACTCTATTTGCTTTAATTGATGGAGTAGTTAAATACGAAAGAAAAGGAAGAGATAAGAAACAAGCAAGTGTTTATCCAGTAGCGTAAACACTTTTTTCTTTATCTTATAGGAAATTTCATCGTAAAAATAAATCATATTATGAAATCTTTGTGAAATAATAAAAATATATTTGACTATAGAATATATGTTTGTTATAGTTTAATTATAGTAAAGGAGGAATTTGGTTATGTTAGTAAATAAGGCTTATAAATTTAGAATGTATCCAACTTTTTCTCAAAAAGCATTAATAAGTAAGACATTTGGTTGTAGTAGACTAATTTTTAATAAAATGTTAGATAAAAAACTAAAAGATCCAAGTCTTACAAGATTTGATATGAACAAATTAATACTTTCATTAAAAGAAGAATTTCCATTTTTAAGTGAAGTAGATAGTTGTAGTTTAAGATGTAGTATATTTAATTTAGAAGATGGATTTAAAAGATATTATAAAAAACTAGGAGGAATACCAAGATTTAAAAAGAAAGGAATAAACTCAAGTTATAGAACAAACAATATAACAAATACGTATAAAGATAAAACATATAACAGTATAAGTGTAGACTTAAAAAGAAAAGAAATAACATTGCCTAAATTAAAAGAAGTAAAAATAAGAGGATATAGAAACTTAAATAAATTACCAGGGAGAATAATAAATGCAACAGTAAGTAAAGAAGGAAATAAATATTATGTAAGTGTAGTGGTAAGTGAAGAGATAAATAAAGAAACAGAAAAAACAAGAGGAATAGTAGGAATAGATTTAGGAGTGAAAAACTTAGTAACAACAAGCGATTATGAATATCATGGAAATCCAAAACATCTAACAAAGTATGAAAGAAGAATAAAAAAAGTTCAAAAGAAGTTAAATAGACAAGTAAAAGGAAGTAATAACTATAAAAAAACAGTAAATAAATTAGATGAAATATATAGAAAATTAAAAAATGCCAGAAAGAAAACAGCAGAAGAGATAGTAAAGAAAGTAATAGAGAATAATGATGTCATAGTAACTGAAAGTTTAAATATAAAAGAAATGACAAAAAAAGAAAACAATAAAAAGAACTTAAGAAAAGAAATACTAAATAGTACATTTGGAAAAATAATAAGAATACTAGAATATAAATGTAAATGGGAAGAAAAAACAATAATAAAAGTAAGTCCATACTATAGCAGTAGTCAAATATGTAGTCATTGTAATAACAAAGATAAAGAAATGAAAGATATAAGAAAAAGAAAATACAAATGTAGAGAATGTGGAAGTGTACTAGAAAGAGATATAAATGCAAGTATAAATATATTAAATGAAGGAATAAGGTTATTAATAGAAAGAAAAATGATAACAGAATAAACTGATTAAAATAAAAAAACATACCCTAGCGACTAGGGGAATATAAGCCTGTGGAGAAAGTAGATAACGAAGTCAAAGAAGCAGGAAACCAAATTCGTGAGGGTTTGGAGGTAAATTAATACGTAAGTTTTAATTTGCTTTTGTTCTCTAAATAAGTAATTATTTTATTTTAAAAAGAAATATTATATAATGAATACATAAAAGGAGACCAACTATGAATAGTCAATAGTTTTTTGAAAAAAGCTTAAAAATTTT
>CANSAJ010000054.1 GCA_947644695.1 uncultured Bacillota bacterium | reverse complement strand
TAAATTTTATAAAAAATATGAATTTAGGTATTGACTTCTATTAGCAAGTTTTGTTTATCTTACCAACTCTCATATCTTGTATCATCTCTTGAAACTTAGGTCGATTCATACTTTTAGCAGAAACTCCTTCTTCACGATAGACTTTATAAATCTTATATCCTTTCCACTCACACAACCTTTTAATACTTTCTTCTTGCTCATCCAAACTAAAACCAAACCTAGACTGATCCTCTGTACTTACACGAGGATAAATCCCCACAACAAAGTTCTTCTTTTCTCCGTTCATATTTTTTTCTTCTCCTTTCTTTGAACGACAAAAAAACACAAGAGAATTTCCTTGTGTTAAGAACTACAAAAATACATAAAATATACGATTGCCTAAAACTTTCGTATATTACCATAATACCACATTTTAACCGGAAAGTAAACGGACATTAAAAATTATTTTTTGCTCGCAAACCCTTATAAATAAAGGGAAAAATAAAATTTCAAAAAATTTATTTTTACAACATTTTTAAAATCAAAAATTTTATAGATTCAAGAGTAATAATTTCTAAACTATCTTTCAAATATAAATTATTATCATTTGGATAAGATAGTAGAATCATACAAGACGAATCATTACTAATAATAACTTTGTGTGGCTCATTGATTGAAAGATTGGTTTTATCAAAATGAATATTTTTTCCATTTACAAATTCAATATGTAGTTTTGATATTTTAGGTATCTTCATAAGTTTTTCTTTCACACATAAAGGAAATTCTAAAGGTTCTATGGTTATTTTCATTTGTAAATCCTCCTTTCAAACATGAAAAAATCCCATATCAACGAGTGATATAGGATATTTTTTGTAATATAAAACTCACACGAGGGTGTGAGTAATTCTCTCAATGGGGCGATATGTGGGAATCAAACCCACGCATACCAGAGCCACAATCTGGCGTGTTAATCACTTCACCAATACCGCCATGTGGATTTGATTATACATCAAATCTTACTAAAAGACAAGAGCTAACTGTGAATTTATGTTAGTCTATCGTAACTATATCGGAGAAAATATTACTAATTTCCATATCATAATATTCTTCTTTAATTATATCTAGATCTTTCGTGTAATTTTCTAAAGTTTCTATTGTAAGCACACACATTTCTTGCTCCATATTTTTTGCTTTTTCACCATATTTAGATGTTGATAATCTTCCAGTTTCAGTACTAAACTTATAGCCATGTGCAATCTCTCCAATCATGTCTGTTGAAGTTCCTTCTATGCCTTGGCCTTCATCTGCTTCAATTCCTAATTGAAAGTATCCTGAATATTCATTAACTATAGTTGAACAAGCATTAGATAATTTATTAAATGTATTTGATAAATATTGTTCACCATCGTAAACAACTCTTCCAGCACTGTGGACAGCTATATAAGCATGCGTGTTTTTATAATTTTTATACATCCAGTAAATCATAGCTCGTGTTTCAGGTTCACTTCCTAGTTCATCGCCAGGGAAGTACTCTAGTTTTTTTGTGCTTTTTTCTCTCGAAACAGTATAATATAAATCTTCTCCTTTATAATATAAACCTCCTGTTTGAGTTGGAAAATTTCTATTTAAGTCTACGCCATTTATATTGGCTTTATAATAATCGTTATCAATTAAGTTATCATTTATATATACATAAGAATTTGTTTTATTTAAAACTTCTTTTCCTTTAACAGAATAATCATAGCCATCTGGATTAGCACTTGGAAGAATAATTATTTTATGATTTTTTAATAATTCAATTGTTTCTTTATCTCCTGATTCATATGAATTGACTAAATCTACTGCATATTTTGTTAAATATAAAGCTGGTGCGATTTCTGCTGCGTGAATATTTCCTTCAAACATTGTTTGGTCTTTTCCTGTACCTATTTCTATAGAGTATAAATTTCTTCCATCAAAAGATCTTCCTATAACTTCTAGTTTTACTATATCTGATTTTACTAAATTTAAATATATTTTTTCTAGTTCTTCATAACTATAGTGTTTTTCGAAATCATAATTTATTTTTTTATACTTTTCTGTTGATTCTATGTAATAAGTTGATTTAGTTAAAGTGTTTTTAAAATCATCTACATTCATACCTTCTGATATGAATTCTTCGATTAACTTAGTGTTACTTTCACTTTCATCTGTTATGTATTCTTTATAATTTATTTTTGAACCTACTGTAATACTATTAAATTTATCTTCATTAATTATTAATATTTCTTTGTTATAACTTGTAAATGTTTCGTCAATAACAAAGAATAAAATAAATGTTAATACAATTATAGTTATTAACTTTTTTATTATTTTCATTACTTATCTTCACCATTATAATTATAGCATGTTGTTGTGGTAAAGCTCAAATGATTATATTTTATTTGACATATATTTTGTAGCAAAAAAAAACCAGCAACTTGCTATTTTCGCTTACACTATCTTCGCCGTTAAAGTGCTTAACTTCTGTGTTCGGGATGGGAACAGGTGTGTCCACTTTGCTATCGTCACTGATCAATATATATTATACAATAATTGTTCTCTCAAAACAAGATAATGTGAATAAAATATCAAATTAAATTAGTTAATTTGTCGATCTATTAGTACTAGTCAGCTCAAAATATCACTATTCTTCCACCTCTAGCCTATCAACCTTGTAGTCTTCAAGGGATCTTATTTCTTAAAGAAAGGGAAAACTCATCTTGGAGAGGGCTTCCCGCTTAGATGCTTTCAGCGGTTATCCCATCCGTACATAGCTACTCTGCACTGCCACTGGCGTGACAACAGATACACCATCGGTACGTCCATCCCGGTCCTCTCGTACTAAGGATAGCTCTCCTCAATTTTCCAGCGCCCACAACGGATAGGGACCGAACTGTCTCACGACGTTCTGAACCCAGCTCGCGTGCCGTTTTAATGGGCGAACAGCCCAACCCTTGGAAGCGACTACACCTCCAGGATACGACGAGCCGACATCGAGGTGCCAATCCCCACCGTCTATATGAACTATTGGGTGGGATCAGCCTGTTATCCCCGGGGTAACTTTTATCCGTTAAGCAACGACCATTCCATTCTGAATCGCAAGATCACTATGCCCTGCTTTCGCATCTGCTTGACTTGTAGGTCTCGCAGTTAAGCTCCCTTCTGCCATTACACTCTTCGAATGATTTCCAACCATTCTGAGGGAACCTTTGGGCGCCTCCGTTACATTTTGGGAGGCGACCGCCCCAGTCAAACT
>CANSAJ010000053.1 GCA_947644695.1 uncultured Bacillota bacterium | reverse complement strand
TAAATTTTATAAAAAATATGAATTTAGGTATTGACTTCTATTAGCAAGTTTTGTTCCACACTTCCTTTAGCCCTAACATCACTGTTAATGCGTTGTGCTTCTCTAATACTTCGCAGATACTTACGCGTATAGTGGACTTTCACCACCTAGCTATATGCCATGCCTGGCACATAAAAAATGAATGAATAAATTCATTCTCCAAACACTTTGTGTTTGGTTTCTTTTTAATTTATAATATAATTATGATAATAAATGAGTTTGATACTGAAAAAGATTTATTCAATTTTTATCCTAAAAATAAATATTTTAAATTAAAAGATATTTTTAATGATTATTGGGATGATTTTTTAGTATTCGCTGATAAAAGAAATCTTACTATTAGACCAATAGTTAAACATGAAGTTGAAAGAATGATGATCTGTAAAACTCCTTATCTTGGTTACTCTTTTTATCATTGTCCTAATTGTGATAATCATGTTCATGTTTATAATACTTGTAAATCTAGATTTTGTAATTCTTGTGGTGTTAAATATGCTAAAGCTCGTTCTTTAGCTATTGAATCTAAACTTATTAATTGTAATCATAGACATCTTGTCTTTACTATATCTGATATTCTTTGGCCTTTATTTTTAGAAAAACGAACTCGTCTTAATCTTATGTTTGATGCTGTTAATTTTACTCTTTCTTCTTGGTTTAAAGAACAATACAAGAAAGAAAAATATAAACCTGGCTTTATTCTTTCTCTTCATACTTTTGGTCGTGATGATAAATGGAACGTTCACATTCATTGTTTATATTCTGAAATCGCTTTAGGTAATACTTCTTCTAAAAGATTTGACTTTATTCCTTTTGATATGCTTCGTAAACGCTTTCAAAAAATACTTTTAGATTTATTAGAAAAAGATATTGGTAAAAATGAATTTAGAAGTATTAAAAATAAAGTATATTCTAAGTCTTCTAATGGCTTCTATGTAAGAGCTAAAAAGAATGAATTTCCTAACTCTAGAAAAGCTATTTTTTATATTTTAAGATATTGTGGTAGACCTTGCTTTGCTGAATATCGTATAATAGATATTGGTAACAATGATTATATCTCTTTTTGGTACCAAAGACATGAAGATGATAAATTCATTGTTGAAAAAATCCACATATTTGAATTTATTGCTAGAATCATTAGACATATTCCAGAAAAAGGATTTAAAACTATTAGATATTATGGTTTTTATGCTTCTAAATCTCACAAACTTTATAATACTTGTAGATTTTTAATTGATAAAGCTAAAGTTCCATTCTATAAATCTTTACTTAAATGGAGAAATCTTATTTATATCACTTTTAAACATGATCCTTTAAAATGTCCTAATTGTAATTCTACAATGACTTTTGAATATGCGTTTACTTAAAGGAGTTTATATTTATTTATGAAAAATCCAAAAGAAATCGAATTTATATGTACAAGATGCAAAACTAAAGAAAGGATACCTACTGAAATAGTTGAGATGTTAGACAAAGCAGATCAAATTGGAGTTGATACTTTAGTTCCTCCTAGATTCGACTGTGAGAAATGTCCAGGAAAAATGGAACCTATTTATTATGTAGGAGTTAATGGAAGAGTATACGAATACAAAGAACAATAAATTCAATCATAAAGATTGGGTATGTTTTTACATACTCATTTTTATTTTACAAACATGCCTTCGTCAATTTTCTTACAAGATGAAATTTCCTATAAGACGAAAAAAGTTATTTCGATGTATCGAAATAACTTTGCTACTCATTCAAAGAATTTATCTATTGGTACATTTAATACTTCACTTATTTTGTATAAGTTATATATGCTTATACCACTGTTACAATTCTTACTTTCTAATCCTCCTATAAGAGATACTGATACTCCAACTTTTTTAGCTAGATCACTTTGAGTTAGTTCACCCACATTGGCATTATATAATGTCCTATATCTCTTAACATTCCTTCCTATTCTATTATTTATCATCTCTTCATTTATCATGGGTGTCTCCTTAGTTTTCTGCTGATGAACATGCTGAATCTAATGTATCAACTGTATATGGATTATCACTTGTTCCATCTCCACTTTTCCATTTAACACAAGATTTTAAAGATAGGACTGGACGTATTCGGCCTGAAATACTGTCGGCAGTAGCATTATTCAAGTAGCCAGGATTACTAGAACCGCTCACAACGAACACGAACGAATCGCCATAAGAACTATAGTAATGTGGACTCATTGTCCACCACCAGGTGGACCCAGTTACACTGCCTCCGGCAGCGTTGTAATAATAATATGTTGGCGCATTTGTAACATATTTACCTCCAGCGAATACTACTTCATCTGCTGTCATCAAGGCTACTGGCATATCTGCTAGCTTTCCGTTTCCTGTACTTGTACTTGCTGTGAATTTATCAGCAGTACTTGCTCCATTTGTTCCTGTATATAAAGATCCATTAGATTTAGTTCCGCATTTATATGATGGTGCTTTTGCATCTACTAGTCTCTTATATGCAGCATAGTAAAAATTACTTGAAAATGTATACCCTTCATTTGCTCGATCATTACAATAGATAGCCATTTTGCTTATATAACTATCATATTCGGCTTCTATTGTATTATCATACCATGTATCTATTACTCCTTTTATTGCTGAGTTAATCGTGTTACCTCTATTATTTGCTACACTTCCACTACTTCCATACATATAGCCTACATACATTGGATTTTTATATGTTGTGTTATATGCGCTTGTTCCTATATATCCAGATGTAGTATTCTTATCTGGGCCTACATATAAAAGCCTTACACTTCCATCTTCATTTATTCTGATTATTCTCCAGTACATTCCTGCAAAGTAAACCCAATTATCTAATGCATTCCCTGCAAAATAATATACTGTACTTCCTCCTTCTGTCCAGTTTCCACTCGCTGTATATAGTGTTTTCGTATTATCGGTTGTGAACACATCACTATTTAAGTTTGGTCTGGCTCCTGGTCTTGTTGGATGGTCTGCTAAGATTTGATCTTTTAGCAATGGAGCAATTTTAGATAGTATTGTACATGTCTGAGTATTATTTATATTGCTTACTGTTGCTGTTGTTTCATTTAATGTTATACTTGCTCCTCCTGTACATGTCATATTCTCATTATCTAATATGTAACCACTATTTGGTGATACTCCTGTGAATGTTAGGGTTCCTCCTACAGTATCTAAGGTTTTAGTTGTACCTCCTGTACCATTGTTTACTACTAGTGTTACCTTTATTTCTTCTTTTGGTACTACTGTACATGTGGTATTTGATTTTATATTACTTACATTTA
>CANSAJ010000052.1 GCA_947644695.1 uncultured Bacillota bacterium | reverse complement strand
TAGCAAGTAATAGAAATAACACAACAAACTCAACAATAAAGGGAGTAATAGATACATGGTATGATAAGACAATAGAACCAAGTTATAATGGATATGTAAGTAAAACAGCAATCTATTGTAATGACAGGGCAAATGAAGGATATAGTACATCGTCAACATTCTACTATGCAGCGTATAAGAGACTAGTAGATGCAAAAGCACCATCATATAAATGTGGAAATAATGCAAGTGGAAGCTTGTATAGTGGAACAAATGGGGCAAGTACAGCTGATAAATTCACAGCAAGTACAAGTACAGGAAATGGAAAACTAACAAACCCAGTAGCTTTGATGACAGCAGATGAGGTAGCATTCGCAGGAGGAAAATATGGTACAAATGCGCCAGCATATTATTACTACAACGCTGCCGGAGGCAGTGTAACCGGGTCCACCTGGTGGTGGACAATGAGTCCGTATTGCTTCTATTGGGGTAGTAGCAGTTCTTACAACTCGTACGTGTTCAACGTGCACGGTTCTAGCAACCCTGGCTACTTGTCTGACCCTTCTGTCAGCGCTACTAATGGCGGAGTACGTCCAGTAGTTTCTCTGAAATCTTGTGTACTGACATCTTCCGGAAACGGAACAGCAGCAAACCCATATAAAGTAGAAATCAATAGTACATGTAGCACAGCAGAAAACTAGGAGACGCCAATGATAAATGAAGAAATGATAAATAATAGGATAGGCAAAAATATCAAAAGATATAGAACATTATATAATGCTAATGTAGGTGAACTAACTCAAAGTGACTTAGCTAAGAAAGTTGGAGTATCGGTCTCATTAATTGGAGGCTTGGAAAGTAAGAATTGTAACTGTGGTATAAGCATATATAACTTATACAAAATAAGTGAAGTACTTGGAATATCTATAGAAAAATTCTTTGAATAAAGACTTTATAATATAAAATGTAATAAAAATTATACAAAACTATTGATTTTATCACTAAATTATACTATATTAAAAAAGCTCATAGGGGTGATTTAAATGAAAAAGCAACTAATATTTGGACATATGAATCCAGACACAGATTCAGTATGTTCTGCTATAACTCTAGCAAACTTAAAAAGAAGTTTAGGAATATCAGCTGAAGAAAGAGTTTTAGGACCTATTAATAAAGAAACAAAATTTGTATTAGACTATTTCAAAATTAAAGAACCAAAATATCTAAATGATATAAAATTACAAATAAAAGACTTAGATTATAGAAAAAACTGTTTCATGAATGAATTTTCATCAATACAATCAGTTTATAATTACATGTTAGAAGAAAATACTACAGGAGTTCCAATTGTTAATAATAATAAAAAACTATTAAATCTAGTAACAGCTAAAGAAATTCTAAGAAAAATGATTAATATAAAAGATCATATTTTAGATACAAATTATCAAAATATAATTGATACACTTGAAGGAGAAGAAATAGTTAAATCTACAGAAGAAATAAAAGGAAATATAACTGCAGTATCATTCGCTCATTCTACTTTTGAAAGCATAGTTGACTTAAATAGAAATGATATAATTATAGTTGGTGATAGACATTATATAATAGATTTAGCAATAAAATCAAAAGTACAACTTATAATAATCATAGGAAATTCTTCAATAAAAGAAGAACATATAAAAGAAGCAAAGAAGAATAAAGTAAATATAATAAGAACAAAAATGAATACTTTTGAAACAGCTAGATTAATAATGTACAGTAATTACATAAAGAAAATATTAAATGATAAGTCACCATATGTAGTTCATGAAAATGAATATTATACAGATTTTATAAATTGGAGTACTCCACTTAAATTAGATAATTATCCTGTAATAGATAAAAATGGAAACTGTAAAGGATTAATAAGAATATCTGAAATAACTAAATTAAATAAAAAACAAGTAATATTAGTAGATCATAATGAAGTTGAACAAAGTGCAATTGGTTTAGAAGAAGCAGAAATTACAGAAATAGTAGATCATCATAGAATAGGAAGAATAAGTACTTCTGCACCTATTAATATAAGAAATATGACTGTTGGATGTACTAATACTATTATATATTTATTGTATAAAGAAAATGGTATTAAAATAACAAAAGAAATGGCAGGACTTATGATGTCAGCAATCATATCTGATACACTTTTATTTAAAAGTCCAACTACAACAGATATGGATATAAAAGTAGTAACTGAACTTAATAAAATATGTAAAATGAATGTTGATGCTTATGCTATGGATATGTTTAAAGCAGGAACTAGTCTTGAAGGATTAAGTGTAAATTCTATAGTAACTGGTGATATGAAATCTTTTGATGCAGGAGATATACATTTTACAATAAGTCAAGTATTTACAATGGATTATGAAAGTATCCTTAATAATAAGGAAGAATTCTTAAAAGAAATAGAAATAGCAAAAGAAAAAAATAATTCTAATCACTTTATATTTGCTGTTACTGATATAATTAAGAATGGTAGTTATATTTTCTTTGATAAGGGAAGCGAAGACTTAGTAAAGAAAGCATGGGATAATAAAGATATGACTTTAGGAACTTTTATAGATAACTGTGTTAGTAGAAAACAACAAATAGTACCAGTTATAATGGATGCTTTAGAAAAATAAAATAGAGAGAAAAATTAATTTCTTTCTATTTTTTTTCACTACATCTAGGATAAGGCTTTTTTTCATTAGTAATACCTAAAATATAATCAGTACTAGTACTATAAAAATTAGCTAATTTAATTAATAAATCATATGGAAGAGTTCTATTTCCTGTTTCATAATAACTATAAGTTTGTTGTTTATATTTAATCATCTCGCATAATTCTCTTTGGCTTAGATCATTATCTTCTCTTAAATCTTTTAATCTCTTAATAACCATACTTGCCTCCATGTATAGATTCTAATATACAACGATTTGTTTTATTGACTTTCACCACAAAGTGTTGTATGATTTTGATGTATTAACAACAATATGTTGTCGTATAGGAGTAAGAAGTAATGAATAAGAAGTTTGTAGTATATGGAATAGTAATGACATTATTATTATGTGTAGGAATGAGCTATGCATACTTTACAGGAATGATTTCAGGTGAAGGAAAAGAAATAAGAGTAAGTGCAAAAGAACTTAGGATATTATTTACAGATGATAATCAGTTAGCAAGTAATGAGATAATACCAGGGTGGAAAGAGACTAAGACTTTTAGCGTAAAAAATGAAAGTAGTAATACTTTTAATTACAATATAGTTATAAATGACTTAGTAAATACATTTGTAACAGAAGGATTTTTACAATATAAAATAACATCAAGTAATGGTTATAATATGGAAGAATACTTAGACATACCCAAGAGCAGTACCCCAGAAGATACAATACTCGCATATGATATAGATATACCTGCAGGAGTAACCCAAGAATATACAATAGAATTTGTATATCATGATTCACTAGAAGATCAAAGTGAAG
>CANSAJ010000051.1 GCA_947644695.1 uncultured Bacillota bacterium | reverse complement strand
ATGTCATTACTATTCCATATACTACAAACTTCTTATTCATTACTTCTACCTCTTTGTACAACTTATGGTTGTATTATAAAAACAGTATACAACTATAGGTTGTGTTAGTCAATACAATTTATAGTTGTTCGTTAAAATATTACTAGAAGGTGATTTATGAAAATTGATAGATTAAAAGAACTTCGTGAAGATAAAGATTTATATCAAAAAGATGTTGCCTCTTTATTAAAGATTACGCAGCAGCAATATAATAAATATGAATTAGGAATAAATTCTATACCTATAGAGAAAATTAGTGTTTTAGCTGATTACTATAATACAAGTGTTGATTATTTAATAGGTAGAACTGATGTTAGAAAGCCTTATGAAAAAAGTATTTTAAAATAAAAATTCCCATATAGGGAACTTTTTTCTATTTAAACATTTTTAGACTAATGTATTTTAAAAGTTTTAAGGAGGAAAATTTATAATTATTTAGGAATTTTTGTATTCCTAATATATTAAATGCTTTTTTCTATTTATTGTTTAATTGTTTTAACTATTCCATTTCCAATTTGATATGTTAGATAATTCTTTACCATTCTTCTTAATATATTCATTATGTTTTATTAACATATTTTCGCAGTATTCTTTTAATTCTTTTTCTTTTTTTAATTTAGGTACATAATTAATAGCATCTAGTATTAAATGATATCTGTCTATTTTATTTTGTACTCGCATATCAAATGGTGTAGTAATTGTACCTTCTTCAATATATCCTCTTACATGCATATTTCTATTAGTTCTATTATAAGTTAGATCACGTATTACATTTGGATATCCATGGAATACAAATAATATAGGTTTTTCTGTTGTGAATAATTTGTCATATTCTTCATCTGTTAAACCATGTGTGTTATTTGATTGTAGTTTCATTAAATCGACTACATTTATAACTCTTATTTTTAAGTTAGGTACATATTCCTTTAATATAGAAACTGCAGCTAGGACTTCAACTGTTGGTGTATCTCCTGCGCAGGCTAGAATTATGTCTGGATTTTTTCCTTTATAAGTGCTTGCCCATTCAAAGATGTCTATTCCTTTTTCACAGTGTTTTATTGCTTCTTCCATTGTTAACCATTGAGGTCTTTTATGTTTAGAAGCTATTATTACATTAATTTTGTTTTTTGTTTTAGTTATATAATCAAATGTAGTTATTAATGTATTTGTATCAAATGGAAGATATATTCGTACAATGTCTGATTTTTTTGTTATTATGTTGTTTATAAACCCTGGATCTTGGTGTGTATAACCATTATGGTCTTGTTGCCATACATGACTTGATAATAAGAAATTTAGTGAGCTTATTTCTTTTCTCCATGCTATTTCTTTAGAAACTTTTAACCACTTGGCATGTTGTCCTGCCATTGAATCTATTATTTTTGCAAATGCTTCATAGCTGTGAATAAATCCATGCCTTCCTGTTAATAAGTAGCCTTCTAACATTCCTTCACATGCATGTTCAGATAAAATACCATCTATGACACGTCCGTTTTTATTTAATAACTCATCTTTTCTTATGATTCTTGTACACCATTTTTTATTTGTTACTTCAAATACATGATTTAGTCTATTTGAAAGAGCTTCGTCTGGACCAAATATTCTGTAGTTTTTATTTTCTTCATTTAACTTTATTAAATCACGTATATATTTTCCTAATTCTCGCATATCTTCTGCTTCTGTTTGGCCTCTTTTTTCTATTTTTACTCCGTATTCTAAAATATCTGGTGTTTTTAATTCTTTAAGTAATAAGCCTCCGTTAGTATTGGGATTCATTCCCATTCTTTTGTTACCAGTAGGAGATAATTTCTTTATATCTTTTTTTATACTTCCATCTTCATTAAATAGTTCTTTTGGTTTATAACTTTTTAACCATTTTTCTACTAGAGATACATTAGGTTCATTTTCTTTGTTTACTATTATTGGAACTTGGTGTGATTTAAATGTACCTTCTACTTCTTTAGGGCCTGTCCATCCTTTTGGTGTATTTAATACTAACATAGGGTAATAAGGTCTAAAGTTATGTTTTTTAGATTGTTCTTTTATTTTTAGGATATTTTCTATTATTTCATCTAAAGCTTTAGCCATTTTTTTATGCATTTTTATTGGGTCATTTCCTTCTATGTAGTAAGGTTTCCATCCACAACCTAGTAATAAACTGCCTAATTCGTCAGTAGGTATTCTCGAAAATATGCTTGGACTTGCAATTTTATAACCATTTAAATGTAGTATTGGTAATACTATTCCATCAGTTTGTGGATTTAAAAATTTATTTAAGTGCCATGAAGTTGCAAGCGGTCCTGTTTCTGCTTCTCCATCTCCTATTACACAGGCAGCGATTAAGTTAGGATTATCTAAAACTGCTCCAAATGCATGAGCTAAACTATATCCTAATTCTCCTCCTTCATTTATACTTCCTGGAGTTTCTGGTGCGACATGGCTTGATACTCCTCCTGGAAAACTAAATTGTTTGAATAATTTTTTTAATCCATTTTCATTATCTTTTATATCAGGATAAGTTTCTGTATAAGAGCCTTCTATAAAGGTATGTGAAACTGCAGCTTGTCCACCATGACCTGGGCCTGATATATAAATCATATTTAGATTATATTTGTTAATAACTCGATTTAAATGTGTATAAATAAAATTTTGTCCTGGTGCTGTACCCCAGTGTCCTACAACATTAGGCTTTATATCTTTTAATTCTAATTTTCTTTTTATTAATGGATTATCCATTAAATAAAGTTGTCCTACTGAAAGATAGTTGGATAATCTAAAATATTTGTCTAAACGTTTTAATTCTTCTTTTGAAATTCTACTCATTTTCCACCTCATAATTATCTGCAAAATTATTGTATTTGCTATAGTCAAAACCTTTTCCTTCGATTTCTAAAATTGTTTCTAATTTTTTATTTCCTACTACATATACTTGTGGAGTGACATTATCATAGTCTTGTAGTGTATTTGGAAAATCTTCATATGTATCTGTTAGTTTTTTGATATCTGAAATTTTTAGCTTTGAACTATCTAAATAGTAAATATTATCTTTTGTACTAAAATTTAAAAATACTTTATTAAATAATGTACATTCGTCCTTACAATTATTTCCTTTTATATAAATATAAGATAAAGAATTACTTTTTATAAGTGACGGTAGATCTTCTATTGTTATCTCTTTTTCTTTTAAAGCAGTTTCTCCTTCTTGTTTATAAGTAGCTATGCTCATTTTGTAGGTTCTTTGGAATTCTCCGTTGTAACTTTGTTCTTTTTCTTTATAGAAATATAAATTTTCTTTACTAATATTAATAACTAAAGCTTCTTCAGTATATCCTACAATTCTAAATGCTTTGTTACAATCTAGTTTAATAATTCCTGTTTCTTTATTGTATGTATATGTTTTACAATTATTTAAATCAAGATATTCTCCTTCATAATTTATATTGTCTTCATTTATTTTTAAAGTATCATAATTACCAGTTAATGTATTATATCTATAAAATTCTATATTCATTATATCAGGGTTAGGCTTGTCTAGTGGTTTATTTTTATATCCTATAACTCCTAGTGTTATGCATAATATTATTAATAATGTATATATCAAACTTCTTATTATTATTTGTTTCATTTTCAACCTCTTCTCTATTCTGTTCACATTATATCAATTTATTTTATTTTTTAAAAGATGTGTTACTTGATTTTACTCTTTTGTAGTGTTATAATTTTATCTCTTGTCTTTTTGGATAGTGTGAAAAGTTTTATGAAAAACTAAGCACTAAGTGAAAATGGTATTAATA
>CANSAJ010000050.1 GCA_947644695.1 uncultured Bacillota bacterium | reverse complement strand
CATATACGCTTATGGCTGGATTATTAAATTTCTCTTGCAAGATTCTTTTAACATCATACATAAGTTTATTACTAGCCAAATTTTCTTTTGTGATTATTGTCATTTTATAGCTACTATGAATCCACTTTCCTTTGCTATTTTTATAAATATAGAGGACTATTGCTTCTTTCTCCATTTATTCTTCCTCCTTAAATATTTTTCTAACACTTGCTCCAAACTCATCTTTTACAACTCTTGACTTATACCCTAAAGCATTTAATCTGCGGCTAAAACGTGCTGGCGACAATGTTTTTAGTTTGTTAGCTTGTGTATACATTTCATAATAATGATAGGCTTCTGTTACCTTTCTACCTATTACGTGTTTAGATTGTTCCTCAAGGTAGGATAATACGCTGTCATTTTCAATATGATATTGCTTGGTAGCTTCGTTTATAGTGCTGCTTGTAGAAAGTTCTAAATCATTGTCAAAAAGCCTTTGTACTCCCTCTAACGCAAGATTAAGAATATAACTCTTTGCATTGTCTGTACTTAATTCTTCATCAATATATGGATTCCGCTTCTCGACTACATTTTCAAAAGGAACGATCACAAGTCTACGAATCAATCCATTTGACTTGTCTTTAAAGCTAGGAGGCTCATTTGCGGTAAATATAAGGCTTGCTGTATTTTTAATTGATATAGGCTTGCTATATATTGCTCTAGTGCCTATTTTATCACCACTTGCCATGGTTTTTAAATTTTTGCTTTTTTCTAAATATACAGAATCTACATCATCACTTACATTAACTATTTTTCCAATTAGTGATGTAAGACTTGTACCATCATCAAAATCAGCAATATCAACGTATGAAGCAAGATCCCCTGTAAAATTAGTAATAAGTTTAATAAAGGTGCTTTTTCCGTTCTTTCCGTTTCCAGTTAAGAAAAATATCTTATGCGGAAATCTATTAACTAAAATTATATGTCCTAATACTTCTTCTAAAACTAATCGTAAGTCCTTTTTCCCAAAAGAAATAAAATTTAGAAAAGTGTCTACATTTTCATCGTATGCGTTTTTATCATACAATACATCAAGATAGAAAGGCGTAAAATCACACTCACTCTCGACTACATGATTATTAAATATATATCCATTACGCAGCTGGATTTTAAATTTATCATATCCGCTGTCGATTAGATCCGCATACTTATACAACTGATGATTTAATTCGCTATCTTTATTACGTGTAAGCTCAATATACTTTGCGATCTCTCTTAACAATAAAGTTTCGTTACTAATATACTTCCCATCGGTTTTGAAATATAATTGTCCGTTATATAGTTTTATATCTAGTTTTTTAACTATCCACTTGGCAGCAGAGATCATATCTTTTTTACTTCCTTTGTAGATTTCCATGTTAGACAAAGGATCACTAGCTAATACACTTTTAATTACACGATCTAGCTCATTATTTTCCATTACTTCACCGAAAATATTCTGATTGATAAATTCTCCAATC
This sequence comes from uncultured Bacillota bacterium, assembly GCA_947644695.1. GTDB lineage: Bacteria > Bacillota_I > Bacilli_A > RF39 > UBA660 > MGBC139354. The sequence continues at coordinate 2,338 of CANSAJ010000050.1, read as the reverse complement.
TGTGCTATATTTAGCGTAGGATAACTTTGTTTTAAACAATATAAATGTGCGTTTATACCAACATTGCGACCATCACCATCACACATATTACTCAAATTAGTTTTAATTGATAAAGGGTACAATATAGGAGGTAATATAGGAAGATTCGTAAGAGTTAGATCTCGATTTCGTTCTCTTTCAACGCCGCAGCGTTTAACAATTCCATATTGATTTCCAGTTTTATAATCAACTTGGAAACCTCCCGCTGTAATTACATCAGACTTTGATTTAATAACAATGTCGGAGGGTTTACTAAAATAAAAATGATAACCCTTTGTAGTAGTTATTGTAAGTGTAGGATAATTGAGCTTTATATACTCAATTATCCCTTTTTCTTTCTCCCCATTATCACCATCAAAATCTACTAATACCACGTTATTGTTAAGCATAAGCCCAGCACTATTCAAATGATCCATACTTGGATATGTAACATAATAGCTAGTTTTAGGAGATTTATCTTCGTTAAGTTCTATGAATCTTAATTCTGACACAATAACCCCTCCATTTTTACATAATTGTAAAGATCCACTATATCTTTTACGCTCAAAAATATTTTGTAGTAGGAATACTTATCCAATTTTGGCGATTCATCATTTTTAATTAAGTAAAGGGTTTGCTTTTTGCCAATTTCAATGACCGCAGCTTCCCTAAAATTTCCGATTACTCTCATTTTAGCTCTCCCTTTCCTCTAATTCCTCAAAAATATTATTTAAAAAGATTTCCATAAGATCCCCAACTTCTTTAAATGACAGGTATTTTTTATTATCGAAATTTTTATCGCAAATTAAAACACTATTTTCCTTATCATTTAAAGCATATATGTTATTTTTTGTAGTGTAGATTTCTTCACTAGTTTTAAAGAAATCAACAGGAATCTCTATTATAGAAGCAGGAACACTATTGTCATATTTTTTCATTAAATTTCGCCTCCATCTTCTTTGCAATTTATAGCATTTCCTATTATATTTCCTGTGATATATTGTAATTCTTCATCGTTTTGTATCGGCATACTATTAAGCTTCTTTTTTAGGCTTCTTAATTCTGCTTCACAATTCGCTTGCCACTCGGAAATTTTATCGAATTTCCTTTTTAATTGCCTTTCAATAGCTAAATCTATATCGGTACAATCTTGGAATATTTTGTTCCTTTCAGAATCAACATCAATTAAATCATTTTTATTTTCTTTCATTTAAATTTCCTCCTTTTTTATTTATTTCTTGCGATACAATATCATATATAGTGCCAGATGATATACGCTTTTTTCCTTTTTCAAATTCACCACTTTTTCGTGATTCTTTCCTCATTTCACATATAGATTTCTCTATTAAAGTGAAACGACTATTCATTTCACTTTTAAGCTGTAAAATAGCTTTTTTTAATTCATTTTCCATTATTCTTCTCCTTTTACTTCTAACTTTTTAAGATAATCAACTATTTCATTGATATATGTATGATTTATAGCAACTTGATTGACACCATCTTTAATAACTGTCCACTCAAAATGCAACTCCACTATTAAGCGATCCCCTATTTTTAAAGTAGGGCATATATCATAGTCTTTTCTTTGAAATTGTTGAATTTTTAACATCTGTTCTACACTCAAATATACAGGGCATAACTTATCAGCAGCTATAATCATAATATTTTGACCTTTAATAATTACAATGTGATCTATAATATCCAAAATATCACAGTTTTCACCCTTATAAATACTTTTCATTACTTTTTTACCTCCCTAATTGTTAAATCTGGGTATGAATACTCAAAGAGCTTGTTTTTAAGCATATATACATCTGTTTTAAAGCCTTTTGTATCTTCAACAATAGTTTTACCTTGTTTAAGATCAAAGTAGCTAAAATCAGCCTTATAACAGGTCTTTCTATATGCTTTATTTCCTTTTTTAAACTTTGGAATCAACTCGTATGATGGTTGCAGGACTAGATCTTTAATAATTCCTTGTGATTCTAAAGTTTTAAGCTCCTTATATCTTTTTGCTTCCAATTTTGAATCAAAAGTTATTCCATCAACACAAGTTTTAGTATTATGGTATTTAGGTTTATTTTTCAAAGTCAGCTTCCTCCTTTACTCGCTTTAAATAATTGATGTTTAAACCAAAGAATTTTACAACATCTTCCATTTTCACGAGATTTTTTGGTAAAAATAAACCATTTAATTCTGATTCTATTCTAATTTTGCGTTTTATTTCTAACGCTGTTCCACGACCTACTGATCCAATCGACATAATATCTTGTGTGTTTGCCCAAGGTTTTGCGATTAGATTTAAAATGTCTTTAGCTGG
>CANSAJ010000049.1 GCA_947644695.1 uncultured Bacillota bacterium | reverse complement strand
TAGAGGTAAAAATACCCCTAGTTTTTATCTTTTAAAAAACTGTCCGGTTATAAGATCCAGGTTTTAAAAACGAAAATTTAAATTGTTAAAATTAATAAGAATTAGTATAATGATAGAAGATTTTTATAAATTTTACTTTATAATTAAATTAAGGATAATGTTGTATATTGAAATAGATATGAGTCCGTATGATTGGGATAGTTCTCGTTCGCGTGCGTTCGCTGTGCTTGGTTTTAGTGATCTTGGCAATTTAGTAATTGCTAGTGGCGGAAATACTGCAGGCGGAGTACGTCCAGAAATTTCTCTTGTGTATTGGAAAGTTCATAGGAGACTATAGTAGAATAAACTAAAGAGAAGCAAGTATTATCCTAGTTTTAAACAACAATTTAATAATATTAAATTGTTAAGTATTAGTATTGGAAAGAAAGATTTTTGTTAATTAAATATTCTTATCAAAAGTATAAGGGTAATATTTATAAATAAATTATGATGAGTCCGTCAGGTTGGAATAATCCTGATGAGCATATTACAGAGTATTCAGTGCTTGGTTCTTATAGTCCTGGTTTGTTAAATTATGAAAGTGTTGTCTATTTAAGTGGCGGAGTACGTCCAGAATTTCTCTTAGATATTGGTGAGTTCATAGAGAAGCTATAGTAGAATAAACTAAAGAGAAACAAGTATTATCCTAGTTTTAAAAACAAAAATTTTAAAATATTAAATTGGTAAATATTAGTACTGAAAAGGGAGATTTTTATTAGTTTGATATTTTTAACTTTAATAAATAAGGATAATATTATTTAGTAATTTTGTTATGAGTCCGTCATATTGGTATTGGGAAAGTAGAACAGATGATTATATATCGTTTGTGTTTTATGTGAGTGGTTCTAGCAATCCTGGCCATTTGACTCGTAATGGCGTCCACAGTACTGGAGTCGGAGTATGTCCAGAATTTCTCTTGAATATAGGTGAGTTCATAGGAAACTATAGTAGAATGAACTAAAGAGAAACAAGTATTATCCTTTATCTATATATAGATAAAAAAGAAAAAACTTAAATATTATGAATTAGTATTATAAAAGAAAATTTTTAATAAATTATGTTTTGAAATTATTATAAAGGTTAGTACTTATAAGTTTAAATGAGTCCGTCTGACCTTCAATGGTATAGTGTTAACCAGATCTATACTGGTTTGTTCCGTATGGGTGATTATAGGGGCGCTACTTATTTTGATTATGGTGGAGCCATTGATAAAGGCGGAGTACGTCCAGAAATTTCTCTTAGTATAGGTGAGTTCATAGAGACGACTAATTGAAGCATTAATGATGTTAGTATTAATTAAAGAAAGTTTTTCGTGTTTTTATAAAAAAGTCCATTACACTGGAATAACTTTACAAAAATAGAAAAATAATTTATAATTTATGTAAGAGGTGATGAATGTGCTTATTAGAGAAAAATATTTATCTAGAATAAGAGGTTTTTATGAGACTACTTCATTAATAAAAATAATTTATGGTATGAGAAGAAGTGGTAAATCTATAATTCTTTCTCAAATTAGGGATGAAATAAAAGCAAGTGGAATAGATGATGAGAATATTATTTATATTAATTTTGAATCTATAAAATTTGATTTTATAAAAAATGCTAAGGACTTATTTGAATATATTCAATCATTAACTATTAATAATAAAAAGTATTATGTATTTTTAGATGAGATTCAAAAGGTTGAGGAATTTGAAAGAGGTATAAATTCGCTTAGAATTACAGATAAGTATAGTATTTTTATTACAGGATCAAATAGTAGAATGACTTTTTTTGAGCTTTCAACTGATTTATCTGGAAGATATGTTAGTTTTAGAATTCATCCTCTTTCTTTTAAAGAAGTTGTACTTCTTACTAATACTAAGCCTAAAGATTATGAAAAAGTATTATTAGATATGTTTGAATGGGGAAGTTTACCTCAAAGATTTCTTTTTAAAGATAATATAAATAAAGCGGATTATTTATCAAGTGTTTATGATTCGATTTTGCTTAAAGATGTTGTGGAGAGACTTGGTATAAAAGATATAACTTCTTTTAATAAGGTGTTTCAGTATATTTTAGATACAGAGTCTAGGGAATTTTCTCGTGATAATGTAATAGATTTCCTTTCTAAAGAATATCAAAAAATTGCAAATGATACTTTGTATAGTTATTTAGAAGCATTAACTTCAACATTCATTATGAATAAAGTTTATAGGTATGATGTTCATGGAAAAACTACCCTTAAAACATTAAATAAATATTATTGTAGTGATTTAGGTATTAAGCAAATTAAGAGTAGTGGAAGTGAACTTAATTATTCTGTTTGTTTAGAAAATATTGTTTATAATGATTTAATTAGCAAAGATTATAAGGTATTTATAGGTAAAACTAAAAAAGGTGAGATTGATTTTGTTGCTATAAAAAATAATCAAATGAAGTATATACAAGTATCTTTTAAATTAGATTTAGAAAGTACTTTGGAGAGAGAATTTTCTGCATTTAATGGTATAGATGATAGTGTAGATAAGATTGTTATTTCTTTAGATACTAAGGATTATTCAAGAGATGATATTAAACATATTAATATTTTTGATATGTTAATGGATGATAATTTTTGATATATTAAACAAGGGTAGTATTGATGAATGAGTCCGTATAATCAGTCTTCTATTAGTGATTCGTCTTATATATTTAATGTACTTGCTTCAAGTCATTTTGGTTATATATTTTATGCGGTTCTTATTGATATTGGTGGCGGAGTACGTCCAGAAATTTCTCTTGGGGAAGGTAAGTTCATAGGGATGCTATAGTAGAACAAACTAAAGAGAAACAAGTATTATCCTAGCTAAAAGCGAAAATTAGAAAATATTAGATTATTGGGAACTAGTATAATTTAAGAAAGTTTTTATTAATTTAATTATTCTTAAAATAAGAAGGTTAATATTGTAAGCAATTTTTAATAAAATGAGTCCGTCTGATTATATTTGGCGAAGTGGTGGGGTTCCTTTTAGTAATCCGTGTTTATTTAGTGTTGATACTTCTAGCAATATAGGTTATTTAGATAGGGAAGGTGTTCATACTGCAGGTGGAGTACGTCCAGAATTTCTCTTGGTAAGGGTAAGTTCATAGGAAACTATAGTAGAATAAACTAAAGAGAAACAAATATTATCCCAGTTTAAGAAACAAGAATTTAAAAATGTTAAATTGATGAATATTAGTACTGATAGAAACGTTTTTGTTAGTTTGATATTTTTATGATCGAATATTGGATGTTATTACTAATAGTAATTTAATGAGTCCGCATTCAGGGAGTGGCACCAGTTCAAACGTGTTCTTTGTGTGGAATGATAGTTATCCTGGTCGCTTGTATAGCACTTTTGCTAACTTTACTATCGGAGTACGTCCAGAAATTTCTCTTAGGTATTGGTAAGTTCATAGGAAACTATAGTAGAATAAGCTAAGGAGAAACAAATATTATCCTAGTTTTAAAAACAAAAATTTTAAGATAATAAATTGGTAAGTATTAGTATTTTGTAGAAAGTTTTTGTTAATTTATATTTTAATATTTATAAGGATAATGTTGTATATTAAAATAGATATGAGTCCGTATGGTTACTATACTAGTGGGGGTTCACGTGTGTTCTACTTGTATGGTTCTAGCGATCCCGGTCACTTAAGTGTCAATAATCCTCGAGGAGAGTATGGAGTACGTCCAGAATTTCTCTTAGTAATGGAAAGTTCATAGTGAAGGCTATAGTAGAATGAACTAAAGAGAAACAAATATTACCCTACCTTAAAAAACGAAAATTTTAAAAATATTAAATTATTAAGTATTAGTAAGAAATGAAAGTTTTTATCAGTTTAATATTTTGAATATAAAATTATTGGATGATATTGATAAAGTTGAATGAGTCCGTATAGCTTTTTTCAAAATGGTACTTCTGGTTTTTATTTGGAAACATTTGTAGTGTATGGTTATGGTGAAGCGTTTGGTTCTAGTGTCTCTGGC
>CANSAJ010000048.1 GCA_947644695.1 uncultured Bacillota bacterium | reverse complement strand
AAAGACATTTTCAAGAAATTTTAAATTTTATCTTGACATATTACCAGATGTCTAATACCGTTTATTATAGCATAATTCGTGTTAAATGAATACGCATAAAATCAATATTATTTTTGCTTACAAAAATTGTGATATAAATGTTATAAATTTGTTAAAAAATAGTTCACTATTTTAAAATAATTTGATATATTATGGATGTATTGAGGTATGGTAAATGTATTTAATTAGGGTTCGGTATCTAAACCCTCAAGGCACCAGATTGATATGAAACTCAAACTTTTCGAGTATTAGTAAAACGGCTTGTCAAAAAGCCATTTTTATGTTACTATGAATACACCAAGGAAACTTGCATAAAATAAAAAGGAACATTTGATAATCACATATTGAGTGTTGCCAAATTAAGTTGGTTTCCACCTAAATCATTGCTGAGTTAGGTGGATTTCCTTTATATTAAAACTATAAATAGTAAGAATAATAAAAGGAAGATAATTATTACTAAAGATAGAATTAAAAAATCCTTCTTGTTCATATTCTCGTCTCCCTTCTGTTAAGAAGATTGGCTCTACCCAACTTATAAAATGTTTCTAAAATAATTATAGTAAACATTCGTTCTTAATACAAATATTTTTTAATAAATTATTACAATTTAATAAACACACTTGTAATTTAACGTAGTTTAATTACAGCTTAGGAGCATAGATTATGGAAATAAAAAATAAAATGGAAAGTATAAGAAAAATTAATGAATTAAACCTTAATAGATTTCCTGAACAAGTATTTAACAAAGGAGAAGAAGAAAATGTTCGAGAATTTTTAAAAATGTATCCAGCACCTTACTATGCCATTAGAGATAAGTCTAAAGTTGGTGGAGTTTTAAAATTAAAAGTGGATTGTGATAAGGTTTTAGATGAAATCGGTGAATACAATCTTTTTTCTATTAATGTCAGCTCAGCTAATTATGCTGCTCATCAGTTATTGATCGGGGAAATAGAAATTTTATCTAATGGCGAGGTCTACGCAATATTATCTACAAATCCCACTGCATCAGGCAGAGATGCTTTCATTAACCCGACATTTAATATAAAAACTGATATATTTGATAAAGATTTAAATGTTATTCCACATTTTAATTTTATTTATCAATATATTATTTTTAATGGACTTACTGATGTAATTGTTGAATTCTCATTATTTGATAAAAAAGTAGGCATTAATAATGAGAAAATTGTTATATATGAATTAAGAACTCATTACTAAGAAAAGATGTTGAACCTACCCATTAAGATCGACATTTGACCGTTACGAAAAATAGGTTCAGGCCCTGTGCTTCAGCACAGAAACCCTTAAAGGGTTGAGAGGTAATTAATTGCCGCAAAAGAAAAAAGCATGATATAATAGACGCTAAAAAGTGAGGCGGATATTATGAGAAAATCAAGTCATGTGCAATATGATATAGAATATCATATTGTTTGGACTACTAAATATAGATATAGAATATTAACAGGAAAAATAGCAGAAAGAGCAAGGCAAATAATAAGACAAGAATGTAACAGTATGAATATAACAATATTAAAAGGGTCAATAGGAAAAGAACATATACATGTATTATTGTCGTGTCCGCCGCACTTATCAGTATCAAAAATAGTGCAACAGTTAAAGAGAAAGACATCGCGAGTGTTACTGTCAGAATATAGAGAATTAAAAAAGAAGTATTGGGGACAACATGTGTGGGGAACAGGTTACTTTTGTAGAAGTGTAGGAGCAGTAACGGAAGCGATGATAAAAGATTATATAGAAAATCAAGAAGAGTATGACGAAAACTTTAAAATAATTGGGTAAGAGTTTACTCTTTGAATGTGCTTTCAGCACCTAAAGTCAAGCCATGTACTTCAGTGCATGGTACTTGACAACTTATAACATCATTTTAATTATTAACGAGATTTGGTATACTTTTATTGAACAAACACATTGATTCTAATTAAAAAATGGAAGTGATTAAATGAGAAAGTTAGTTATATTGAGAGGCGCTATGGGATGTGGTAAAAGCACTTTTGTAAAAGAACATCATCTAGAAAGATTCACATTAAGCTCAGATCAAATAAGATTAATGTTTAATGCACCACAAATAAATATTGAATATTCTGAAGAGATTCCACAATTCAATAATAAAAATGTATGGAAATTATTATACACAATATTAGAAGAACGAATGAAAAAGGGAGAATTTACAATAATTGATGCCATTCATGCATATAGTGATGAATCTCTTGCAATTTATAAAAAATTAGCAGAAAAATATCGTTATAGGTTATACATTTTAGATTTTACTGACATTTCAAAAGAAGAAGTATATAAAAGAAATCAAAATAGAGAAAAATATAAAATTGTTCCAAATGAATCTATAGATAGAGTATATAAAGCATTTTCTAAAGAAAAGATTTCATCAGCATTTAAAATAATTAAACCAGAAAACTTTGATGAAATTATAAGTAATAATCCAAGAAATTTAGATAAATATGAAAAAATTCATATTATAGGTGATATTCATGGTTGTTATAGTGCACTAAAACAATATTTTGAAGAAAATCCTATAAATAAAAATGATGCATATATTTTTGTTGGTGATTATTTTGACAGAGGAACCCAAAATTATGAAACTTTCAAATTATTAAATGAACTTTCAAATAATGAAAATATGATATTTTTAGTTGGAAATCATGAAGATAAATTATATAAATATGCTTGCGATGATGAATTTAGCATGGATTATGATATTAAAAATACAATTAAAGAATTCGAAGATAATAATATCAAAAAAAGTGAAATAAGAGGTTTTATAAAAAAGTTATCTCAACTATCATATATTAAATTTGGAGAAAATACATTTTTAATCACGCATGGTGGAGTTCCATATATTCCAGAACTATCCATAGATTTTTATAGTACTAATTCTTTCATATATGGCATCGACAAATATAATGTTGATATAGATAAACTTTATAATGATTTTATGATGAAGCAAGAAAATAAGATTTACCAAATCCATGGGCATAGAAATTTTTATAAAATAAAATATAATGAATATGAGTATTCTTTGAATTTAGAAGGAGATATCGAGCACGGTGGATATCTTCGTGTATTAACTTTACATAAAAAAGGGAACTTTATTTATCATGAAATTAAAAATAAAATATATAATCCAAATTTGATTGAAGAAACTAATGTATATAATTTAATAGAAAGTTTAAAAAGAAACAAATATATATTTGAAAAAGATTTAGGTAATAATATCTATTCGTTTAATTTTTCTAAAGAAGCTTTTTATAATAAAATTTGGGATAACATGACCACACAAGCAAGGGGATTGTTTATAGATACTAAAAGTAATAAAATTATAGCAAGAAGTTATAATAAATTTTTTAAAATTAACGAAAGAAAAGAAACAGAGCTAGAAAATATAGAAAAAACTTTAACATATCCAATAAAATTTTACTTAAAGTATAATGGGTTCTTAGGTATTTTATCAGTTAAAGATAATGATTTATTCTTTGCTTCTAAATCAACAAATACAGGAGATTATGTAGAGTATTTTAAAACAATATTTTATAAAAAGTATAATGATAAACAAATTGAAATAATAAAAGATAAAATCATTAAAGAAGATGCCACTATAGTATTTGAAGTAATCGATAATATAAATGATCCACATATTATTGAATACAAAGAATCTAATATTATTTTATTAGACATTATATATAATAAAACTAGTTATTCTAAAATTACTTATGATGATTTACGAAGATTTGCTGATGATAATGATATTCAAGCAAAAGAATTGATCTATATAGTAAATGACTTAAAATCATTTAAAGAAACATATAAAAACATAACTTCAGAAGATTACAAACTTAACAATGAATATATTGAAGGATTCGTTATAGAAGATAGTAATAATTTTATGGTAAAAACTAAATCTTTTTATTATGATAAATGGAAATATTTAAGGACTAAAATGGAAACCGCTTTAAAAAATAATAATTTTAAATCTAAGAATAAAGATGACTTAGAATATTCTTTTATGGAGTATTTAAAATTGAAATATGAAAACAAAGAATACGATATTAAAAAAATTAGCATTATTGAAGAAAGAAATCAATTTGAGAAAAACTATACAATTCCAATTAGTGATAAATAAGATTTGAATAAAAAGTAAGTAAACGAGAATACTATAGTTAGTTAACTATGGTATTTTTTATATTTGTTAAAGTTAGTTAAACTAACAATAAGTCATTGACAATGACATAAGATGAAGATAAAATGTAAGTGTAAATAATAAAAGGAGACGCGCATTACTATGAAGAAACTAATCTCTCTTGATTTAAT
>CANSAJ010000047.1 GCA_947644695.1 uncultured Bacillota bacterium | reverse complement strand
TATTATTATATCATCTGTTCGAAATTTCGTGTCTATATATCTATACTAACACCATATCATTATCATAGGCAACAAATAATAAATCAGGTGCTTTATCATAAAAATAATAAAACATTTTTTTAGCAGATTCAGGTGTCCACTTTTCTTCTAATACTGAATTAGCATAATAATTTGAATATGCTTCAGCAATTGCTTCTAAATCTTTCTCATTTTTTAAATTGCTAATATTAATCATAAAGGTTCCTCCAATCAATAATATTTTATCACAATATAGTAACTTTTTAGAATATAATTATTAAAAATAGGTTGAAATTTTTGGAACTAGCATATATTTACAAAAACACTAAAATATGCTAGAATATAAGCCAACAAAGGGGGACTTTGAATGAAAATAAATCAATATAAACCTTGGGAACAAGAAGAAGTTAAATCATTAGTAAATCAATCTAACAAAAAATTACCTATATTAGATATTCAATTAGGTGGCGCATGTAACTTAAATTGTATCTATTGTGATACTCCAAAATATGGACTACCTTGTTCTGTTAATCTTTCATCAATTGAAAAGTTAATGAATGATGGAGATATAAAATGGGTATATGTTTGTGGGCTTGGTGAACCAACAGCACCTGCAAATTTAAAACATTTAAAACAAATTTTACAATGGTGTAAAGAGAGAAATATAGGTCTATCTATGTTTAGTAATATGTTAAATGTTGATAAAGAATTACTTGATTATATTGACGATGGTACATTACATGTATTATTTAAATTAGATACTTTTGATAAAGATAAAATGGCTTATTTATATGGTCAAGATAAAGGCGATATTATATTAAGAAATTATCAAGCATTAAAAGAAGTTACACATGCTGAAAATGGTGTTACAAATTTAGGTGCATCAATTGTTCCAACAAGTGTAAATTATAATGAATTACCATCTATAATAGATTATTGTATGGAAAATGGTATTTTTCCCTTTAATTGGACAATTAGAAGATGCTGGTAGTTGTTCAAAAATATTTAAAGATCTAGAAGTAAAAGAAGAAGATTTAGTTAAATTTAGAAATTATCTATCTCGTACTTATGGTGTTAATTATGAAATGCCTACTTGTCCTGCTACTATTTCTGGAATCCATGTAACCAACACAAATAATATTATATTAGATAAAAGAACAGGATTATCTTGCCCTTGGTTTTGGTTAGATGAACCTCAATTAGAGGTTATTGGTAATATCCAAAATATGAGTTATGATGAAATAGTTAATAGTGTTTTAAAATATAGACAATCTAAACTCTTAGATGTTGAAAATATGGAAAAAAATATAGAACTTTATCCATTTGGTGGATGTGGTGGAAATGCAAAACAACTTTTAAGAACATATCTTGATATATCCCAAAAAAGACATTAAATTAAAAGATGAATTTGATTGATCGGTTTATCTCTCAAAATCATCTTTATTTTTTGAATTATTTTGTATTATATCAATATCATTTTCATCAAGTATATCTTCATTATATAAATCATTTATGAAGTCATCATATTTATCATTAGAGAAGAATTTGTTTTGTAAAAATTCTATAAACTTCTTCCATAATTCTTTAAAGTAATCAACTATTTTTTGTAATTCTGATACCTTATCTTCTAACTCATCAATAGTTTCATTAGCATCATTTAAGTCATATTCTAATTCTTCAATTCTATCATCACGAGTTTTTATTTTCTTTTTCAAATTTCTAACTTCATTAGAGTGTTCTCTTAAATCATCTTCATATTTTTGTAAGACTACATTTATATCATTAGCATCTCTTAAATTAGAAGTGGTATCATTAGTTTGTTCTATATATTTTTTAATCTTATTAACTTCTTCATTTGAAATAGAGTAGTTATTTTTATTCATTAATGTAGGTTTTAGATTATCTATAATATCATTAATCTCATTAGATTTATTTTGTAATTCATCTGCTTTACTATTTAATTCTTTAAGTTGTTTTTTATATTTTTCTTGTTCTGGTAAACTAAAACCCTCACGAGCCTGATCTTCTGTACTAACTCTTATATAGATTCCTGCAATTTTCTTTTCTTCATTCATAAAATTTAATCCTTTCTTATTCTTTATCAAAAAAGAGGCGCAAAGACATTTTAATTGGTTTTATGTCCTTGACACCTCTAAAGTTTCATTATGTTAAATTTATTTTGTTTTATATTAACCCCTCAAAAACATAAAACTTCTTTTATTGGTTATTTATTATAGATACTTTTGATATAAAGTCAAGGCATAATTACCAGTTTTTGCCTATTTAAAGGCGATTTTTCAAATATTCTTCTAGTTCTGATAATTTTATCTTATTAGATAAGTTTTCAATAAATATTTCGTTAGAATAGTTAAATATTAGAAATGTTGTATCTTTTATAATAATTCTATTAGGTTCAATATATGTTAAATTGGTTTTGTCTATCTTTATAATATTACCATTGATAAAAGTAGGTGTTGTTTTAGCAAACTCACAAATAAACTCGATTTTCTTCTTTAACTCTTGTTCAATAGTTAGCTCTTCCTTAATAATATTTACCATAGTTTCAATCCTTTCTTTGAAGGAATTAGTTCTTAAAACACAAAAAAACTAATCCAAAATTTGAATTAGTTATCTATCTAATACTCGACAAGTTCGAGCAGATTTCACTATGGAGCGGGTGTCGTAGATATCTACAACTTTTCTCCAATAACTAAATACCTTCCGTTTCTAATAATAATATACCATGTTTTTATTATTTATGAAATAGATTTTTATTAATTTGTTAATTTCACATTTTTTTGCATAATTTATAATAAATTATTTAACTTCTTCTAATAGTTTTTTGATATCTTCTACTGCTTCATTTAAATTATGTTCACCATTTTCATAAGTTTTCAATATAACATTTTGACATAATTCATTATATATTTTTTGAGTATTTTCCCATCTTGTATTAATATCTTTGCCTAAATATTTGTACAATTGTTTTAATTCATCAGAGGTTATTATGCCCTTATAATAAGGAATAACTCCTTTATCATTCACACTTTGAAAAGCATCTATTTCATCTTTTCTTCCCTGATAATAACATTGTTTTATAACTGTAAATTTTTTGATTTTTTCATCAGTGATTTCACTAAAATTGCCTATACCAACTGGGTATAATAATTCTTCGTTATCTACATTTCTTAATGGTAAAATTAAAGTTCCACCTAAACCACCTGCTATTACTAATTTAACTAACTCAGGGTGTAATAATGTAAATCTATTTGCAAATTTTGCAGATGCAGAAAATCCATGAATAATTATTTTTTCATCTAAATATATATTATTTTTTGCAAGTCTTCTCTTCGCATCATTTATCATATTTATTATTTGCAAATCTACTCTCTCATATAATTTATTACTTACTTTAAAAGTATTGCTTGAAAGCATATTTAAATATATTTCTTCATTTAAAGTATTGTCATAATACCTTGGTATTAAAGGATACAATATAGGAAATAAAGATTTTTGATTGCAATAATGAATTGGATTTCTAAAACTTTTATAATTCTCATACATATATTCTATTTTTTCTTTCGGATTGATAGTTTCACAAGTTTTATAATTCATACTTTCTAATATCAATGATGTTTTATTTCTTATACCGCTAGGAATAAATAGTAAGTATTCAAAATTATATCCTTGAGTTGGATTAGATGGAATACGATATAATAATCCACCACTTTTTAAATTATTTTTTTCTTTAAATTCTCTTAAATAACTATCACTAAAAAAATTCATAATAGCCTCCTTCAACAAATAAATATTTATACTATATTGATAATTATAATTCCTCTATATGTCAATTTTTTCTAATAAATCATCAATTAGTTTTTCTGATTCCATTTCATTAATGGCAAAACACTTTTTACCTAAATCCTTAAATGATGCTCCACAAGAATATAATTTTTCTCTATCTATAATTAAAAATCGATCGTGGAATATATCAAGATTTTTGAATTCAATATTAGAGTATTCACTATTGTACTTTTTTACTAATATATCATCAAAATTTTTAGAAATAATTAGTATTTTTTTATCAACATTTTTAAGAATTTTTAAAAGTTCTTTGGAAGTATAGTTATCAATAATAATTATTTCTTCTTTAGCGCTATCAAATAAGTCTAATAATAATGTGTAGGCGTCAAATATCTGACCCTCAAAGAATATAGTGTTTATTTTTTCTTTTTCTTGCATTTTATTAAATGTGTTTTCTAACTTTAAAATTCTGTTTTCATGATTTAACAACATTTCTTCATTTATTAAACTATTAGAGATATACCTTCTTAATTTTACAAATGCATCAATGATTTGTACATTTACTTTAACTGCAATATCACTTTTAAGTAGTCCAGATAGCATCATTATTCCTTGTTCTGTTAAAACATAAGGTAAATATCTTACCCCACCATGACTATTTTCACTTGAGATCGCAAATTGCGACCTCAAGTTATAAAATT
>CANSAJ010000046.1 GCA_947644695.1 uncultured Bacillota bacterium | reverse complement strand
ACCCCCCCGATTTTTTTATCTATTAAATCAAGAGAGATTAGTTTCTTCATAGTAACGCGCGTCTCCTTTTATTATCTACACTTACATTTTATTATTTTATATTACTACTGTCAATAACTTTTTATTATTTCAGATAATACTAGTATGTTACTGATTAGAAGATTTATACAATAATTAAAATTTGGAGAACAAAAATCAATTTTCAGTATTTTATTTAGGTACATCTTTTTATAGACAATCATTATAAATTATGTTAGTCTTTAATTAGGAGCAGTATAGTAACTGGGTGTCTACCTATCACAACCGAGTAAATACATCATGAAAATATCTTGATGAGGAGGTGAGTAGGTTTTGAACTTAAAGAAGTTTATTCTGTGTGTTTTAAAACGCATTTGTGAAATTTTGATACTCTGCATCATATTGATGTTGATATTAAAAAAATGACATCAGACCTTTATATGGACTAATGTCTATTCCTTAAAGTGGGTAGGCATTCAGCAATGCTAAATGCTCCCTTTTTTATGAAGTTTCCTTCATTAAATACATTTTATCAAAGTTTTTTATTTTATTCAATAACCTAATTAAGCATGTCTGTAATACTCATTATTTTTAATTGTTTACCTTCTATAAAATTTATAGTTGAACTTATTTCTTTTAAGGTAATATTATTCTCTTTATATATATAGAAACTTCCTTTTTCTAAATTAGTTTTAGTGTTTAATAATATATCTTTAGTATAAATTTTATCTGTTTTTATACTATTTATGTTATTTTTCTTACACATATCTAGTGTGTCTTTAATTCCAAGATTTATACAGTATTTCCTACTATCTTTTTCAAATTCTTTCATTATTTTTATATATTTTTTTAAA
Organism: uncultured Bacillota bacterium; assembly: GCA_947644695.1. GTDB lineage: Bacteria > Bacillota_I > Bacilli_A > RF39 > UBA660 > MGBC139354. Next base: position 4,589 of record CANSAJ010000046.1, on the reverse strand, counting down.
TCATTTTCTTCTACTCCACCATATACTATGTCATATCCTTTATCATATACAGTTTTTAAGTATTGTTCATGTGTTTCTAATACACTTCCTGTCACTATTAAGTTTAATTTTACATTTTTACTTTCTGCAATGTTGACTATTTTTTCTAGAATAGATGCATCGTTTACATTTATGAATAAACTTACACTATTTTTTGCTTCATTTCCTTTAATTATGTAATTATCTAGTGTACTATCAAGGTTTACTTTGCATTCTACTTCATTAAATACCATTAGGTCTTCATTGTAACCCAATCCTTGCATGTTTGAATAGCTTTCAGTTATATCTACAGTTTTGCCATTTACTCCTAGTACTACACCATCACTTGTTATATAGCCTTCTTTGCAGTCAGTACTTACTACTTCACTATATTCTTTTATGTTTAGCATGATTGGGTCTTTGCTATTCATAATTTTGGTTACTCTTTCTGTATAATAAAAGCTAAAACAAGTTAATGCTATTAAACCTATATATTCAAAGTATTTTTTCAAAATAACCACCTAACAAAGTATATGGTGTTATTATTTTTTAATGATAAAAATAGTTTATTTTTGATAATAAGGTGTATAATTATATAGGTGATTATGTGAAAAATAAAAGAAGTAATACTATTCCTAGTTATACTTTAGGAGAAGAGTTAATTAATTCCATTAGTCATGGAATTGGAGCTTTACTTGCAGTTGCAGCTTTAGTTTTGATGCTTGTAAAATCTAACAGAGCTTTAGAATATGTCACATGTTCTATTTTTGGAACTGCTATGATAGTTTTGTATACTATAAGTTCAATTTATCATGCTTTGTCTCCAAAAATTAGTGCTAAGAAAGTGCTTAGAGTATTAGATCATTGTAATGTATACATGCTTGTGTTTGGTACATATATTCCTATCTCATTACTTGGTATAGGCGGCACTAAGTCTATTCTTTTAGTTACATTTGTAGGAATTGTAACTTTAACTGGTATTATTTTGACCAATATAAATATAGATAAGTTTCAAGTTAGTTCAGCTATTTGTCATTTACTTAATGGTTGGAGCGCTGTTTTTGGTATTAGTGAGCTTTATCAAAATACAGGAACATATGGAGTTGTATTTTTAGTTTTAGGTGGAGTTATGTACACCATAGGTGCTGTACTGTATGGAATTGGGGCTAAGTATAAGTATATGCATTCTATATTTCATTTCTTTTGTATAGCAGGAACATTCTTTCATTTTCTTTGTATTTATCTTTATATATTATAATAGAAAAATGAGTGTTTACGATGAGCACTCATTTTCTTTTGTTTTTTAACTCGTTTATTATAGGAACTTCATTAATTACATTTAGTATTTTTGAACTAGATGTGGCACCATTTACTTTCATATTATTTGCACCTTCCATTCTAGAACTAGTAAGTCCTGTTTTTCTCCCTATTAATTTATCTACTTTTCTTAAATTACTTAAGTTTGTGTTAGTGTCTGTTTCATATTTATGTCTTGCATCAAAGTTACGATATTTTAAATATATATAGAAAAAATATATAAATCCTGATAGCATACATAAAAAGTTCCATGGAAAATCAAAGAATATTAAAGATAACATAGAGACTAATTCTATTAAAAGAGAAACTAATAGTAATTTTGGTAAATGAAGAGGTATGCTTCCTATTGTTTCTTTTGTTCTAGCATTTACTGCTACATAGTGCATCACTTTTTTATCTCCATCTTTTTCTAAGTAACTATAAAGCCATACTGGTAAATATGCTGAGGACCATTGCTCTCCTTTTATAGAAATATCTTCTTTTATCCAAGCAACACCTCTGTCATATTCTTTTAAAGTTGTGTTAGCACTATGGCGTACTATATCATCAGTTTGAGTTTTAACTATATCTTTTAGTTCTTCAACTATTGTATCTCTTTTTTCTGAAGTGTATCCTTTTAAGTAATTAGAATCATATTTTACACAATTTTCTATATCAAAAGGCATTATTGCATTAATTACATAATTAGTTTTGTTCATAGATTCAGTATTTCTTCTATCTTTATTAGATTCTATAGATAGTCCTTTAATTGTCAGATCAAATTCTCTTTCTATTTCATATAGATCTGCATCATAATAAGTTGTTTCATTATTACCTTCATTTTGTGTGTATTTTCTAACTAAATGTTCTCCTGTTCCAAATAAGTTAGCATGTGTATTTAAGTCTATTAACATGTATGGAAAGTACACTCCCATTATGTTTTCAGTACTAAATTCTTCTTTAAATTTTGGATGAGCATAAAATTTTCTTTTTCCAACAAAAGATTCAATTTGTTCTTTAGCTACTTCTTTTGATATTCTAAATGGAAGTAAGGCGTCAGGTATTACTCCATTAGGTATTTGTTGATTTATAGATAGTGTATTTCTACACCAGTGGCATCTAGCACTTGTACTAGAATTAGTATCTATTACTACTTCTGAACCACAACTTGTGCATTTTAAAGTCATTATATCTTTAGCGCCTCTAATTATATCTGTAGCACCTCCACAAATTGTTTTTCCTGATAATTTATTTAAGTCTGTTTCTAAATTATTTATTTTAATTGGCTCAAATTCAAAACGACAATAATTACATCTTAATTTACCATTATTAGAATTTAATGATATGTCTGTAGAACCACATTTTAGACATTTTGTTTGGCCATTTTTTGAGTCTGTATCTGTCTTAATTATTTCTACTTTTTCTTCCATTTTATATTCCTAATAATTTAGATTTTGCTTTGTTGAAATCTTCTTCAGTGATTACTCCTGCATCTAATAGTTTTTTCATTTCAGTTAATTTTGCATAAGGATCTTCTGTTCGCCCTGTATTATCGGTTGGTTGTTGCACTGAGGCCATTACACTGCCTGCTCCTTGTACTCCCATTCCCATGAAAGCCATTCCTGAGCCACCTTCATTAGAACCAGCAGCTTCAAGTCCACGAGCAACTGATTGTTGCATGAATGAGTTACCTCTTGAACCTGATAATGCATCTGCTTTTTTAACATCACTTAATAAAGCTTTAGTATCTTCATCATATTCTATTGCTTGTATAGCTACCTTTACTATTTCTAATCCACGCTCAGCTTTCCAATTGTATGCACTTTCTACTACACTGGATAAACTTTGTGCGAAACCTATTTGATCACCTTGAATATTTGTAATGCGATTTCCTTTATTTGGATCATTAGTATAATTTGAAAATGCATTTGATAAACTGCTTACTACTTCATTAAATAATTGTGTTGCAGCATCATTATCCATGTCGGCAAAGTCAAATGATGGAGAGCCTGCTTGAAGATATCTTGTTGGCACAAAGTTTTTAATAAATAGAATAGGATCTGTTATTCTAAGTGTATATGTTCCTCTTGTTAATGCTCCTACTTGTGTGTTTAAGAATGCATCATTCCAATAAATTTCTGATTGAGTTCCAAATCTGTTATTTGGTATTTCTTTTAAGTTAACATAAAATGCTAATTGTTGTGTAGCTGGTATTCCTCCAAATTTAAATCTTTCCCAAGATTGCCCGATTGTTGAGGATATTAAGCCTCCACCTGAAAATATTGATTTTGAATTAATGTCATCATTTTTGTATTCAAATCCACCTGGTTCTGATATAAAACCTGTAATGGCTCCGTCTTGCATTGTTACTAATGCCATACCTTCTGGTACTACAATTTTACTTCCATTAGTTATAATGTTTTCTGAACCTTTGTAGTTTTCACCACGACCATTATTAGTGCTTTTTTGTACAGCACCTACTATTGCTGACGTAGCTGATGTTCCTTCTCTTGGAACATAAAAATCTTTCCATTGATCAGCAAATGAACCACCTAAGGCTCCTGCAAATGCTTTAATAAATCCCATATATAAACCTCTTTTCTTTGATTTGAATAGTTTTTTACTATTCCTAAATTAATTATATCATAGGTATACATTTGTTGTTAACTTTATTTACAATTAAGTGTTAATAAACTTTGATATAAATTTCTTTTATTAAATTGTTCTCATCATATTCTAAGCAATAGTAAGAACTTTTAATCCAATGATCTCTTATTGGATAACATATATTATTTTTGTAGCTTGATGTTTCTCCCAATATTTTAGTTATGTCTTCTGTTTTTTTGTTTAAAGGCATGTATTTTTCTTCAAAGTTATCTATCATTAAATATCTTAATTCTTCATATTTTGACCATTTTTCTTTGGTGAAATTACTCTTGTATTTTGTTACTACTGTATTAGCAGATGATAATATTATAAAATAGCTAATTACTGATAGTAAGCTATAGAAAATAGAAATATAAAAATCTTTCTTTAGTGCAAATTTGATAAATATGGGTAGTATTAATATATTGATTGGCATGATTATATATAGAATCCAGAATAAGATTTTAGAAAAATAATATATGTCACTTCCAAGTCCTATAACTAGAGATGAAAATAAGAAACCTAGGATTCCAAGTATATAAAAAATAAGACCAAAAATTATGTTTAATACTTGTCTTATAACCGGACAGTTTTTTAAAAGATAAAAACTAGGGGTATTTTTACCTCTA
>CANSAJ010000045.1 GCA_947644695.1 uncultured Bacillota bacterium | reverse complement strand
ATTATTATATCATCTGTTCGAAATTTCGTGTCTATATATCTATACTAACACCAATAAACTATGAGCTATGCAATTTTTAGAGGTGCAGGTATTAAAACATTACAAGAATTATCACAAAAAGGTAGTCATAATGAAAGGACAAAAGAAAAATACAAATCTAATCCAAATATTAGAGTTGAAGATAGTAAAAATAATATTGAAATAATAAAATGTAATAAGTATATAGACAAATTTTATGAAATAACAAGAGAATATCAAAAAGAACATTATGATAGAATGAAAAATATGAGAGGTGATAGAAAAAAGTCTTTTTATGATATGGTTAATGATTCTAAAAGTGTTGTTGCTGATGAAATGATATTTACAAGTGATATTGATTTCTTTAAAAATATGAGTAAAGATGAATTGATGAAATGGGCAAATGAAACTATGAATTTTGTTTATGAAGATTTAGGCTATACGAAAGAACAAATTTTACATGCTGTTATTCATATGGATGAAAAAGTACCTCATTTACATTGTGTTGTTGTACCACTTGTTAAGAAATTTGATAAACGAACAGGTTCTGTAAAATACACTATTTCTAAACGATCATATGTCAAAAGTGATATTCATTTATGTGAATTACAAGACAAATACCATGAGAGATTAACCAAGAAAGGCTTTAAATTAGAACGAGGAGAAAAACACACAGGAGTTAAACATTTATCAATGGGACAATTTAAAAATGTTGCTAGATATTATGATAGACAAGCATATAAAAGTAAGAAAAAAATTGAAGAACAATATTGGAAAATAAAAGGTTCATTACAAAAATCTAAAAAGAAAGCACTAACTGATAAAGTAATTATTGATGGTGAAATTTATCATATTCTATTAGATTTTCTGGATATGTATAGTGAAGAAATTCAAAATATGGTAACAAGTAAAGCGTTTGTTGAAAGTTTAAATGAATTTACTTGTGATTATAAGACATTAGAAAAACAATATAGAAATAGTCTTATTGATATTAATTATTTAGAAGATGAGAATGGTAAATTACACGAAGATAAAACTAATTTACTGAATTTTATTAATCACTTATTGTTAATATTAAAAGAATTTTTTAGAGATATTTTATTGTCTAATGATAAAAAGAAGAAAGAAAAAACGATAAATATTTTAAAAGAATGTTATGATAACAACTTATATAATTCATTTGATTTAAAAGAAATATCTAAAGATACAGATACTGAAATAGAAGTAAATGATTTTATAAATAAAGAATCATTAGAAAAAGACTTCGATATTTTCGAATAATCGAAGTCTTTGATACATACTAAATTTCAATAATTTAGAAACGCACTTGCAAATTGACATAGTCAATTAGCGTGCGTATATACATATTAATATTTTATATTATCAAAATCATTATTGCTTTCATGTAGTGAATGTAAATTTTTAAACTCATCTGTCTTTTCTAATTCACTGACAGACATAGCAAGATTATCATAGTAAATTCCATCATGATTATGAAAAAATAATTTTTCATTTAGAGATTGTCTTTCTAACAACGATTTTAATTTAGGATGATTATCTAAAACAAAATACATTTGTGGTGGCATAAAGTTGGGAATTTCTTTTCTAATATCATCTAAATCTATTGGTTTATCAAATAGTGCTAAAGATTGAATAGGAACTGCATTTATATCTCTATTTAGAATGTAATCATCAACTCTTTTTAAAGTTTCAGGATAGTTTAGATAATTTTTTCTTGTCAGATCTAAACGAACAGACTTACCTAATTCCATAACACCTATAACTTGTCTTGATTTTCCACTTAAATATAAATAAGCTCTTGTTTCTTCATCACAAAATCTTTTTCTATATTCATATTTTTTAATTCCATATAATAATGGTTTAAAATACTCTGGTCTAAAACTTAAAAATATTTCTTTCATAGTAAATATCCTCGCTTATAATTTATTAACGAATTAAAAATAATCGTATTCAAACGGATCATATAATTCTGTATCATCTTCTTCAGTTTCTTCTATATTTGATCTTTCCGAAATTTTTAAATTTATATACTCCTGAATTCCTAACTCTAAACTATCAACTTTTTTGATTAAAGTTTTTTTACTTTCAAGATTCTCTTTATAAAATTTAAGATAATTATTTTCTTTAGAAGGTTTGCCAACTGCTAATTTAGGAATTAAATAAGTTCTAATATTATCTTCAAGATTTTTTACATCATTTAAACTTAGTATGAGATGATAATTTACAAACCATTGATCTTCATCTATATTATTTTTTAATATATCTATGTCATTACTATCAAAGAAATTATATATTAAATAGTATGATTTCAATATTTGATTGTTTTTGTTTAAAACAGAATCTTTATTTTTTATTAAAATATCGTCAAGCCTCAAACTTTTAATTGCATAAAAATAATATAATTGTTCTTCAAAAAAATTTGTTTCAAGAGAATTATGATATCTAACTGAAAGAAACTTTTCTATCTTCTTTATAAACAAATCAAATTTTTTGAATTTTGGTAAAGTATATAGTAATATTTCAGGAGAAAATTTAAACATAGAAAATAACTGATGACAATTGAAGTCTTGTAATTCGTAATTTTCCCATGATAAATTATTATAATATGTAGATTTAAAAAAATTGTTAATGAATACTTTTTGCAATTTAGTATCTTTTAAATTTGATTTCCTATAAATTAATTGATTAATAAAATAAAAATTTCTTTTACCTTTCTTTTCTGTTCCATCTGCATTTCTACACCTAAGTCTATCTTCACTTACAATTTTTTTCCAGTACTTTTCAACTAAATTGTAATCACTATATTCTTCATAGCTCCATACAGAATATTTATCATTATTTCTTTCAAGTTCATATTTTTCTAAAACTTCATCAAATATTTTAATTACTTTATTATTATCTTCTTTATTACAGAAAAAATAAAAATCGTCTGAGAAATAAGAGAACTCACATTCTATATTTTCTATCTGAAATTTTTTATATAAATCATCACTTATTATTTTCAAAAATCTTTCTGCAATAAATAATGAGATATAGTTTCCTAAAATCACCTCATTGGAATTACCATTATTCATATTTCCGATATATCGTTCTAATTCTTTTAAATCCAAATTATGTAAATATAGTCTTCCATAAAAACTTTTAATATCTAATCTAATTAAATTATCAAATATACATAAACTATTAAAATCATTTTCCAGTTTTTCACTAAAATTGTTTGATTTAAAATCACCTGTTTGAATATTCGGATTTACTCGTTTTCTTTCATCTATATCCTGTATATCGTAAAAATTATCCATTTCTTTAAATTCTCTTAAAGCACACAAAAAATTTAAAATATTTGGAAATTTTAATACTCTGTAACTTTTTTCATCTTTTCTAATTCTAAATTTTATTGGTGAAGTCCAACTAATTCCATTTAAATCGATATCATCTAGATTATTTGGTAAAATAATATTATCTATATTAAAAAAATGTCTTATAGGATTTTTAAAATTATATAAATTATTTAAATTATCCATTACACCCTCCTCTAAAACTATATTTTTCTTATCTCATGTTTTAAAACTCTACATTTACTATCTAATAAAAATTTACCTTCGAATAATTCATTTTTAAACAAGTAAGGAGCAAATTTTCGATTTTGATCAAATTGAGGAATTTCTGCTAAATCTTCAATTTTTATCCATTCTAGAGTTCCTTCTTCGGAAACTGTAGTCAATTCTCCTTCAAAATCTTCAGCAGTGTATATGAATATGATACCTTCAGATTCATCTTTCCAGTAAGACATACCTTGTAATCTAGGATTAATCAAAGTTAATCCAGTCTCTTCATAATATTCTCTAATAATACAATCTAAAGGAGTTTCTCCTTCTTCAAATTTTCCACCTGGAGGAGCATATACATGTCCCCATTTTTTTGCAAACTTTATCATTAATACTTTATTATCTTTTTTCAAATAACAAGCAGTTGAATTAATATGAGCAATCCTATGCTTTTTAATAGAAAATATTACACAACCATTTTCGTCAGATTCTTCTTTAGTATAATAACCACCTTCATAAGTATCTTGAACAACAGCTTCAACACTTTCATATCTATCTTTGAAATCTTCATCATAATACTTAGAATAACAATCAAACCAATTCTCAAAAGTTTCTATTCCTTTAACATCAACAACAAATTCTTCATCTAAATTAGGCATTTTTAAGAATCTAATAGTATCTCCAACTCTTACTAATTTTCTTTTCTCGTCATTAAGTCTATATTCTCTTTTTTTCTTACCCAATTTTACATCTTCAAAACTAGACTCATAAAGTTTCATTATATGCTCCATAGAACACCTCCAACTAATAAAATTATACTATATTTCAGAGAATTTTCCTATACAACTATTGATTTTTCCTAGAGTTTATCATATAATCTATTTAACGAGTGAGGGATATTTTTTTAGATTTTAGGTTTAAAACCCTATTATCATCTGCCCCATATTGAATTTTACGCACACCTTTGTGCGAAAGATAAGTAAAAGTTCGTAATACTTGATATTATGGGCTTTTTTCTTTGTGAGAGGTGGTAATTATATAAAATGAATGCGTTCATAAAGATTTTAGAATTTTCCATTGTGTATAAAAAATAAGATAAGAATTAAAGATATTACCAAACTAAATATAGAATATATTACAGGAAAGAATATTGTTTTTAATCACTCTAATTTAGGATTAAATGAACCACATAAAATTATAAATAAATTGTTAGAAGAAATATCAAATTAATGGTATAATTGTCACAAGGAGTGATTATTTATGAAAAATCATGATATGAGATTACATGAAGAACCTTTTGATATGATTGCAAATGATATTAAAGATATTGAATATAGATTAAATGATGAAAAGCGTAAACAAATACAAATTGGGGATACAATTACCTTTTATAAAAGACCATTAGAGGAAGAAATAATTAAAGTATTAGTAACTGATCTAAAATATTATAAAACTTTATTAGAAATGTATTCTGCTACTTTTGAAAAAGACTTTAAAGATAGATATGATAGTCCACAAGCTGTTGTAGATGATACACCATACTATACAAATGAAGAAGTAGAAAAATATGGATGTGTAGCAATTTACTTTAAAAAAATTAGATAATATATGCTGTTTATTTAGAGAGAATTGCTTTGATTTAATGATTAGCTCTAACAATAAAAGTTTATACTATCTAATTATAATTCATAATGTAATATAGATAGTTATATAAAATCAATTAAAATAATTTAAATATTAATTCTATTAATTTAGAAGAACTAGGTCAAAAGAATAATCTATTACAAATAATTCCTAACAAAAAAGAATCAAGATTTGATAAAGAAAGTTTAACATTGCTATCAATAAATGCCTAAAAGTATGGTAAAATTATATTAATGGAGATGTTGCTATGAGATATAAAAGTATAGAAGAACAAAATCAAAAGTTTATTTCAATTTTAAAACAAAATGAAGATTTAATGACAATTTTAAATTATATACATGAACTAAAATTACCTAATTTTTATATTGCAGCAGGTTGGATTTATGTCAAGTTTTTAGACACGATTTTTCGAACAAATTATGCTATTGCT
>CANSAJ010000044.1 GCA_947644695.1 uncultured Bacillota bacterium | reverse complement strand
TAAAAGACATTTTCAAGAAATTTTAAATTTTATCTTGACATATTACCAGATGTCTTATAGAAATATTATAACTTTTTAAAGTCTCTATTTATAGTATTTGGGTAGCACTTTTATTAAATTTTTTTAATCAAAATTAATACCTCTTAAACAATTTTAAATTAATTTAATTCATAACAACAAAAGTGGAGCCTTTCGGCTCCTTCAGGGGGCTATTAAATTTTGGTTTATTTAATTTTAAAACCTGTATTTTTCTTTATATTTTGTTTAATTTTCCCCAATTTTGATTAAAACAAATTAAAATGTAATTTTAAAGTTTTGAAAATTCGTTACATAACTGTTACATAAAAATTTAAAATTAATCCCTCACAATTTTTTATTTTAAAGTTAATTACTTGAACTGCACATTAAATATGATTTTTCAATTATTCTATTCAGTTCGTTGCTACTTGCTTTTTCTATTTGTTTTATAGAATTATCAGTATAATATACTTCAATATTTTTACTTTCAATATCTATATTATTAAAAGACGAAAATTGTACATTTTTATTATCTAATAATCTTGCCATAGATTGAGAGTATTCCCAATTACTTCTTCTTTTATTATATAAATTGATAGTAGTATGAAAAAAGTAAATTGTTTTATTATCTACTATTTTTGATGTATAGTATGTATTTAATACTGATTGACCTTTAATATTAAATTGTATTTCTTTGTCTGTTATATTACAATTCATTGTTCTACTATCATATTTAACATCTAACTCATAATTGATATAGAGAATTCTACCAATTAACATCATTACAAGAATACCAATAAAAGTGATTATAATAAATTTTTTTCTTTTAGTTTTCTTTCGTTCTATATTTGCAACCATATCAACAATATTTTCTTCTAAAGTGTTTATGTAATTTTGATTATCTACTTTTTCACCACTCATTAGGTCATTTATAGATATATTTAAAATATTACATAATGGTTTAAATAAGGATAAATCGGGCATATTTCTTCCATTTTCCCAATTACCTACTGATTTTTCAGAAACTCCTAACTTTTCTGCTAATTCTATTTGAGTCAGTTTCCTATCCTTTCTACACTTTGCAATAAATTTTCCAATACGCTCTTGATTCATAATATTTCTCCTTTCACACCATAATTATATAATGTATAAAAAAATTTAACAGGAAACAAATCTAGGGATTAAATATTTTTTATAACTGGCAATTCCTTTTCTACTTTCAAATTACTATTTGTACAAAATTTTATATTGAGTATTATAGCATTAAAAAAGCAAAATCTAAACTGATTCTACTCTTATTCTTCAAAAAATTTATCTATTCTAACACCTAGTATTATAGAAATCTTATATAAAGTCATAAGTGATATGTTATTTCTATCATTAGCCGACTCAATACGTTTTAGATGATTAACTGAAACATCTAATATTTCAGCAAGATCCATCAATCTTACACCTTTTTCATTTCTATATTTTTTGATGTTTTGACAGATAACAGCCTTAATATTTTCATTAAAGTCAGCATACTGATTCAAAATATCACTCTCCTAATTAAAATTATAGAAGAAAAAATTTTATAAATAAGCAACCTTTCGTGCCTAACCGTTGAATATGTGTTATACTTATATGGTAGTGACTTCACTACAAAACGAAAGGAGGATTTATGGATAAGAATACCATAATAAATCAAGTAGTAAATCAAGCATATAATGATTTAACAGGGTTAGTTGATTTTAAAGTATCGTCAATTATAGGTGGGTATTTTGAAATGATTATTCACGAAAGTAAATTAGAGGACCTTACACCATATGTAGATGACATAATCAATACTCTATATGATAAATTTTGTGTCAATCTTTCAAAAAGTATTAAAGATGATGATATGGAATTTATCATGTATAAATCGTTTTGTAATAATAAACCAAATGAAGACTTAATAGATGATTGTTTTAAAATTGTTAATAACGATATAAAAAATAAACAAAGTGATAAAGAATCTACCACTTTGCTAAAATCCCTTTCTTCTTTACAGACAAAATATAGTGAAGAAGATATGGAAAAATCATTAAATACTATATTTGATATTCTGCTAGATTATTATAGCATTGTCAAAATAGCGAAATAACTATTTTTTCTCAATTATAATATCTATATCAAACTCTTTGACTATGGTCTTTAAGACTTCTACTCCATAATTGACTGTACCTACTTCGTATTGTTCTATCGTTCGCTTTGATTTTCCAATACGTTTAGCAAAGTCTTTTTGAGTAAGATTAGTCCATTCACGTATAATTCTAATAGCCTCGCCTTTGGTATAGTCTTTCATATTAAGTCTCATCATTACCACCATATAAATTTTATCAGCAAGTTAAGAAAAATACCCCAAACTCACTATCTCATAGTGATAGTATATTCAAATATAAAAATAATATACAAAATGTTAAATTATATATGCAAAAAGGAGCAATTTTTATGCTCCTTTTAAAATACCTATGACAGCATGACAGCAAATTTTGGGAGGGGTACTCCTATTTTTTCCTGTCATTCCTGTCATTTTTCTTATTAAATGTTTTTTCAACAAGTTCTTTTGTTTCTTTATTGGCATTATATACTGCTAGATAATTGAATAATACTGCAACAGTCATAAGAAGATACATACTCCATATTGCATATAAACTTGTGTGTATACTCTTATTGTAAAATTCGCAAAATAATACCACTAAATATATTAAACCACTTAAAGTTAAATAATATCATAGGACTTATTGATAATCTAAATGAGAATGCAAAAAGTGATATTGATATTGATTCTACAAAAAACAATGATGACTATGAAATGAGTTTATAATAATTAAGGAAACTGGTATATTATTATGCTAGTTTCCTTATTTTTTTATGTTAAAATTTCTAAAAAATCCTAAATTTGTTACATAACTGTTACATAAAGGCATATTTCAAAAATATAAAATGCTACAAACCCTTATAAATAAAGGGATAAAAAAAGTGTCCAGCATTTCTGCTGGACTTCAGGGGGCGGTTAGAGTTCACGCACTTAAAAGTTTATTTAAGTACCATTACCTTTATTTTAATAGGATTAAAAATACTTAAATTTAACAAGTATTAGATGAACTTTCATATTTTGGTAGTTGAAAAGGTAGTTGAGAATATTTTTTCAGCTACCTTTTTTATGACAAGATGACAATACTTGTGAGGGTGTCTCAAACAAATGTCATATTGTCATTACTCTATTTATTTTTAAATACATTAATTAATAATGGATAATTTAGCCACACTATCAAAACAAATTTTAGAACTTGCATAAGTCTAATTATAATGAATCTATCTTCAACAAGATATGTATTATCTGTAGGCAACTTACTTTCATAGAAATTTATTTCTTCTCTCAAGTTTTTATAAAATTGAAATTTAAATAATTTTTTAAGATTATTTTCTATTTTTTCAAAATTACCATGAACAATATTGGATCTATAATCATATATTTCTCGAAGTTCCTTTTTTAAATCATTAAATTCATCTTCTGTCATTTCTATTGATATAGCTAAACAAGTCATAACATTTTTTATAAATTGTCTTGTTACAGATTCATCATACCCACTACTATCAGGTTTTGCAGTCAATAAAAATTCTAATACTGTAACATAAGATATAAGAATTAATTTATCATTTAATAATCCACGCTCTATTGTATTAATTATAAAAGAAAATTCCATTAATATATTTCTATTATAATCATCAAAAAATAATCTTAAATTATCTAGTTCAGATATATTTTCTTTAAAAACTTCAAAATCTTGTAAAGAATTATTCTTTCTCCAGCGTAAATAAAGCATTAAGTGGTAAATATCAAGGTCAATATGTTCTGCATAAATTTCAATCAGTTCACTAAATGAGCTTCCACTTAAAAATATTGAAATTAATTTTGTTAAACCATCAACAAAACTCTCTATCGTAGCAACTTCCTCAGACTCATATAAGTATGTTAAATTACTTTTATAAAAATAAGAATTATACTCCCTAAATTCATTAAATACTTTATTGTAATTCAAATCTATGATAATAATATTTTTACAGAATAAATACAACTTTGAAAGTTGACTTTTTTTATTATCATCTAAATCATTTTTAAAAGCAATTTTTTCTTCTTTAAAAAAATTATTTATAATGTCGTCATCAAAATCAAATCGTTCAACTTTATTAAATATTTCAACATTATTCTTACGAAAATCCTTTGCACTAGTTGTATCTTTAAAGGAAATAAATCGTTTAATTTCTTCATCTGTTAAATTTCTTATTTTAATATCAAAGTAGTCAGATATAATAATAGGAGTTATTTTTCCAATTACATCTAATATAAATATTTTTTTATCTTTATTAATATCAATTAAATCAATTTTTTCATATTCATCAAATATCTTTTTTAATGAAATATTTTTCATTAATAATCGCCTAACTTTCCCTATTATCTAGAATTCAGTTCTTATTTCAAAAATAATTACTTGTTCTTTATATATTCCTACTGGTTTATCGTAAATAGCAAATTCAACAATAACATCCATTAAATCATGATCCACTATATAACTATAAATTAAATCAAATTGAGGAATTCTATTTAATCTCTTATCGAAAATATCAGTAGAATAATTAAAATCTGGATATTGTTCTGCCATTTTACCAGTAAAATTTGAATTTGTTGAACCAATAAACCAAACTTCATTATTCTTACCAATCATAATATCCCCAATTAATACAAAGTTAGATACATAATTATATGAACTTACATTTATTGTAAATAAATTGAAATTTTTAATTTCTTCTAACACTTTATCTTTTGGTACTTTAAAATTATTCTTTTTACATCCTACAATTTCTTTACTTCTAATAGCATAAAACTCTGCTGGATATTCTGATAAAAATTGTTTTATATCTTCTATATCGGTTACTTTAAATAATTTTTCAGGAAAAGAATTTAACTTTTTATCCTTAATTATCTCAATACTCTCTAATTTATTTCTGATTTTCATAATTTCTTCTTTCATTAAAGTTTACATATTATTTTTTAAATTTACTATCTATTTCTTCACGATAATCTTGATATTTCTCTTCGCCTAGAGAACTTCTATATTCATTTTCATATTGAATTAAAGCATCAAGCAAAGATTTATCTTTTATATGTAACCCAAAGATTGGACCTTTATCTTCTAATTCATATTCTCTATCCATTTGTGTTAAATAACCAGTTGCACTTATCACAACACTACCGCATACTTGAACGACATCCTTATCCCAGTCATACATTTTGACTACATCTAAAGTATTTGGACTTCCATATGATAGATGATAATATGTTGGCTTAATCCATTTGTTAATAGCATCTAAATCTTCTTGAGTCAATGATTTTGCTTTTCCAATACGACTAATGATACCATCATCCATTACAAAATCTTTATCCTTAGGGTTATATCCTAGCATTTCTGTAAATAGTTCATTATTTTTATCTACTCTTTCAGTTAATTTCTTGATATAAAGTTCTAATAAATGAAATTTATCATGTGAAAGTCTTACATTAAGAGGTGCAATTTCTTGTAACTTTCTTAGAAGTTCTACAACTCTTGGTGTAAGGACTGTTCCATTAGTTGTAAAACTAATTTTATCTACTTTAATACCATAAGTTCTTATTTTATTTATAATACTTTCAATTACTTGAGGTACAAGTAAAGGTTCACCGCCACCTAAGTCTAATTCATGTATATGAGAAACATCTTTTAAAGCATTATCTAATATTTCTTCGCTCATATCAATGTTTTGTCGATTCCCTCTCATACAATGAGCACATTCTAATGTACACCTTCGTGTGATTTCTAAATACATATAATTAACATTTAATTTTTTCATATTTCACATCCACCTTATAAATCTTTTGGCAATTTACTATAATCATATTTCTTAGCAACAGGTTCTAAATCCTTTAATGCTTGATTAATTTCT
>CANSAJ010000043.1 GCA_947644695.1 uncultured Bacillota bacterium | reverse complement strand
AACAGTATATTATTTTGCAGGTAATGCGTTAGATAACTGGGTTAAGTTTGCAGGAATGTACTGGAGAATAATCAGAATAAATGAAGATGGAAGTGTAAGGCTTTTATATGTAGGCCCAGATAAGAATACAGAAAAAGGATATGTAGAAAAAAGTGCATATAATATAATATATAATAATCCGAATTATGTAGGGTATATGTACGGAAACAACGGAAATGTATCCAGTAATAGAAATAATACAACAGATTCAACGATAAAAGGAGTAATAGATACATGGTATGATAAGACAATAGAACCAAATTATAATGGATATATAAGTAGAACAGCAATTTATTGTAACGATCGAGCAAATGAAAACTATAATATTTCAGCATCATTCTACTATGCGGCGTATAAGAGACTAGTGGATGCAAAAGCCCCATCATATAAATGTGGAAATAATGCTTCTGGAAGTTTGTACACTGGAGTAAATGGGGCAAGTAATTTGGATAAGTTTACAGTAAGTACAAGTACAGGAAATGGAAAGCTAACATACCCAGTGGCACTTATGACAGCAGATGAAGTGGCATTTGCTGGAGGTAAATATGCTACAAAAGCGCCTGCATATTATTATTATAATGCTGTTGGAGGAAGTGTAACTGGTTCGGAATGGTGGTGGACGATGAGTCCGAACTCTCAATTAATGTATTCTTCAGATGGTAATTATTACCCATTTGTTTTTGGTTTGTTTGGATCCTCTAATTCCGCTTATTTGAGTGGTGGTAGAGTTGGTTCAAGTGGTGGAGTACGTCCAGTACTTTCTCTGAAATCTTGTGTTCTTACATCTTCCGGAAATGGAACTAGTGACAATCCATATATAGTTGATACTTTGAGTGCTGCTTGTTCAAGTGCAGAGAATTAAATAAATAGAACATCTTATTGTACAGATGTTCTTTTGTTTTTCTTGATATTTTGGTGGGTAGGTGAGATAATTATAATGTGAGGATAGATGAATTATTTAGATGAATATTATTTGTTTTTGAAGACAGAAAAAAAGCTAGGAGATAGTACTATTAAGTCTTATCAGTTTGATTTAGATAATTTTATAGATTTTGTTAAGAAAGATTTAATGATGGTAATGCAAGATGATATTGTTAAGTATATTACTTTTTTAAGAGGTACATTAAGTGTAAGGAGTGTTAATAGACATATATCATCTTTAAAAGGTTTTTATAAGTTCTTAATAGAAGAAGATTATATTAAAGAAGATCCTTTAGAGAATGTTAATGTTTTAAAGACAGATAAGAGTTTGCCTAAATATTTGACTGTTAATGAAGTAGATATGTTACTTAATTTTCCTCTTATTACACCATTTGATTATAGAAATAAAGCTATGTTAGAAGTTATGTATGCTACTGGGCTTAGAGTTAGTGAGTTAGTTAGTTTAGAGTATTCTAATGTTGATTTATTTAATTCTTTTATTAGAGTTAATGGTAAGGGTAAAAAGACTAGAATTGTTCCTATTGGAGAGATGGCTAGTTATTATTTGAAGTTATATATAGAGAATTATAGAAGTGAACTAATTATTAAGAATAATTATGATGAGCTTTTTTTAAATAATCATGGTAGACCTATTACAAGACATGGATTTAATTTTATACTAGAGAATATACGTGTTAAGACAGGTATTACTAAAGAAATAACGCCACATGTATTAAGACATAGTTTTGCGACACATTTGTTAGAAGGTGGTGCTGATTTAAGGAGTATTCAAGAGATGCTTGGTCATGAGAATGTGTCTACTACTAATATATATACGCATATAGTTAATGATGTTCTTAGAGAGAATTATGATTGTTTTCATCCAAGGGCTAAGAAGGAGTGAGTTTTATGTTTAAAAGAGTATTTTTAATAGTTATGGATAGTGTTGGAGTAGGAGAAGCAAATGATGCTGAAAAGTTTGGAGATAATGGCGCTAATACATTGGGTCATATATTAGATCATAATGGTTTTCATTTACCTGTTATGAGAAAGTTAGGACTTTTAGATATAGTTGGAAAGGATGATGGTTTTTCACTCGGATATCATGGTAAGATAGAGCCTCTTAATAAAGCTAAAGATACTCTTAATGGTCATTATGAGATGATGGGTGTTGTTTTAGATAAGCCTTTTAAGACATATCCAGAAGGGTTTCCTATTCTTTTGATTAGTGAGATTCAAAGAGTTATAGGTAAAGAAATTATTGGAAATTGTGTTGCATCTGGTACAGAAATTATTAAAGAATTGGGTGAAATGCATATGAAAACTGGAGCTTTAATAGTTTATACAAGTGCTGATTCAGTTTTACAAATAGCAGCACATGAAAGTATAGTTCCAGTTGAAGAATTATATGAGATATGTGAGAAAGTTAGTGAGATTGTTTTTAGAGAGGAATATAATGTTGGGAGAGTAATTGCTAGACCTTTTACTGGTAAACCTGGAGAGTTTACTAGAACACCTAGAAGACATGATTATGCTAAAGTGCCACCTCTTAATTTTATGGATTTAATTTATGAACAAGGATTAGATGTTATTGCTTTAGGTAAAATTAAAGATATTTTTGCAGATAAGGCTATTACAACAGGCATTAAAACTGTCAATAATGTTGATGGGCTTATGAAACTTGTGGATTTTGTCAGAAAAGATTTTAATGGTTTATGTTTTCTTAATTTGAATGATTTTGATTCACTTTATGGACATAGGCGTGATAAGGAAGGGTATCTAAAAAGTTTAGAGGAGTTAGATCATTATTTGCCAATATTTATAAATAAGCTTCGTGATGATGATTTAGTTATTTTTACAGCAGATCATGGTAATGATCCAACTTTTAAAGGTACTGATCATACAAGGGAGAATATACCTGTGATATTTTATTCTAAAAGCTTTAAATATTATGGTAAGTTGCCTATAAGAGAGACTTTTGCAGATATAGGCGCTACTATTATTGATAATTTTGGTATAGAGAATAAGCTTGGTATAGGAAATAGTTATTTAGATTTACTTAAATAAAAAAGAGAGACAATTAAACCGTCTCTCTTACTTTATATGTTATTTACTTCTAGCATTATTTCTAGCGCTGTTTTTAGCACTGTTTCTTGAAGTATTTTTAGTATTGTTTCTAGCAGAGTTTCTTGAACTGCAATTATTTCTACTTGAGTTCTTAGCACTGTTTCTGCTAGTATTTCTTGCGTTAGCCATTATAATCACCACCTGTTATTATTATGTTTATCTCATGTTTAATCATTCATTTCTTTTATGTTTTTTTGTGGAAAAATTTAACTTGGCAATTTATGGCTTTTTTTAGTTTTTATATTTAGGCAAATTTTTAAAATTAGTATTTATATATTCAATTTTTCTGATTTTGTGTTATAATAATGACCGAAAGCAGTGAATTTTAAGTTTTGATGTGAGAAAACTGACTTTTTAGATTTTAGGGTTTGGAGGTGTTAATTTTTTTGAATGTAATAAGAAGAAAAGAAGTGAAGTATTTAATAGATACTTCACAATATAGGAAGTATAAAAGTACTATAGGACAGATTTTAAGAGCTGATAAGCATAATGGAGATAATGGGTATATTGTACGTTCTTTATATTTTGATACATTAGAGGATAAAGATTTTTGTGAAAAAGAGGATGGTTTAGAGTTAAGAAAGAAAATAAGACTTCGTGTATATAATCCAAATGATGATTTTGCAATGCTTGAAATGAAGCAGAAGCAAGGAGAATATCAGATGAAACGATCTTTAAAAGTGAGTAAGGAAGATGCTATGGAAATTATAAAATCAAATTATGCACCACTTTTAAAGTATACTGATTCTTTTGCTAGTGAAATGTATGCATATATGACAATGAATTTGTATAGACCAAAAGTTGTTGTAGAGTATAAAAGGGATGCATTTATAGTTAATGAGAATAATATTAGATTAACATTTGATCATGATGTTAGAGCTACTGAGAATTCTTATGATATTTTTGATTCTAATTTACTTTTAATACCAGTAATGGAGCAAGATAACATTATTTTAGAGGTTAAATATAATGGATTTCTTTTAAGTTATATAAAGGATTTAGTAAAAAATGTATCATGTATGAATTTATCAGTTAGTAAATATTATATGTCGCGTAATATTAGTCATAAGACAATTATATAAGGAAAGAAGTGATTTTAATGAAGGATAAATTAATAGATTTAATAGAGATTTCGTCAAATAGTTTGACTCTTGAGCAAATTGTATTGCATTTGGTAGTAGCATCTTTGTTAGGTGTTGCTGTGTATATTTCGTATTATTTTTCTCATGAAGGGACAATTTATAGTAAAAAGTTTAATATCTCATTAGTAATGATGACAATTTTAACTACTATGGTAATGACAGTTATAGGTAATAATATTGCATTATCTTTAGGTATGGTTGGTGCTTTGTCAATTGTACGTTTTAGAACTGCAATAAAAGATTCTAGAGATACTGCTTATATTTTCTGGACAGTTATTATAGGTATTTGTTGTGGAGTAGGTGATTATATAGTTGCATCTATTGGAACTGCTGCAGTTTTTATATTTTTACTTTTATTTGGGCGTATTAGAAATGATAATAGAGTTTTATTAATTATAAAGTCAAGTTTTAGTAATGAAAGAAAAATTGAAGGGATAGTGTTTGATTATTTTTCACAAAAAGCTAATTTAAGGGTTAAGAATACTACAGATAAAACTATTGAATTTATATATGAATTACCTAAAAAGTATTATACAAAAGCTTTAACAAAAGAAAAGAGTATTACAGAAGCTTTATATGAACTTAAAAATGTAGAATATGTTAATATAGTATCTCAAAATGATGAGATAAGTGGTTAATATGAAAAATAAAATTATTGTAATATGCACTGTCATAACAATTCTTTGTTTTTCTTTTTTGCTATATTTTAGTGAAAATGATTTATATAAAAATAGATATCATGAGCATCTTGAAAAGTCTACATCTAACGTTGAATATAATTATTTAGGTATAAATGAAACAACTTATAAATCAAAAGATATTATTATTGATAATTTTTCTTCACATTTACCAGTAATTTCATTTGATACTAGAAATCAAAAGATATTAGGTGGAGATGATAGAACAGAAAAAGATTATATTCAAGTATCTATGAATGTTTATGATAATAAAGATGAATTAAATACTTTGAGTGATAAAACATATTCTACAGAGGCTTTAATTAGATATAGAGGTAATTCTTCGCGTTTTTTTGAGAAAAAAGGATTGCGTTTAAAGTTAGTTAATAAAAAAGGAGAGGACAATCCATATAAGCTTTTAGGGTTGTCTAAAGATTCGGATTTTGTATTACATGGACCTTATTTGGATAAGACTTTGATACGAAATTATTTAGGCTATAATATTACGGGAGAAGTAATGGAATATTCGCCTAATGTAAGATTTTGTGAGGTTTTTGTTAATGGAGAGTATCAAGGAGTTTATTTGTTAGTAGAGACAATTAAAGTTTCTAAGGATAGAATTAATATTTCTAAGTTGAATAAAAATTCTAAAGTTACAAGTTATTTACTTGAGATTACTAGTCGTCGTACAGTTGGTGATGATATTTTCTATTTAGATAATTTTACAAAGTATACAAAAAGGATAAAAGAAAATTCAGAGTATAATATAAAGTATCCTAGTAGTAAAAAAATAACACCTGAATTGAATGAATATATTAACAATGATCTTAGTAATATAGAGAAAATATTATATTCGTATGATTATAATGATGAAAATTTAGGATATATGAAATATATAGATGTAGATTCTTTTGTTAATTATGTAGTTTTTAATGAGTTTTTTCTAAATTATGATGCGGGTAATAATTCAACTTATTTGTATAAAGATAAGACTGGAAAGTTAAAGTTGGCATTTTGGGATTTGAATAATATTTTTGATAATTATTTTGTTGGTATGTTAACAGAATCACAGGAATTTATGATGAAGGATAAGTCATGGTTTCAAATGTTACTAAAGGATGAGTATTTTACTAATAGGGTTATATCTAGGTATAAAGAATTGAGACAAACTGTGTTAAGCGAAGAGTATCTTTATAATTATATAGATGATACTGTTGATTATTTAGGACCCGCTATTGAAAGAAATTTTGTTAGATGGGGAGATACATTTACAGATGAGAAGAATAAATATACTGATGTAGAGAGAAATGCTCATTCTTATAAAGAAGCTATAGATGATTTAAAAAGTGCTATTCATGAACGTGGGGAGTGGCTTGATAACTCGATTGAATCTTTAAGGCAATTTAGTCATCAGTCAAAAGTTAAAGAATATAATCCATAAGATGATAGTGTGAAAAGTTTTATGAAAAACTAAGCACTAAGTGAAAATGGTATTAAT
>CANSAJ010000042.1 GCA_947644695.1 uncultured Bacillota bacterium | reverse complement strand
TATTTCCATTTTCTGTCTGATTTCCACTCGCTGTATATAATGTTCCTGTATTATTTGATGTGAATACATCACTGTTTAAGTTTGGTCTAGCCCCTGGTCTTGTTGTGTGATCAGCTAAGATTTTATTTCTAAGTAAATTAGGATCTGTAGGATCTATTGTTCCTTCTTTTATAGCTAGCATGCCACTTAGTTTTTTGCCCATGTCTGGTGTTTGGTCTTCTTCTGTAGTTTTGTATATAAATTCAATAGTGTATTCTTGTGTTGCTCCTCCTGCTATTGAAATGCTGAATGCTAAAGTTGTATCTGTTGGTGTACTTGATTTTGGAATATCCAAATAACCAGAGGTATTGTATCCAGAGTCACTAGTGATCTTGTACTGAAGGAACCCCTCGGTTACGAAAGTGTTTAGTAGATCTTTCATGACAATATTATATTTGTATTCTGAGTCACTTTCGTTTTTTACTGTAAAGGTTTTACTTTGTTTCCATCCTGGTTCTATTGCATTTGCTTCTATTGTGGCAGTATCTGTGAATACTATTCTTAAGTCTGCTGCCCTAAAAGTCATTGGTGTTCCTTCACCTTGTATTCTTGCAGTCCAATAAGCTAAGCTTACTCCTAAACTTAGTATTAAGATTGAAACAACAGTAAATATTATATATTTTTTCTTCATATTACTTCCTCTATTCTATATTAATTTTAACATCACATTTTATTATCGTCAATAACAATTTGTTATTTAAACTTTCATAAGTCCTTTTAATTTTTTTATTGCTTTTTTCTCTATTCTAGATATATAAGATTGGCTTATTCCTAGCATGTCTGCTACTTCTTTTTGAGTGTATTCTTCACTATTATTTAGTCCATATCTAAGTGTTAGTATTTCTTTATCTCTACCATTTAATTTGTCTATTTCTTTAGTAAGTATTTCTTTGTCTACTACATCTTCATATTCTTTTTCAACTATGTTTCCATCAGTTCCTAATACATCTTCTAAATGAAGTTCATTACCATCTCCATCCAAGTTAATAGAGTCTTCAAAGCTTATTTCTATTTTTCTTCTTTTATTTTTTCTTAAGAACATTAGTATTTCATTATCTATACATCTAGAAGCATATGTAGCTAGTTTTATATTTTTGTCTAGTTTATAGGTTTTAACTCCTTTAATGAGTCCTACTGTTCCTATACTTACTAAGTCTTCTAAGTCATACATCGTATTGTCATATTTTTTTGCTAGAAATACAACAAGTCTAATATTATGTTCTATTAGTTTGTTTCTAGCTTCTAAGTCTCCATTGTTACTTTTTATTACTAAAGCCTCTTCTTCATCTTTTGATAAAGGTGGTGGTAAAAGGTCTGTACTTCCTAGGTAGAAGCACTTATTTTCTTTTTTGAATAGTTTTTTTAGTAGTTCAAATATTTTCATTTTTTATCCTCCAATAGTAAGTAATTTAGTATACAATCAATTCCATTTCTTCTTATTTCTTCTTTTGTTAATCCTATTACTATATCATTTCTTATGCCTAATCCTTCTATATATAATTTGTCCACTTTTATGCATTTTAATAACCCACTTCCACTTACTGTTTCATATGGTACTAGAAAGAAGTTATTTTCATTTATGTATGAGGCTATTTCTTTAGAGTTTGTTATTATAACTTTTCTTTTTTTATAAGGCTCGATTAATGTGTTTCCTGTATCTAGGAATCCATTTAGTCTTATTATTTTTTTGTTTTTTAAATATACATCTACTTTATAATTTAGTGTATTTATTTCTTTTAGTTTTTTCATTTCTTTAGTGTAGATATATAGTATTATAGGAGAAGCAATTAGAATAAATATATAATTTACTCCCATTCCTTTGTGATAAAATATCATTCCTATGTTTTTGTAGCTAAATTCTATGTTAAGATAGTACATAAAGCCACCTAGAATGATACTTGTTATGTAGAAGTAAAATAGATTTGTAAGTATGTATTTTATGTCTTTAATTCCATATGTGATCATTACTATTATTATGCTTAGTATTATTTTTAATATGAATAAAGTTATTGTGGTAAATGGTACGAATAGGACTAATATAGTAAGGCTTCCTGTTAAGGCTCCAAGGGTTATTTTTTTTAGGCTTACGTTTCGTTTTAATACTAGAGATACAGTAAGTAAAAGAATAAAGTCAAAAGCGAAATTAAGAAATAGTACTAGGTCTATATATATTTTCATATACTCACCTACTTTAGTATAAAAAAAAACGACTGGTTATTTTGTCGTTTCATGTCTTTCTATTAATTTTTTTCCAAAGCTTGTTTCTTTTTGGCATTCTGTTAGTTCAAGTTTAAGGCTTTCATAGTATTCTTTTCTGCTAGCTCGTATGTATTCTGGTAATATAAATTGACCATCTACTTCTGCTCTTTCTTCTTCATAATTTATTTGACTTTCATAATCTCTTATTAATAAAGCTATTGTTCTAAAGTTATAGTAATTAAATTTTCCTTTTTCATGAACGAAGTTTCTATAGAAATTTAATAATTTTTCTATTGATACTTCTTCTCCTTTAGAATGTTTTAATTGATCTCTTAACATATATAGTGAATCAAAATGGTTAATTGAACTTCTTACTAATCCGTTTATTTTTGGATCTTTTAGAATTTTATTTATAAATTCTATATCTCTACCATATTTTTTTAGGCAAGATAATATATATTCTCTATTTAAATATTTTTCGTCTTTTTTAAATAATGGTGGTAGAGCTTTTACTCTTTTTTTAACTCGATAAATAATTACCACTGGATTAGTATTACTTATGTTTGGTCCATATAACATTTGTAAGTCAGAACTACTATTAAAGCATGTTGTAGTTCTATCTATCTCTTCTAGTAATGATGGTGATGATATTTTTTGGTATTTATTAAAAACTACTTTTCTTTCTCTTCCATATATTCTTATATCTCCTATAAAATAAGGATTGCTTTTATTATCATTGTAATTATCTATTATAGTTAATAGATCTTGAACATATGAATTGCTAGTTATTCTTCTTGTTTCAGTTTGAGATAACTGTGCAATACTATATCTATTTATTCTTTTTGTATTCATTTTACACCCCTCCGATTTAATGTTAGCATTTATATTGTTTTGTGTCAATTGAGGAAGTGTAAAAAGTCATCTCTTTTATATAAGTTTTAGTTATTTTGGTTTAATTGCTCGCTTAAGAATTTTTCAAATGCTCTTAGTCCATATGATTTATTGTAATAATTAGGATATTCATTTAAGTGTGCTAGGGCTATTTTAGATGTTGTGATTAAGTCATTGTTTGTTACATTAGTTTTTTTATCTATGAGTCCATGTTCTAATTCTATATTTATTCCATCTAGAAATTCTTCTATAGTGTATTTATCAAATTTTATTCCTAATACAAATGCTGCATAAGAAGCATCTTTTAAGTTAAACATAATATTCACCCATAAAATTATATTTATATATATAGAAAAAATGACTAGTTTTCTAGCCATTTCATTATATTTTATTAGTTTCTAATATTCTTGTTTCTCCAGTAGGAGTCCATCCTTCTAGAGTTTTTTCTGTACTCCATTTATAGCTATAAGATGTTACTTTAGTAGTAGTTACTTTAGCTTTATATGAACTTGATACTTTTGTTATATAGCAAAGTCCATCTTTTAATTCTCCTCCGTTTGGACAAGTGTAAATTGTATTTCCTGTTGATTTAGATGCTTCATATGTATATGAATTATCTACTATACAATTATCTCCACTTAATGTTCCTCCGTTTGGACAATATTTACTATCATTATTTTTAGAAGCGTTATATGTATAAGAATCATCTATTACACATCTTGTTCCTTCTAATCTTCCTCCGTTTGGACATGTTCTATTGAATGATGCCACATAGCTTGAATTGTAACCTGAAGTTATACATGTTGTTCCGCTTAGTGTTCCTCCGTTTGGACAATAGTAATTTGCTGTTCCTGTTGTAAATGAAGCATTTCCTAATGTTCTACATGTTGAACCGCTTAGTGTTCCCCCATTTGGACAATAATAGTTTGGTGTTCCTGTTGCAAAGGATGTATTTCCTAATACTCTACATGTTGAACCACTTAGTGATCCTCCATTTGGACAATAGTAGTTTGGTGTTCCTGTTGTAGTTGTTGTTTTACCAGCTACTTTACATGTTGTTCCGCTTAGTGTTCCTCCGCTTGGACAACTGTATTTAGTAGTTTTATATAAATAGTTATAATAAGTTACATATCCTGGACAATTTGCAGATGATGTACATACATATTCTGTTGTTGTTCCTAGTGATGTATAAGCACTTCCACTTCTAGGACTTGTATATCTTACTTTTGTAGAAGTTGTTGTTGCTTTTGCTGGATATGAACTTCCACTTGTTGTTGTTGTACATTTTGATGAGCTTTGTGTTGTTCCATTTGGACATGTGTAGTTTCTTATTGATGCTTTGTATGTGCTTCCACTTGTTGTTGTAGCACATTTAGCTGAGCTTTGTATTGTTCCATTTGGACAAGTATAGTTTCTTATTGATGCTTTATAGCTTGAACCACTTGTTGAAGTAGCACATTTTGATGAACTTTGTACTCTTCCATCTGGACAAGTATAGTTTCTTATTGATGCTCTGTAGCTTGAACCACTTGTACTAGTATAGCAAGTTGTTCCACTTAATGTTCCTCCATTTGGACAATAATAAGTAGTATTTGAAGCATAAGATGTTGAATCTTTTACATAACAAGTTGTTCCACTTAAGATTCCTCCATATGGACAATAGTATGCTCCTGTTGTTACTGAAGCTTTATAAGATGATGTTTCATTTACATAACATACTGTTCCGCTTAGTGTTCCACCTTTTGGACAATAGTATTCACCTTTTGAAGTTGTTTGACTTGCTTTATAGCTATCAGTTTTATAAATATAACATTGACCATTATTTAGTGTTCCACCATCAGGACAACTATATAATGTTTTGTCAGCTGTGTTTTCTTGTCTAAATTGATATTCTAGTTTTTGTTCACATGAATCACAATAATCATAACATCCTAGTACTTTTTCTACAAAGTTACTTTCAGTTGGACATACTAGATTTACTTTTAAAGTGTAATCATTTTCATTTTTAGTAACTTCTACATATGATTTATAAGTATCACATTCGTTACCATCTTGATCTACAAATGGTAATATTAAGTTTTTATTAATCATTTCTTGTAGAGTCATTTCAGCAGAATCACCAATGTTTTTTGGTAATCTTTCATTAGTATAATAACTTTCTGCTGCATCTTGCATGTATTTAACATTTTCTCTGAATACATTACTGTAAAAAGGTTTCATGTTAGGTACATTTGGAAATAACCATACTAGTAGTAATAGAAATATTACTAAAAATATAGCTTTAATTATTAGGTCTTTCCAGTTTATTCCTGGATTTTTTTCACTACTATACATATTTATTCCCCCCTCACTAATTTTCTGGTTTTAATGTTAGACCTTTATTTTCTTCATATGCTTGTTTATTGCTTGTTGCTTCAACTAGCATACCTTGCATATCATATGAAAACTTATTTATATATGTTGTAACTATATCTCCATTTTCTGCTTCTAATTCTGCTTGACAGTCTGCTTTGTTTATTTCTTCGACTATTTGCATTAAAGTTATAGGTTCATCAGTTAATGGATTTATTACTGATAGATTTTGATCATAAGCTCCAGCTAACATTGCAGTATTTAAGAATAGTTTATCGATAAAAGCTGCTCTTCCAGCTACTTCTAATGCATAAGCACTTATAGCTTCATGACCATTTAAATACCATGATTGCATTAAAAGTTTAGTAAAGCTAATTGCATTTTCTTTTCCTTCATCATTATTTAAATTTAATAACATACCTTCTCTATAAAGTGATATTTCACTAGCTAATCTTTGTGCTTTTGATCCGTCTATACAGAACATTCCATAATCAATAGCTGTTGTAGTTGGAGTACGTCCACTTTCACCTTTATTGATCATGTCAATTGCATAATTTATTTCACCATTCATTAATACTTCTATTTGTTGTATTACATTTAATGCTGCTTCTCTACTAACTTCTGTTACTACTCCACCATTTATGTAATTTAACATTTCAACTATTTCTTCAGTTGTTACACCTTGATAAGGTGCTAACTCATCAAAATAAGTTTGTATTTCTGCTGCTCTTCCATATACTTCTTCTTCGCTTAAATCTCTAAATGTTGAACTATAATTATTATAAGTATTAGTTGTTCCTAAGTCTTCTGATGGTTCTGGTGTTGCTGTTACTTCTGGTGAAGCTGTTGATACAACAAATTCATCTGTGTTTCCATCATTACTTGAACTTGGTTTTGGACTTTCAATAGTCTTATCTGGTGTTGGATTTGGTGTTTCATTTGGATTTTTTGATCCTATTGAGAAAATTGTATTCCCAATCGAAATACCTGCTCCACCCAACATAGTTACTGCTGCTAGTATTCCAGCTAATTTTCTTTTACTAAAACTTGATTTTACTTCTCTTGATCCACACATAATTTCTTACCCCCCTCTGTGAATTAACGTTTAAATTATATAATAATATATAAAAAAAGTCAATAGATTTGACCTCTTTTGTAATTTATTTTGCACACAACATTATTGATCAAAGAATTTATTTATCGGGACATTTAAAACTTCACTTATTTTGTATAAGTTGTAAAGACTTATTCCTTGTTTTATATTAGTACTTTCTAATCCACCTATTAATGATACTGATACGCCTATTCTTTTAGCTAGATCTTTTTGTGTTAGTGTTCCTACATTAGCATTATATAATGTTCTGTATCTTTTGATATTTTTTCCTATTCTTGTATTTATTGTTTGTTCATTTATCATGGGTGCCTCCTAATTTTCTGCTGAGTAACATGTTGAGCTTAATGTATCTACTGTGTATGGATTATCACTAGTTCCTTCTCCACTTTTCCATTTAACGCAAGATTTCAGAGAAATTACTGGACGTACTCCTATCTCAAGGTCGCTATGTGTATAATTCAAGTCGCCAGAGACGCTAGAACCAAACGCTTCACCATAACCATACACTACAAATGTTTCCGAATAAAAACCAGAAGTACCATTTTTAAAATAGAGATACGGACTCATTGTCCACCACCAGGTGGACCCAGTTACGCTACCTCCAACAGCGTTGTAGTAATAATATGCTGGCGCATTTGTACCATATTTACCTCCGGCGAATGCCACTTCATCTGCTGTCATCAAGGCTATTGGCATATCTTTTAACGCTCCATTTCCTGTACTTGTACTTCCAGTAAATTTATCAGCAGTATTTGCACCATTGGTTCCTGTGTACAAACTTCCTGAAGCATTATTTCCACATTTATATGCTGGAGCTTTTGCATTTACTAGTCTCTTATATGCAGCATAGTAGATGGTTTCTGATGTACTATATCCTTCATTTGCCCTGTCGTTACAATAGATTGCTGTTCTACTTACATAGTTACCATAACTAGTCTTTATCTTGCTATTATACCATGTATCTACTACTCCTTTTATTGTTGAGTTAGTCGTGTTATTTCTATTACTTGCTACACTTCCACTACTTCCATACATATATCCTACATACATTGGATCATTATCTGCTTTATTATATTTACTTTTTGTTTCATTTATATATCCTTTTTCTGTATTCTTATCTGGGCCTACATATAAAAGCCTTACACTTCCATCCTCATTTATTCTGATTATCCTCCAATATAGATTAGCGAAATATATCCAGTTATCTAATGCATTTCCAGCAAAATAATATACTGTCTTTCCTCCCTCAGTCTGGTTACCACTCGCTGTGTATAAGGTTTTAGTATTATTATCTTGAAATATTCCACTATTTAAATTTGGCCTATCTCCTGGTCTTGTTGGATGGTCGGCTAAGATTTTATTTTTTAATATTGATGTTGAAAGTGATGGTATTGTACATGCCTGAGTACTATTTATATTACTTACTGTTGCTGTTGTTCCATTTAGTGTTATACTTGCTCCTTCTGTACATGTCATATTCTCATTATCTAAGATGTAGCCACTATTTGGTGATATTCCTGTAAATGTTAGGGTTCCTCCTGCAGTATCTAAAGTTTTAGTCGTACCTCCAGTACCATTGTTTACTACTAATGTTACCTTAATCGCTTCTTTTGGTACTATAGTACATGTGGTATTTGATTTTATGTTACTTACATTTACTGTTCCATTGGTTATGGTTGCAACTGCATTGTTTGTACATGTGACTGTTGCTCCTGTTAAGGTGTAGCCGCTGTTTGCTGATACTTGGAATGATGTTGAACCTATTCTTCCTACTGTCTTGTTT
>CANSAJ010000041.1 GCA_947644695.1 uncultured Bacillota bacterium | reverse complement strand
AACAGTATATTATTTTGCAGGTAATGCGTTAGATAACTGGGTTAAGTTTGCAGGATTATATTGGAGAATAATAAGAATAAATGAAGAAGGTAGTGTAAGACTTTTATATGTAGGCCCAGATAAGAATACAGAGGCTGGATATATAGGTGAAAGTGTATATAATACAAGTTATAACGATCCAATGTATGTAGGATATATGTATGGTGATTCTGGTAGTTTAGAAAATAATAGAAAGAATACTACAGATTCAACAGTTAAAGGAGTAATAGATAAATGGTATGATGATACAATAGAACCTAATTATGATGGATATGTAAGTAAGACAGCAATCTATTGTAATGATCGGGCAAATGAGGGGTATAGTACATCAAGTACATTTTACTATGCGTCGTATTATAGATTGGATGCTGATATGGTACCATCATATAAATGTGGAAATGATGTCGCAGGGAGCTTGTATACGGGAGAAAATGGAGTGAATATAGCAGATAAATTTACAGTTAGTGCATTGACTGGTAATGGAAAGTTAACAAATCCAGTAGCTTTGATTACAGCGGATGAGGTAGCATTCGCTGGGGGCAAGTATGGTACAAATGCGCCGACATATT
Source organism: uncultured Bacillota bacterium (assembly GCA_947644695.1). Lineage (GTDB taxonomy): Bacteria > Bacillota_I > Bacilli_A > RF39 > UBA660 > MGBC139354. Next base: position 8,078 of record CANSAJ010000041.1, on the reverse strand, counting down.
ATTACTATAACGCCGCTGGAGGAAGTGTAACTGGAACTGAGTGGTGGTTGACAATGACTCCATATGGTTTTTACTCAAATTATAGTTATTCGCTCATATTCAATGTGGGGGCTATTAGTGGTCCTGGCAACTTGACTAGCAATAACGCTCTCGTGAGCCATGATCGCGGAGCACGCCCAGTCCTATCTCTTAAATCATGTGTTAAGTGGAAGAGTGGAGATGGAACTTCAGATAATCCATATGAAGTTGATATAGATAGTACATGTGCTGAGAAGGATGAAAAGCCTAAACATAATTTATCAGTAAATGTTACAGGAGGTACAGTAAAACCATCTAATATAATAGTGCCTGAAGGAGAATCAAGAACATTTACTGTAACTGCTAGTGAAGGATACACTTTAGATAATCCAACAGTTACATGTAATGGAGGAGCTACTACAAGCATGGATGGAGGAACGCTGACGATTAAAAATGTTATGTCGTCTCAAACTTGTACAGTAGAATTGAAAATGGTAACTTTATTGAAAGATCAAATTTTAGCAGATCATCCAATAAGACCAGGAGCAAGGCCTGATTTAGATAGAAATAAATATGAAGGTGAAAATACAGGAACGTTGTATGTTGCAAATGGAGATCGAACTGAAGACATAAATGGAGATAGAATAGGAGAAAACGTATATTATTTTGCAGGGAATGCATTAGATAACTGGGTATACTTTGCAGGAATATATTGGAGAATTATTCGTATAAATGAAGACGAGAGTGTGCGTTTATTATATGTGGGTCCAGATAAGAATGCAGAGTCAATAACTATTACTTCTAGATTTTGTGATGCTACTAAAGGCAAGGTACCAAATGCTGTTGGATATATGTATGGTTATTCAACAGGAAATGTTAAAAATGATCGTTTAAATGATGAAGATTCAAAAATTAAGAAAATGTTAGATTCTTGGTATAAAGATAATATATATGATAGTTATAATGGTTATGTAAGTAAAACAGCAATCTATTGTAATGACAGAGCAAACGATGGATATAGTCTTACACAGACTTTTCATTATGCAGCATATAATAGGCTTGAGTATTTTTCTAATAGCTTTTCATCATATAAATGTGGAAATGATCCTTATGGAAGTTTATATATAGGAATAAATGGAGCTGATAAAGCTGATAGATTTACGGTAAGTTTAAAAACGGGAAATGGAGAACTAATATATCCAGTGGCATTGATGACAGCAGATGAAGTAGTATTTGCAGGTAGAGGTAAAGTATATTATTATTATAATGCTAAAGGAACAAGTGCAACAGGAGCGGTAGGTTGGTGGACAATGAGTCCTGCTTATTTTGTTGTTTCAGGCACTGCTAAACAACCTCAAGTTATGTTAATTGATGGAGACAATATTCTTACTAATACAATTTGTGATTATGAGAATGTAGCGCGTCCAGTGTTATCTCTAAAATCATGTGTAAAATGGAAAAGTGGGGATGGAACAAGTGATAATCCATATGAAGTTAGTATAGATAGTACATGTGAAGGATTAGAAAATTAGAAAGAAAAGGCTATAATTTAAGTTATGGTTTTTTCTATTTATAGATTTATTTGGTATGGTCTGGTATAATTTAGTTATGCAGCAATATTTTAGTAAAGAAAGAAAAGATAATATTTTATTTTTAAATGAAGATGATATTCATCATATTAAGAATGTTATGAGAATGAAACCTTTACAAGAGGTTTTAGTTGGTTATTCTAATGTTCTTTATTTGTGTCAATTAAACTCTGATTTTAAGAGTGTAAATATTAAATCTGTATATAAAGAAGGAACTGAAAATATTTTTGTTTTGGCATATATTCCAGTTCTTAATGATGAAAAGATGAGTTTTATTATTGAAAAGGGAACGGAGATGGGAGTTAGTAAATTTGTTCCAGTTAATTTTAGTCATTCTAAATTTGTTTTAAGTAAAGATAAAGAACAAAAAAAGTTAGAAAGATGGAATAGAATAGCTAAAGAAGCTAGTGAACAGTCTAGAAGACTTTTTGCTCCTGAAGTTATGTCTATCATTTCAGTTGACAGTATAGAAAGTCTAGAAGGTGTAAATATTTTGTGTTCTCTTGACAAAGAAAATGTAAAACCAATAAAAGAAGTGTTAAATGAGAATACATTGTGTGATAAAATATCTTTAGTATTTGGACCAGAAGGTGGAATTTCCGAAGCTGAAGAGAATATACTTGTAAGTAAAGGATTTATTAGAACGTCTCTTGGTAATAATATACTTAGAACAGAAACAGTTATAGTTAATGTGTGTTCTATTATTAATTATTTGAATGGGTGAGATTTATGAATGATAGTATTAATAATTTTATTGAACTTTTAGTTGGTGGTGATTTCTTCTTAATCTTTTTGATAATTATGATGGTAGTTATCATTTTGGTTATTGTTTATTTGGTTAGATTACAAAGTAGTGATACTGAGTATGAAAAATTAGATATTGATGAAGAAGACGATGATGATTTATATGATTATGATATAGATGAAGATGAAATTGATGAAAAGTTAGAAGATGAGTTTGAAGAAGTTATAAAACCAATTAATGAAAAACCTATTATGATGATGAATCAGAATGTTAATGTAGAGCCTGTTAGAAGTTTTGAACCTGTCTCTAGTCCTACTGTTGAAGAAAGTGTAATAGATGATTATAAGTTGGATGAAGATATTGATGAGTTAATGAGTGAGGATATGTCATTTTCAGACTTAGATGATGAAGATCTTAGTTCATTAAATTTAGAGAATCCAGCAGCGAGTGCTAATGCTATTAGACATATAGAGCAATCTAAGTTTAATTTTGAAGAACCAGAAGAAGAGTTGGAGATTCCTGAAGAAGCTTTTAAAAGTTATGAGGATGAGCAAGAAGCTACTGCTATTATAAGTGCGAGTGAACTTGAAGAAAGACTTAATCATATGAGAGCTACTGGTGAGATGCAAGTACATGAGGAGCAGATAAAGAGATATGAAGAGGAACAAGAGAAGAAAGCTATTATTAGTTATGAGGAATTATTGAAACGCGCGAGTGAAGGTGCTATTAGTTATGAAAGTCAAGAAAAGTTAGGAGATATTCGTGTTGCTAAAGTGGATACTAGTAATATTGATACTTATAGCGAGACTAATGATAAACCTTATTATAAAGAAGAAGCTTTTTTGAAAGCTATGAAGGAGTTTAGACGTGCATTATAATAAATTTTGTATTAAAACTTTAGGATGTAAAGTTAATAGTTATGAAAGTGAGTTTATTTATAGCCTTTTTGTAAAAAAAGGCTATGTTTTTGATAGTGAAAATGCTGATATTTATGTGATTAATACATGTACTGTTACGAATATGAGTGATAGAAAAAGTAGACAGATTATAAATAGTATAAGAAGAGACCATAAAGATTCAATAATTATAGCTATAGGTTGTTATGCTCAAAATGCTTATCAAACTGGTAGATTAGATGAGATAGATGCTGATATAATATTAGGAAATAAAGATAAAAGTAAGATTATAGAGTATTTAGAAGATTATATAAATAATAAAAGTAAAATACAGAGATTTTATAATTTAGAAAATGAAACTTTTGAAGATATGTTTATTGATGGTGAGGAAAGTAGAACTAGAGCTTATGTAAAAATTCAAGATGGATGTGAGAACTTTTGTAGTTATTGTATTATTCCTTATGTAAGAGGTGGATTAAGAAGCAAATCTAGAGATAAAGTTATAGAAGAAGTTACATCTTTAGTTAATAAAGGTCATAAAGAAATTGTACTTACTGGTATACATACAGGGTCTTATAATGATAATGGATATGATTTTGCGAATTTGCTTGAAGATTTAGTTAGTATTCCAAGTTTAGAAAGATTACGTATTTCTTCTATTGAAATAAATGAACTTAATGATAGAGTCTTAAAAGTATTTAGCGAAAGCAAGACTTTAGTTCCTCATTTACATATTCCACTTCAGTCTGGTAGTGATGAAGTTTTAAAACTTATGAATAGAAAGTATGATAAGAAGTTTTATTTAGATAAAATAAATTATATGAGAAGTATTAAAGAAAATTTAAGTATTACTACAGATGTTATTGTTGGTTTTCCTGGAGAAATTGAGAGTATGTTTTTAGAATGTTTAGATTTTATAAAAGAAGTTAAGTTTACAAGTATTCATGTTTTTCCTTATTCAGATAGATATGGAACAGTCGCAAGTATGATGAATGAAAAAGTAGATGGTGTAGAGAAAAAGAGAAGAGTAAAAGAACTTATGAATTTGTCACTAGAATTAGAAAAAGAATTTTATACTAATTATTATGGTAAAACTATGAGAGTTTTATTTGAAGAAAAAAAAGATGGATATTTTATAGGACATACTGATAATTTTATAAAAGTTAAAGTAACAGGAGACTATAAAGTTCATGAAATTTATGATATTATAATAAATGAAGAGAATATCATAAAATGAAGGTGACTGTTATGGCTTTTAAAGATATATTAGAAAAATTATTAGGAAGTAAACACAAGAAGTTAATTAAATATTTAGAAAATAATATAGATATAGATTTAACTAATTTTAATTATGATTCTTGGGATAAAATAAAAAAATATATTAGAAAAGATGTAAAATCTATTAAATTAAAATATTCTGATGATGTTCGATCAGATTTGGATTTTTTTAAATCTTTACCTAATTTAGAAAAAATTGATTTAGGTGAGAATTCTTTATTAGACGAAAAAACTTTAGAATTTTTTTGTACTTTAGGTTTAAAAGAACTTACAGTAGGAGATTTAAATATAAATTATGAAAATGTTACAATAGATTTTCTTACTGTTGCCTCTAGTCAAGGAGTTTATGTTTATTATAATGGTATGGTAGTAAATGTGTTACACGGTAATACAATAATTAATACTAGCAATTTGATTATTGAAGGAAAGCTAAATGAAGAAGTAGCTTCTAAGTTATTATCTAAAATTGATTTATCACATTTAAAAAATGTAGAAATAAATCATTCTTTTAAACAATTTAATTCTTATTTGATAGAGATGCAAAGTTTAGTTATAGAAAACTTTAATGTAGAGGGATTTGACGTGAGTGAATTATTTAAGGTTTATTCTGTTTTAGTAGGAAAAGGTTATAAATTTGAAAAAATTAATATTTTTTTAAATAATTTTTCTTTAAATGATGCATTTCTTTTAATACAATTGTTTAATGCTGAAAGTTTAAGGGATTCTAATGTTAAACTTGATTTATTTGGTGAAGGAATGAATATTCAAACTAATTTAGTTAATGGGAAATTATCTTTGTCTGTAAAATTAGATGATATGTCTAAAGTAAAGCAGTTATATGATGTTTTTACTAAAAATCAAATACCAATGGATGAGGTTAGTATTAATATAAGTGAATACTCTAATAGATATGATGAAGACTTTGATATGGAATTTTTAAAAAGAATTAGTGAAATTTGTGACTTAAAGATAGATTATTGTGATAATAAATTTTTTTGTTCAAATTATGAAGAATGGAAAGATCTACGCGAGTCAATAAAATGGTATAGGAAATTAATTACTTCTTATGATTTGAGTCCAGTTGAAAAAGTTATGTATGCTTATGATTTAATGAAATCTATTCCATATAGAAATGCGAATAAGATCGGTTCTCAAGGTCGAGCGCCACATTCAGTTATGAGTACAGAATATGCAGTTTGTATGGGGTATGTGGCAACCTTTAGGGAAATTATGAATGGTTTATCGCCTTCTATTGGAACAACTTCTAATCTGTTTTCTAAAATAAATCATGCTTCAGTTATGGTTAGAATAGATGATGATAAATATAATATTCATGGAATCTTTGAGCTTGATATGACTGTTGATAATAGAGTTGATTCTGCCATTAAAGATGCCTATAATTTTGATACATTAAATAATTTAGATTTGTATTTTGCTTTTTTAGTTCCTGTTTCTGAACATATAAAAATGTATAATGGAGATGAGTTGCCTGATTATTTAAATATTTTCGCGGCACTTCAATCTCCAAAATATAATAAATATTTAACTGATGAGGCTATGCGATTTTTAAGGAAACATTATCAAGATTTATTTGGTGAGCCTTTAAACGGAACAAAAATGACTACTTATATAAATGCTAAGAAACCATCTTTAGCTGATTTTAGAAGTATGCTTTTAAATGTTCGTAAAGCACAAGGATTTAGTCATGAAGAAGCGTTAAAAGAAGTAGATAGAGTTGTAAAACTTAATTTAGATTATTCTAGATACATTAATGAGTTAAGCAAAAGATTTAAGGAATCAGAAGCAACATTTTTTGAAGATAATGTTAGAAGAAGTGTGTAAATCTTAAAATTTGTAAAATATTTGTTATAATTTAATCCTCAAATCTTATTTCTCTTAATAATAAGATTAATTCCGAAAAATTCTGAAACAGAAAAAATCGGAATAGCATTCCGAAAAGTTCTTGAATGAAATGCAACAATGTGATATATTATATTTAGGTGATTCAATTGAAATATTATAATCGGGACATAAAGGAACTTTTTTTAGAGTATACACAAAATTTTAAAACAGTTTTAGTTACAGGGCCAAGACAGGTAGGAAAAACCACTATGCTAAAAGAAATAAAAAGTAGAGCTAGAAAATATGTGACATTGGATGATATAGAATTAAGAGCTTTTGCTAATAATAATCCTAAGGAATTTTTAAAAAAATATTGTCCTCCAGTTATTATAGATGAAATACAATATGCTCCAAATTTATTTTCATATATAAAAATTTATTGTGATAATACTGATAAAAGAGATTTATTTTGGTTAACAGGAAGTCAAAAAATTCAAATAATGAAAGGTGTAAGCGAAACATTAGTTGGAAGAATGGGTGTATTAGAAATGACTCCTTTGACTGATCGAGAAATAAATAGTTTAAAGTTTTTGCCTTTAAATGTAAATGAATTAACGCCTTCAGATTATATAAGTAAAAATGATGTGGTTGATAAAATGTTTAAGGGGAGTATGCCTGATGTTATTTTTCATAATGTAGATAGAGCATTTTATTATAAAAGTTACATTAATTTATATTTAGATAGAGATATTAGAGAATTAAAGGATGTTCAAGATTTGGAAACTTTTAGGAGTTTTATGGCAATAGTGGCTAGTAAATGTGGGCAGATTGTTAATTACAGTAATCTTGCAAATGAAATTGGTATTAGTGATAAAACTGTTAAAACATGGCTTTCTATATTAGAAAATACAGGTATAATTAGCTTTATCTATCAATATAAAAAAGATGAGTTTAAAAAACTTAAAACTCATCCAAAATTAATCTTTATGGATACTGGACTTGCTATTTATTTGTTAGGACTTAATAGTATAACAGCAATTAATAAGTATACATTTTTAGGTAATTTATATGAAAGTTATGTAATTAGTGAGATTATTAAAAATAATAATAATTTTAATTTGGAATATCAATTAAGTTATTATAGGGATAAAAATGGAAATGAAGTTGATTTAATTATTACAGATGAAGATAATGTTTTACATTTGTTTGAAATTAAAATGAATAGTAAAGTAGATATTAAAATGATTAATGGTTTTAAAGCATTTAAGAGTATTAAAAATGTAGGAAGTGGTGGTATTATTTGTACTAGTCAATATATGTCAGATTTAGATGAAGATAATAAAATTATTCCTATAAGTGCTATTATTAATTAAATTCCGAAAAATTCTAAAATAGAAAAAATCGGAATGTACTTGATTAATGAAATTTAAGGGATTATAATTAGTCTATATTACTGTTTTGAGGAGTAATAAATATTCTTTTTTGTAGAGAGTTAGTGGTTGGTGAAAACTAATATTGGTTATTTATGAAGATACAAAATGTTAAGTAAGATCGTGTAACTTGCGTTAAAAGTAAAGATGTATAGTTTAAAACTATAAACTAAGGTGGTACCGCTAGACATATTCTAGTCCTTAGATTTGTAGTTTTTTTATTTTTGGAGACCAACTATGAATAGTCAATAGTTTTTTGAAAAAAGCTTAAAAATTTTTG
>CANSAJ010000040.1 GCA_947644695.1 uncultured Bacillota bacterium | reverse complement strand
TATTAATACCATTTTCACTTAGTGCTTAGTTTTTCATAAAACTTTTCACACTATCTCTATACAATTATTATTTGTATGTAAAACTATTATACCATTTTTTTATAAAATTAAAAAACTAGACTAATCTAGTTATTTCTTAAATTGGTAGCGACGCAGAGAATCGAACTCTGAACCTCACGGGTATGAACCGTGCACTCTAGCCAGTTGAGCTACATCGCCATAAATGCAATATGATAATATCACAAATATGAATGTTAAGTCAACTAATTTTTGAATACTGATTCATAATTCTCTACAATATATCCGCCTTTAAAGTCTTTTAATGAGTTTAATTCTTCTTCTGTTTTTATAGTATATAATAAAGTTGGTTTTCTTTTACTTATACATTTATAAAATGGTTTGTTTATATTTTTATAGTTAAATGCTATAAAGTCTGGATTTATAATATAAGATAAAATTAATGATGCTTTGTTATTTATTAATAATCCTATTTTAAATTTTAATTTATTCTTTCTTCTTAGTCTTTTAATGCACTTTACAATTTTTGGATCAAAAGATTTTATGTAGTATTCTCCTTTGTATGTTTTTAATTTATTTATTACTTCATTTTCTAATCTATGGTCATGTACATCATGTTTAAGTTCAATATCTATTGAAACATGGCCACCTACTAATGTTAATACTTCATCAAAAGTAGGTATTTTGTATATAGTTTCTTTGAGGTTATATTTTGATATTTCTTCATAAGTTAAATCTTTTACTTCAATGTCTACTCCACACATTCTTTTTAAGTTATCATCGTGAAATACTATAACTGTGTTATCTTTTAAAATATGTAAATCTAATTCTATTATTTTATGTTTACTTAGAGATTCTCTAAAAGCTGGAATAGAATTTTCGGGATATTTATATGAATAATTTCCTCGGTGAATTATGTGCATATTGCTAAATTCATTCATGTACATCATCTCCATTATAATCATATCATATTTATGTCTAATTAAGTAAAGTTTTTAACAAAATGTGTCAATTAGTTTACTCTTTTTATTTTTCAAATTATGTTTTATAATAATTATGAGGTATATATGAGAAAAAAAATATTAATTGGATATACTGAGTATGCAATTGGAGATAAATCTGCAGCACTTTGTATAAAGAAATATTTTGATGAAAAAGATGAATTTGAAGTTATGTTAGTGAATTTATCTCTTTATTCAAAGTATTCTACTCATTTTTATAATAATATTTTTAATTTTATTAATAAGCATGAGCGTTTATCTAAGTTTGTTTATGGACTTGCTGATAATAAAGTTATTGGTAAGCTTAATAGACGTTTTTCTATAAAATCTTGTGATAATTCTAAGCTTAGAGATTTATTAATAAATTTTAATCCTGATTTAATAATTGCTACTCATTTTTATGTTAGTTATATTGCTGGGTTTTATAATAGTCTTGGTATTATAGATTGTAAGATTATGACTGTTATTACTAATTTTTCTCATCATGAGTGGTGGACTGTTAATAAAGATGAAATAGATTATTATGTGGTTGCTAATGAAATGGTTAAAGAGGATTTAATTCAGAATAAAATTGATGAAAATAAAATTTTTACTTTTGGAATTCCTATCGATAAGAATTTAATTTCTAATCTACAAGACAGAGATTTTATATTAAAGAAATATAGTATTAAGGATGATAAACCAATATATTTGTTTTTTGCAGGTGGTAGTGTTGGGTATGATTATGTATTTGACTATTTTAAAGCTGTGGTTAAAAAAAGATACCCAATTAATTTGATTTTTATTTGTGGAAATAATAAAAATTTAAAAGCTAAATGTGAAGATTATTTATTAAAGAATGATATACGAAATGTTATTGTTTTGGGATTTACTAAAGACGTTTTTAATATAATGAGTATTTCTGATTTAGTTATTACCAAGCCTGGGGTGAATACTTTAAATGAATGTATAGAAATGAAAAAACCTTGTATTTTAATTCCGGGAATAAAAGCTCAAGAAAATTATAATGCTAAATTTATGACAAAAAAGCATTATGCTATTAAAGTAAGGGGCGCTAATTATTTGGCTTATAAAGTTAAGCTAAGTTTAGAGTATCCTTTTATTATAAATTCTATGAAAAATAAACTTTCAATGAATAATGAAAGAGATTCTTGTAAAAAAATATATGAATTAATTTTAGATAATTTTTCAAAAAAATAACTGTTACAATTACAGTTATTTTTTTACTCAGCGTAGTTTTTAAAGTAGTTTTGCACTAATACTACTGGTGTTCCTTTATCTCCAGAACCACTTGTTAAGTCACAAAGTGAACCTATTAAATCTGTATATCTTCTAGGTGTAGTTCCTTGTGAAGCTATAGTTCCTTTTAAATTTTTACTTTTTTCTTCGATTTCTTTTTTTATAGCAATCTCTAGTTCTTCGCCTTTTAAATCCGCAAATTTATTATCAGATAAGTATTTAAGTTTTAATTCATTTGGACTTCCTTCTAATCCACTTGTATAACCTGGACTAACAACTGGATCTGCTAATTCCCAGATTTTACCTACAGGATCTTTAAATGCTCCGTCACCATAAACCATCACTTCTATATTTTTACCTGTTTTTTCTAAAAACTTTTTTTGAATTTCTTCTACTAGATTTTGACAATTTGTTGGAAAAAGTTTTACTCTTTCTTCAGTAGCGCGATTACTTCCTAAAAGTCCGTATTCTTCGTTATATCCACTTCCATTTATACTCTCTGTCATTATATCATCAAGACCTAAAACTTTTTTGCATCCTTTATCTTTTAAATATTTTTTGGTTTCATTTCTTGTATGTATATCAGCACAAAGTATCTCATCTGTATAATTTAATATAACATCACTATTATTTGAGAAAACAAATTCTATTTCACAAGATTCTTTTTTGGCTAATTCTCTATAAAAATCCACCATATTTACTCCTGTAAATATATGTTTAAAATCTCCAAATTTTTCTGTATATTCTTGTTCGTTCATAGTATAGTTTGAAAGAGGGATTCCACTTTCTCTTAATTTTTCTTTATCTAAAATATCATTTCCTACTTCATCACTTGGATAACTAAGTAACATTGTTATTTTATCCATAGCACGCGCAAAAGCTGTCAATAAAACTGCAAATCTATTTCTGCTTAAAATTGGATATACTATGCCTATATGTTTACTAGTAAATTTTCTTTTTATGTCTTCGCTTATTTCGTCTACTGTCACATAATTTCCAGAACTTATACCTACTACTGCTTCTGTAATAGCAACAATATCTTTGTCTTGTAATGTAAAGTTTTCTTCTTTAGCTGCGTCTAGTACACTGTTAACTGTTATGTCTACTAGATTATCTCCTTCTTTTATTACTCCTGTTCTTATTCCCCTTGCTATTGTACCTACTTTACTCATATTTCTTACCTCCGTCTATTTTATTTTATCAGAGGATACTCATTTTATAAATAATATTAAATTTAACTTTACATTTTATTTTTATATAGATATATTTTTTTCTGTTATTTTATTATTTACATTACTTCTTAGAATTGCATAAGCTATTGATGCTAAAGGAAGTCCTATTATCATTCCTACTACTCCAAATAAACTTCCACCTACTGTTATTGCAAATAAGGTCCATAAAGGAGAAAGTCCTACTGATGAACCAACTATTCTTGGATATATAAAATTACCTTCTATTTGTTGAACTATTTGAAATATTACAATGAATAGTAATGCTTCTAATGGACTAGTTATTGCAATTAAGATAGCACCTACTGCCATAGCAATTAATGCTCCAAATATAGGTATAAGTGCTGTGATACAAGTTAATACTGAAATTAGTAATGCATAAGGAAATTTAAATAAAGATAATACTATAAATAAAATTATTCCTAATATTATTGCATCTACACATTGTCCTGATATAAATTTAGAAAATGTTTTATTTGCAAGTGAACCCACTTCAATTAATTTGTTTGCCTTTTCTTTATTTAGATATGCGAACGAAACTTTTTTAACTCCTTTAATAAGATACTCTTTTTGTGTTAGCATATATATAGAAAATATAATAGCTGTAAAGAGTGTTATAATGCTTGAAATAAAGCTACTTATAAAGCTTAATGAGCCATTAACTATATAATTAAGAGCGTCAGCTAAAAGAGAGCTTGTATTAATGCTAGTGAACATCTTTTCTATTTCAACTTGTATACTTGGATGTTGATCTAATAAATTAAGAATAAAGTCTTCTGCTTCTGATACTAGATTTGGGATATTAGTTATTAATGCTTCTATATTTTCTACTAATTCTGGAATTAGCAAAAATGATATAAAACCAATAACCAAAATAAATAATAAAAGTGATAATATTATAGATATTATTCTTACTAAAGATTTGTACTTTTTATTTTTAATTTTCTTTAATAAAATGTTTTCTATTTTAGTCATAGGTATATTTAGAATAAAAGCTAATACTCCACCTAAAATAAATGGTAGTAATACATTTATTATTTTTCCTAATATATTTAGTACTGTAGTAAAATTATTTATTAGAAAATAACTTATAACTGCGATTAATATTAATGTTATCCATTTTTTCATTTCTTCTTTTTCTGTCATAAAAAACCTTCCTTTTTAAATATTAGTGCTATTATAGCACGTGAAAAAGAGTTTGTGAATTAGAAAAAATATTTGTATAATATGTCATATTATGATAGAATAATTAAGTAGTTAAGTTTTGGCCTGTTGGTGAAATGGTTAACACATCGCCCTCTCAAGGCGACATTCATGGGTTCAAATCCCATACAGGTCACCATTTTTAAGGTTATAACATAGAAATATGTTGTAATAAATGTTTTGAGTAGTTATGATGTATAACTTGGATTAAGAGTGCTATGAACACTCTTTTTCTAATGGGTATAAACATCTAATGTTATAGAAGGCGTATTTTTTACTCACCTTTCTTTTATAAGTATTATCATATATATCGAAGTAGTTTTTTATATAGAAAAACTACTTTTTATTTATGTTTCCTAATTGGATAGCATTTTAAAAAGTAGATTTCTTTTATATATTAAATTTTTCTATTCTAGATTTTATTCTATCTTTACCAAGTAATTTTAATATTTCATATAAATCTGGTGTCATAGTTCTATGAGTAACTGCGACTCTTATTATTTCACAAGCTTGTGCTACACTACCCTTAAAGTTGTCTGGATTTTTCTTGTATTCTTTAGTTTCGCTAGCAAAGCCAAACTTTGGACACATTTCTTTAATTTTATTAAACCATGTATTTTTATCATCTGATTCGTCATATACATTATCAATATAATATGTTAATAAATCTTTATCATAAAAATCTTTATATTCAAATTGTGTTTCATCTTTTTCAAATAATTCATCATACATATAACCTATTTCTTTTTTTACAGAACTAAAACTTTCTATATCTTTTCTAGGTCTTTCTACTTCTCTTTCAATGTTTAAAACGTTAATAGAATAGTCTTTATATTTTGTTAATAAGTCGTAAAATTCATTGTCAAATTCTTGTGAATAACTTAGTGTTCTTTCGTAAAGTTCTTTAGCAGAAATTGTTGATAAATAATTCTTAGAAATGTTCTTTAATTTTTCTAAATCAAATAATGAACCAGAAGTACTAACTTTATCAAAAGATAATTCAAAGTCTAGAAAATCCTTATCTTTATTACTATCGAACCATTCTTCAAAATTAGAATTTATAATTGTAAGGATATATATTTTAACTGCTTCAGTAGGTATTCCTTCTTCATGATAGTAACTAACCGCTAATTCTGGGTCTTTTCTTTTACTTAGTTTTCTAACGGTATTTCCTTCTTTTTTTGTCAAAGGTGACAAGTGAGCGTAAATGGGTCTTTTGAATCCAAAAGTATCAAACAATTGAATATGAATTGGTAGTGAACTAAGCCATTCATCTGTTCTTATGATGTGTGTTACTCTCATTAAATGATCATCTACTAGATGGGCAAAGTGATAAGTTGGTAGACCATCTTGTTTTATTATTACTATATCTTGGTCATTTTCTGGAAATTCTAACTCACCTCTTACTGCGTCTTCTGCGATTACTTTGTTTTCAAAGTTGCCAGGAGACTTAAATCTAATTATATATTTTTCACCGTTATTAATTCTTTCTATAGCATTTTCCATAGTGATATCTCTATATTTAGCATATTTGCCATAGATTCCAAGTCTTTCTTTTTTTGATTCTTGTATTTTTCTAATTTCTTCTGACTCTTCTTCTGTCATAAAGCATGGATAAGCTAGATCATGTTCAATAAGATGTTTTGCAAATGCTTGATATTGGTCTTTTCTTTCGCTTTGAATATATGGTCCATACTCTCCATCATTTTCAGTTTCACTTATAGCACCTTCATCAAATTTAATACCATAATCATTTACATCTTTTATTATTTGTTTAACTCCATTTTCAACTGTTCTTTTTGTATCAGTATCTTCAATTCTAAGTAAACAAATACCATTAGTTTGTCTTGCGAATCTATTTGCTACAAAACTTGTGAATAAATGACCCATATGAACAAATCCAGTTGGACTTGGGGCGAATCTAGTTACAATAGCGCCTTCTGGCAAATTTCTTTCTTTGTATATTGTTTCGTATTCTTCCTTAGTGTGTTTAACTCCTGGTAATAAAATATCAGCATATTCTTTTTTTGTCATATTAATCACTCCAATTAGTTACATTATATATTTTTTTCTGGTTTTATTCAATGATAATTGATTGTTCATCACCTTTAAATTCATCATAAAGAAATATTAAACCTCCAATTACAAATAGAATAGAAGCTAGTATATCTAAATTACTTAAAAATTTATTAACAGCATTTTTTCTATCTTTTATTCTTGTTTCTAGAAAATATATGTAAACGAGTACTCCAATAGTTAATAGTACAAGTCTTATGTTATGGGCTTTTTTTAATCCTTCATCATCTTTGTGTAAATACTGATCTCTTTCTTTTTTGTCTGCATATATTCCAACCAAAGAAGTGACTATAAATATTCCAAATATATAGTCACTGATTTTTAAATTCTTTAGTTTTTCTTGTAGAGACTTGCCCATATTTAATTTTATGTTTTTTTAAATAAATTTTACTATAATTAATATTATTCAAAGAATTTATTTATTGGTACATTTAATACTTCACTTATTTTGTATAAGTTATATATGCTAATACCACTGTTACAATTCTTACTTTCCAAGCCTCCAATTAAAGATACTGATACTCCAACTTTTTTAGCTAAGTCACTTTGAGTAAGCTCACCCACATTAGCATTATATAAAGTTCTGTATCTTTTGATGTTTTTACCTATTCTTGTATTTATTGTTTGCTCGTTTATCATGGGGCCTCCTAATTTTCTGCTGAAGCACATGGTGTATCTAATGTATTTACAGTGTATGGGTTCCCTGTAGTTCCATCTCCACTTTTCCATTTGACACATGATTTTAGAGATAGAACTGGACGAGCTACAGTTTTACTATTATTAGCTTCAATGCCTACCAAATATCCTGGATTATGAGATGAATTTAAGAAAAATACATATGAATATGAACTACCATAACTAATATCCAATAAACCATGTGAAGGTGTCATTGTCCACCAATAATTAGTGCCAGTAACACTAGTTCCTTTTGAATTATAATAATAATATGCTTTTGAACTTGTTGAGTGATTTCCCCCTGCAAATACTATCTCATCTGCTGTTATCAAGGCCACAGGATTAGCTAGTTTTCCGTTTCCTGTGGTTGTGCTTACTGTAAACTTATCTGCAACATCGGCTCCATTAATTCCTGTATATAAATTACCATTTTTATCATTTCCACATTTATATGATGGAGAATTAGACTCTAATCTATATCTTGCCGCAAAATAGAATGTTGCCGAAGTACTAAATCCTTCATTTGCCCTGTCGTTACAAAAGATTGCTGTTCTACTTACATATCCATCATAACTTGGTTTTATTGTATTATCGTACCATGTATCTACTACTTCTTTTATTGTTGAAGATGTATCATTTTTACGATCTATATTAACTTCTCCTGAATTACCACCATAATACATATAACCAACATATCTTGGATTATAATATTTATTACTATATACACTTATTCCTATATGTCCAGCTTCTGTATTTTTATCTGGGCCTACGTATAAAAGTCTTATACTACCATCTTCATTTATTCTGATTATTCTCCAATATAGATTAGCAAAATATACCCAGT
The DNA here is from genome assembly GCA_947644695.1 of uncultured Bacillota bacterium. Classification (GTDB taxonomy): domain Bacteria; phylum Bacillota_I; class Bacilli_A; order RF39; family UBA660; genus MGBC139354. Next base: position 738 of record CANSAJ010000040.1, on the reverse strand, counting down.
TATCTAATGCATTCCCTGCAAAATAATATACTGTTTCCCCAATACCATCTCCATTTATATCTTCTGTTTTATTTCCGCTTGCTGTATATAAGGTTTTTGTATTATTATCTTGGTATATTCCACTATTTAAATTTGGTCTAGCTCCTGGTCTTGTTGGATGATCTGCCAAGATTTTATTTTTTAATATTGAAGTTGAAAGTGATGAGATTGTACATGTCTGACTACTATTTATATTACTTACTGTTACTGTTGTTCCATTTAATATTATACTTGCTCCTCCACTACATGTCATATTAGTTGTATCTAAGATGTAGCCACTATTTGGTGATACTCCTGTAAATGTTAGACTTCCTCCTGGTGTAGCTAAAGTTTTAGTTGTTCCTCCTGTACCATTGTTTACTACTAGTGTTACCTTTATCTCTTCTTTTGGTACTACTGTACATGTGGTATTTGATTTTATATTGGTTACATTTACTGTTCCATTACTAATGGTTGCAGTTGCATTGTTTGTACATGTTACTGTTGCTCCTGTTAAGGTGTATCCACTGTTTGCTGTTACTTGGAATGATGTTGAACCTATTCTTCCTACTGTCTTGTTTGCTGGTGCTGTTATACTTATGTTATTTCCTGTTAAGGCTACTTCATATCCGGGTTTGAAGTCTACTGTACATGTCGTTGGTAGTTTCTCTGTTGTTAATGTTACTGTATGTCCTTCTTCATTCCAGTATCCTACTGACC
>CANSAJ010000039.1 GCA_947644695.1 uncultured Bacillota bacterium | reverse complement strand
CTAATTTTTAATTCTTTTACTTCTACTTTCATAAAAAACTCTTCACTTCCATTCTTAAATAACAAAAAAACTAGACGGTACTTCTAGTTAATATTTATTACTCTCGAATAAAAAGTTCGAGTTTCCTATCAATCTGGTGCCGAAAACAGGAATCGAACCCGTAACCTACTGATTACAAGTCAGTTGCTCTACCAATTGAGCTATTTCGGCATAAATAATGGTGGGCGACGAGAGACTCGAACTCCCGACCCTCTGCTTGTAAGGCAGATGCTCTAACCAACTGAGCTAGTCGCCCATAACAATTACTGACATTTACAAATATACCATTTAAACATCAGCATGTCAATAAATTTTTAATAATTATTTTGTTTTTAAGTTTATCTCCTGATATTTTTTATCAGTCCACTTTTTTAAATTAGTCTCTAACAATCCAAATCCAGATCCAGATTCAGGTATCATAGACAAAGCCTGTTCAACTTTATAATCAATCTTCTTAATAGAAAGCTTAACCTGACTCTTATCCTCATCAATATCTACTATTTTAACATTAATAATATCGCCTATATTAAATTTATCAGGCAAATTCTTAACAAACTTATCAGAAACTTCAGATATATGCACAAGACCTGTATAATCATCTTCCAAGCTTACAAAAACTCCATAAGGAGTAACTCCTGTAACTTGTCCTTTTACAATATCACCTATTTTAATACTATTCATAATACACCACAAGTAAATTATACCATACTTAAATACATTTTACTAACCTTTATTAAAAAGCCATTCTAAAGGCGGTAAACTATATTTTCTATTTATTAAATTAAAAACATCTAATAAAAAAATCTCATAAGCTCTAATCTTAGAAATATACTTCCTCAATCCTTCTTCACTCACATCATAAATAAAAATATTTTTAACATAATCAAAATAATAAGATGGATACAATAATCTAGAAAATAACACTCTTAAACTTGCTTTAGATAAATTACCTGAAATAATTATATCATCTACCTCTTCATAATCTAAAACTCCATCAAAAAACTTAATCTTAATATATTCTGCAATATCTCTAACTTCATAATCAAAAGTAAAAGTCAAAGGATTATAAATAAGTCCGCTATAAGCTTTACTATTAATTCTTTTATGATTTAAATTAATTTTCACTGTTGACATATCTTCCTCATTAACTGTATCTAAAAAATAACTAATAGCATTTTCTGCTAAACCAACATAATAATTAAAAGAACTTTGAAGCAAAGGATATTCCAAATTTATTTCACTCATCTGCATCTCAAAATCATCTACTTTTTTCATCCATAATGTTCCCCAATTACTACTATCACTCAATCTTTTATCACTAATAATTGAATTATCAAATTTAACTAGCTCTTTTAAAGAAAATACATCATCTTCTAAAGAATTAACTCTAATCATAACATAAACATCCTCATCAACTAAAACATAAAATTTATTATCTTTAGATAAAATAAATGTATCTACTAAAATATTCTTATTATACAAATCATTACTAATCTTAACAAGCATATCTATCTCTTGTATATTTCTTTTAAATTTTACAAAATAAAACTTATAGTCACTATAATAAAAATAGCAACCATTTTCTATTTCATATATTTCATTTGGATATACATCATAAAAATATTTAATAGTCTCTTTCATACTAATGTCCTCTATAAAAATATATGCAATTAAATCAAAATAAAAACTGCATAATTTATGCAGCTTGTTGATAACCATTAGGTTGTTGTTGATAAGTTAGTACTGGACCATTCTGACTCATATTCATACTTTCAGCACGTCTAGCCTCAGCCAATGTTGTCTCAGCAGCTAATCTTTGTGCTTCTGATACTTTTCTAGCTTCCTCACTAACTCTCAATTGATTTTCTAAAACATTAACTCTATCACTTAAATCTTTAATAATAGAATTTTTATCTTCTATAACTTTCTTAATATTATCCACCATTAAAATAGCTGGATCTTGATTATAATAATCATTTTGTGCTTGAGTTACTTGATTACTATTTTCTTGTTCTACTCTATCATAAAATGTTTGAGGAGTATCTAAATTATCAACAGAAACTTGAGGTCCTCCCTGTACATCTTCTACATATCCATTATTATAAACATTATTAAAGTCTGGTGTCATTCCTACATTCATATTCTGTTCTGGCACTGGTTGTGTAAATACAGGTTCATTATAATTAGGCATTACATTCATTTGAGGCTCAGATACACTTTGATTTTCAACTGGAACATCAAACATATTTGGCTGAGCAGTAAAACCTGATACAGTATCAGCTACTCCAGGAGTAAATGATTGAGGCTCCACCTGCATAACAGGAGCTTCTACCTTAGGTGCATCTGTTACAACAACAGTCTCTGAATCTGGAGCTAATGCTGCTTCAATAACTTGATCAACACCTGAAAATGAAGATTCTTGTTTCTGACTAGCAGCAAATAACTTTTCCATATCAGAATTCTTTAGTCCTATAACTCTAAAACTATCTAAAATTACTTTTCCATTCTCCAAATTCATAACTATCCTCCTTGTACAATCTCTTTCATAGCTTGTTTTACTCTATCCCAAATACTTTCATCAGTTATTCCTACTAACTTAAAAACACCAGGCGACTCTTCTAAAACTTCAGAGATATAAACTTTACTCATCCCTTCCCCTAAAGGTTCACCTTTTGAGAGTATAACAAAATTTCTATTAATATCTTTAATATCGAAATGATTAACTAAATCCATTTCTTCCATAGTGCCTTCCATATTTTGAACAGTAATCTTCTTCATAACTCACTCTCCTACTATAAATAGGATACCACAAATACTAAACTTTATCAAACATTTTCTCTTTCTAAAATAAAATATTTACAACCATATGCACAATTTTCTTTAATATATTGTTTTATTCTATTAGAATCATTAATACTATTAAAAGATTTATTATCTTTTTTATTAAATCCTTTAAGCCTTAACTTACCATAAGATATATCTCCAACTATAAAATCAAATCCATCAAAATAATCAGTACATTTACTCAAAAACTCTTCTTCATTAAATGCTTCATTATAATTTTCTATCATTTTATACTCTCTATCAAAAATTCTCATAACTTTCACCAAATTACTAATTATTATCTTTTAAAATTACATTACCTTTCTTATCGATAAACATCTCACTATTACCTTTCTTCACATAAGCAAGTCCATCATTAAAATCATAAAAACTATCATACTGAGGTCTAACTACAACATTACCAAAAGTATCTATAAATCCCCACTTATCATTTTCTCTCACAGCAAGTAGTCCTTCTGAAATTTTAGAAACCATAGAATAATCAGGTAAATCTAAAACTGTATTATCTTTAACATTAAGTATTTTATAAACTTCATCTTCTTTAACAACTATTTTACCTTCACTAGCGCTATTAGTTAACTCATACTTAAAATCAGCAATAGTATCTCCAGAAAAATTTATAAAACCTATTTTATCATTAAGAGTAACTGCTATTATATCTTCATCCATTATATATGCATTTTCATATTCAGTTAGATCTAATACATATTCCCCATCTTTATCTATTAACAATTTTTTATCTTCCATTGTAACAACAACAGCATAATCATTAACGAAATCACTGACATTCTTATATAAAAAATCTATAACTACATTTCCCTCTATATCAATAAAACCATATTTATTATCTTTTTTAACAGAAATTAAACCACTTTTTACATTACCTATAATTTGATAATCATAACTTCTAGAATCTATAACTAAATTACCAGTCTTATCAACTATACCAGAATCTATACAAGGATTTTGTAAATCACTCTCACTCATACATATATGTCCATAACCCTCACTAAAATCATTAGCATACCAATAATCTAAACTAACAACAACCTCTCCATTTAAATTTATATATCCCCATTTATTATCTAATTGAACTCTTGCCATTCCTTCAGAAAACTGAAATAAACTATCATAAACAGGCTCTATTTCTATTTCACCTTTTCTATTCATATAACCATACTTATCATTCTTTTTAACTGCAATCAAATCATCAGAAAATTGATAATTTAAACCACTATCTAAAGAAATACCATTAGTCATATAATAAAGTTTATAAGAATTATCTTTATTTTCCTCATCTTTTTTCACACAACCAACAATTAATACCAAAGTAATAACACAAAAAACTATCATTTTACATCTCATATAATAACCTCTCCTACTCTAAAATAATTATAACATTAAAAATACAAAATAGAAATAATTTTCTAACCGCTTGTAATAGGACTCGTAACTGAATAAGCACCTCCATAAACTTCTGGAATACTACCATTTATTAACTTCATTAAAACTGGAACCTCTAAACTAATATTAATTCTTTTAGATATAAATGGCAAAATAACTTGCTCGGTTACAGTCACCTCAATATATATTTTAAGAAGTGCATTATTAATACCATAAGGTGTCAATTCAGTTCTAACATTACTTATAACACTTCCTATTAAACTAGTTTTAACTGGTATTTTAGGTCCTATATCTGCAATTATTGGAGTATCAGTTATAACACCAAAAGGTATTTGATAAATTATACCACTAGCGCCTTCACTTAAATCATAAGAAGAATTAACTTCAGGCATATCTATTAAATTTAATTTTCCTTCCTCTAAATATTTTAAATTAGTTTGAACTGTATTATTAATCGATACTAAACTTTGATTAACTATATTAGTATCAAAATCCACACTAACAATCTCTCCATTTTTATTAGTAGTCATCTTAACCATATCATCTACTTTAAAATTATTACTCACCTGATTTTCAACAGCTTTATTTATAATTAAAGTTGATAACTTAGTAGTCTCTATCTCAGCATAATCCAAAAGTATAGGACTAATATATTTACTAAGCAAACGAAAAATTAAAAAAGTACAGAAAAAAACTAAAAATAAGATAACAACTATAACATCTCTTACTCTAAATCTAGAAAAACAAAATCTAGTTTTTAATCTCATTCGTCTCTTCATCTACATAATTATATTTAATAAAAAAAGAACTATTCTAAAATAGTCCTAATTCAAAAACATAATTTGCTACTATAACTAAAGTAACAATAATAAAAATAACAAAAACTAATATTAAAATAGTAGAAAAAATACTATTCTTTTTAACACTTTTCTCTAATTCTTCAAACCCTTCAAAATCATCTTTACTAAAACTCATAGAATTTGTATAAAAAGAATTATCAACTTTCATAGTATTCTCTAGGGGAGGAACATTATCTTGTATTGTATCCTCAAATTCTTTTTGATTAATCTCTCTAATCTCTCTTTTAATATCATTTTTCTGCACTTCTTCTTTAATAGGATCAGTTACATCATCCTCATCATCACCTATCAACTCTTCTAAAAGATTAACATCTCCCTTATGAATAGTAACAGTATTAATCAAATCAATTAAAGTTCTCTCATCAGTATTGAACTCTTCTTGTAAATTATCAATAAGCTCCTCTTCTTTATTATCATACATATCTATTTTACTTAAAATATCATATTCAGTACTTCTTAATTTCTTATATCTTTCTCTATCATAATCAATCTCTCTAGTTTTTTTAGCCTTTTCTAAAACAGAATTAATATCATAGTCTTTTGGAACATTATCTTCCACATCAAAATTCTGAGATTCAGCGTGTGCTTCTATTCTAACACTTCTTCTATGAGTCTTAGGTGGCTCATTAATCTCAGTAATATATCTTCTAATCTTTTCCAAATCAATAGTTTTACCACTATTCTCAATTACTTTGATATTATCATTACTTCTAACTCTACTAAGTTCATTAGTTTTAATATCATGATAAAGAGAATTATTTCTACTAACTCTACTAGAAGTATTATTAGTAGTAGCTTCATCTATATCTACCTCACTATTGTATCTTTCCATTCTAGAATTCATACTATTTCACCATAATAATAATAACACATAATGTAAACTTTTTGAATAGAAAAAAAGAAAGTTCACAAAACTTTCTCAAGAATTCTATTTATTATCAGCAGTTCTATCTTTTCTCCAAAATGGACCAAATTCACGTGCCTTATAACTATTTCTATTATATACATAAACTCTATAACCAGCACCTAAGCATGAATCTACTGTACCATCACTATAAGTTATAGTCTCTTTTGTAATACAAAACTTTGGATCATTACCTTTCTTAACATTATAAAAATCAATTAAACAAACTGCTATCCATAATAACAAAACAATCCACAAAATAACATTAATTATTCTAGAAATTACTGATCTTCCTTTAATACTTTTCTTAGTTTTAGCATCAAAGAAATCATCATCCTCTTGTACATTTTTAATATTCCTATCTTCTCTTTTAGGAATAACTACCTCTTCAGTTTTAATTACATCTTTTTCTTCATCCATAATTTAACACTCCTTACTACTTATTAAAATCAAAAGAATCATTAATAAGTCTATCAACATCCTCTCTAAGAGGCTCTTGTCCATTAATAATCCTATCTATACATGTATATAATACACGTAATCTAACTTTATCAACAGCACTCATATTCACAAATTTCAACTTAAGTGGAAAAGCACACTCTAAAGACATATTAAGTATAGCACTTCTTTCTGCAAACAAGACAGATATATAAGATATAGACTTATAAGGTATAGTAAATATTTGTTTATACTTTCCAAATACACTTACATTATCAAACAAAATAATTTTCTTATCAGTAAATATACCATGATCACGACTTGTTTCATAAGTAGAAAGAATTATCTCATCATCTTTTACATAGTGCTTGATATATAAAGGAAGATTATCTTTGCTGATTACTCTTAAAAAATTAAAATGCTTTGTCACCTCTTTATATCTAACATAAGCCATTCTTTTACCACCAATTCAATTATACCATAGATTTATTAAGGTATAAAATAATTTTAAAAAAAGAGCAAAAAATCTAATATTCTTTACCCTTTATTTTACTTTTCAAATTTAGTTACACATTACCATAAAATTCAGTTAATGTATTACCATTTAAGTTTGACTCAAAATCAATTGTAACTAATTCTTTTTTATAATCTGGTTTTCCGTCATTATCTAAATCCTGTGCAAATACTGGATATAAAGTAACCCCACCTTCAGGCATTTTACCAGACATAATAATTGCGTTTTCAAAAGATAAATAATTTTCTTTAGTTAAAAGTGGAATATCTAAAAGAGTAGTCCATCCAATAAATACTGCTTTTTCTAACTTTAAATCAGTAACTTTCTCTACTTCAAATTCTTCACCTAAAAGATATTTATTATTATCTACAGGTACTTTACCACTAGTAGCCATACCTTTATCATAAATAACTCTATAATTATCAATACAATCTGGTAGTCCATCTCCATCTACATCTTCTGCAAACACTGCATATAACGTAATACCACCCTCTGGCATTTGTTTAACACTAGAAGCCAAAATAATATCTGAAGAATTATCATCATAATTACTACTATTTAAAACTGGTAACTGCACTTCACTCCATCCAATAAAGACAGCTCCATCAAGAGTTAAATATTCACTTCCATCACTCTTAACATTACTTAAAACTTTATAATCTTGACCTTTAATATATGTTTTAACATCCTCTGGTACATCACCTTTAGCACCAAGTGAACCTTTATCATAAATAACTTTATAATTTTCAGTATAATCTGGTTTTCCATCTCCATTGGCATCTTCTGCAAACACCGCATAAACAGTTATACCATCTAAAGTCATTTTTCCAGAAGTAACTATCTTACTAGAATACTTTTCATAATTAGATTTACTTAATAATGGTAACATTTCTAAACTCCATCCAACATGAACAGCATTATTCTTAACTAAAACAGTCTCACTAGAAATCTCAAATTCTTCACCTTCTATATAAGTATTATTATCAACTGGTAATATTCCTATAGCATCTTCAAATGTTTTATCATAAGTTACTAAATATAATTCTTCATCATCTGGTATTCCATTATTATTCAAGTCTTCTTTATAAATAGCAGTAAAACTCAAATTAGAATTAATCTCATCATCCTTATTTAATAACTGTGGCTCAAAACCAACTGAAATATAATTCTCATAAGCATTTATAACTGGTTTAGTTGGAACCATATCTCCAAATAAAGTACCAGGTAAAATAGAAACAATTGCACCTGTCTCTCCACTTAATATAACTGTACCATCTGGCATTATTATAGTACCATGTTCACCAGCATTAAATGTAATATTATATCTTATCTCCTCCTCATCAGGAACCCCATTATTATTCTTATCATCTGCATAAATAGCTATTATAGTTCTATCACTATCTACATTAAAATAATTTCCTTCCCAACGAGTAAACACTTTACCTTCATATTCTGGTAATCTTGGTACATCCGCATTAGTTCCTTCAAGCACATTAACTACACTTAAAACTTCTCCATTTTCACCATTAATAAAAGTTACAGTAAAATAACGTTCTTCTATTACACTTGGACTTTCGTTAACACTATTATTAATTTTTTTATAAACTGTATTAACTGTTGCATTACCGATAACATTAGTATACGAAGTTCCCCATTCTACAAATTCATATCCCTCATGAAGAGGAACACTAGGCGCTAAAGCATCCATTCCTACAAGAACTTCTTGTGTACTTAAAACTGTATCATCAAAAGTATCTATAAATGTTATAGTATATCTTTGTTCTTTTTCATCATTAATACCATTACCATTTGCATCTAGTGCATACTTAGCCACTATCTTTAAATCATTAAGAATATTTGTAAAATCTTCAACTTTAATACTTTGGTTATCATACAAATACCATCCAATAAATACATAACCTTCATGATAAGGCTCATTAGGTATCATAGCATCAGTTCCCACTTCTATACTTTGTGAAGATATATTTGAATTATTATATCCATCAACAAATGTAACTTGACGTGTAGCAATAATTGTACTTTGTGCTGGTGCACCTGCAAACGTAGTCATAAAAAACAAACAACACAAGAATCCAACAAATATTACTATTCTTTTTTTGTTTAACATAAATCCTTGTATGATATATATAGTCAGTTACAAGAGAGATTTTGTATTTAATACTGA
>CANSAJ010000038.1 GCA_947644695.1 uncultured Bacillota bacterium | reverse complement strand
TATGTGATGAAGGAGCAGTAGGAAGTATAGAGGGAGAGAAAGTAACAATAAGTAAAATAACATCATCACAGACATGTAGAATAACTACAGAGAAGATAAATTATAACTTAACTATGAATATAACAGGAGGCACAATCAAGCCAAGTAATGTAATGGTAGCCCATGGAGAATCAGGGACATTCACAATAACACCAAGTGAAGGATATACACTAAATAATCCAACTGTTACATGTGCAGGAAGTGCAACGCACAGCTTAAATGGAAGTACACTCATTATAAGTAATGTTAAAGAAACTCAGACATGTAGTGTAGTATTGAAAGAAGAGATAAAGGTAACATTAGTAGTAAATAATGGAACAGGAGGAACAAGTAAGATAATATCAACTCTAGGAGGAAGTCTAACATTTACAGGTATTTCACCTAATAGTGGTTATATTTTAGATAATGAGAATATGACATGTATAGGAGGAGCAAGGATAACTCTAAATGGAACTACAGTAACAGTAAGTAATATAAATAGTAGTCAAACATGTACAATACCAGCCCTTTCAACATCACTGCTCAGAATTAAAATATTAGCAGATCATCCAACAAGACCGGGGTCTAGACCAAATTTAAATCGTGATATATATCAGAATGAAAATACTAAAACACTGTATACAGCAAGTGGAAATCAAACTGAGGGAGGAAAGACAGTATATTATTTCTCAGGGAATGCAACAGATAATTGGGTGTACTTTGCTAATATATATTGGAGAATAATAAGAATAAATGAAGACTCTAGTGTAAGACTTTTATATGTAGGTCCAGATAAAAATACAGAAGCTGGATATATAGGAGAAAGTGCATATAACATAACAAAAAATGATCCAATGTATGTAGGTTATATGTATGGAAGTAGTGGAAGTTTAGCAAGTAATAGAACTAACACGAAGAATTCAACAATTAAAGGAACAATAGATACATGGTATAATAGCAAGATAAAACCAAGTTATAATGGGTATGTAAGTAAAACAGCAGTCTATTGTAATGACAGGGCAAATGAAGGATATAGTACCTCAGCAACATTCTATTATGCAGCGTATAAAAGGCTTAAAGATGCACAAGCTCCATCATATAAATGTGGAAATAATGCAAGTGGAAGCTTGTATACAGGAACAAATGGAGCAAGTACTGCTGATAAATTCACAGCAAGTACAACAACAGAGAATGGAAAACTAACAAATCCAGTAGCACTCATGACAGCAGATGAAGTAGTATTTGCTGGAGGTAAATATGGCGGAACTGCACTAACATATTATTACTATAACGCTGCTGGAGGTAGCGTAACTGGGTCTACCTGGTGGTGGACAATGACTCCATTTAGCTTCACAGATAAAGGCAGTGATAACTATTCGTCTTTGTTTATGATGTACGGCTCTATTAATGGCAATACCGACCGATTGTTTAACGGTTCTGTCAACGGTACTGGTGTAGGAGTACGTCCAGTCTTATCATTAAAATCATGTGTCAAATGGAAAAGTGGAAATGGTACTAGTGATAATCCATACACAGTAGATACTTTAGATAGTGCATGTGCGAGTGCAGAGAATTAAGTTACTTTACTAGTTCTCTTTTTTCTTTTTTAAATTTATTGTAGATTTTCCAAATATTGGGTATAATAATCATAAGGAGAAGATATGGTAAATAGAAAATTAAATTATAAAAAATTAGGTATTTTTTGTGGAGTAATACTAATAGTTATTTTGATTTTGGCATATATTATTTATAGCTTTGTTAGTGATATTAAGTTAAAACAAAGTGTTGAATATAAGTTAACCGAAGTAGGGTATACAGATAATGAAATAAAAGTTATTGTGAAATCTTTGGATGAGAAGCAAGTTGAAAAGATAGTATCTTCTAAATATAAGAAAAATTTAACTAAGTTTTTGAAAGAAAAATATTTTATTTATGATAATCTTGAAAAGTATTTAGATTATGCTTCTGAATATAAAGATTTGTCTGCTACTCAAGTAGTGGCAATGGTGAATACTAAAGCTAATACAGAGTGGTATACTGATATAAAAGAGACAGATACATCTAAAGGTTCAACAATGTTAGTAAATAAGTTTTATGGCTTAAAAGAAGATTATGTTCCTGAAGATTTAATTGAAGTATCTGGAACTTATGGCTATGCTGGATGGTATGTAAGTGAGAGTATTTATGATGATTTAGTTGATATGTTAGACTCAGCTAGAAGTAAAGGATATACAATGGTTGTATCACAGGGTTATAGAAGTTATGAAGATCAGCAAAAGGCATATAAAAGTATTCAAAATTCTAGTGGGGATAGTGTAGCTGATAGAGAAGCTGCTAGACCAGGACATTCTGAATATCAAACAGGTCTTAGTATAGATATTTCACCTTTTTATAAGATTGAAGGTGAATCAAGTCAAAGTGATGAATATAAATGGCTTTCTGAAAATTGTTATAAATATGGATTTATTGTTAGATATCCAGAAGGTAAAAGTGGGATTACAGGTTTTTCTACAGATTTGTGGAGACTTCGTTATGTAGGGAAGAAAGTTTCTATGCAAATATATAATGAAGGAATTACATTTGATGAATATTATGCATATTATATAGATAAGTAAGGGTGATTTTTGGTGAATAAGAAAGTTGTTGTTTTAGGAGGAGGAACAGGTCTTTCAGTTTTACTTGGAGGACTAAAAAGGTTTCCTTTAGATATTACTGCAATAGTATCAGTTTCTGATAATGGAAAAAGTACTGGAAGACTTAGAGAGGAATTTAATACACCTGCAGTTGGGGATATTAGAAGAGTATTGATCTCTCTTTCTGAGACTGAACCATTAGTAGAAAAGCTTTTTAATTATAGATTTAATACAAGTAGTGATTTAAATGGGCATACTGTTGGTAATTTAATTTTAACGGCTGCTAATGAGATAACAGGTAACTTAAGTGATGGTATAGAGGCTTTATCTAAAGTATTTAATTTGAAGGGTAAAGTGGTACCTCTTACTGAAGATAATGTTGTTTTGATGGGTGAAATGGAAGATGGAGAGGTAGTTGAAGGAGAGACAGAGATTACTTTATGTAATAAGAAGATAAAGAGAATTTTTTATAAAGAGGAACCACAGGTGACTTTGGAAGCTATTAAAGCTATTAGAGAAGCAGATTTAGTTATTTTAAGTATGGGAAGTATTTATACAAGTATAATACCTAATTTAATAAATAAGAGTGTTATTCAAGCTATTGATGAGAGTAATGGAAAGATAATATATGTTTCTAATATGATGACTCAACCTGGAGAAACTGATGGATTTGCAGTAAGTGATCATGTTAATTTATTAAATTCTTATTTAGGTCATAGAAAGCTTAATATGGTGGCAGTTAATAATAAAAAGATAAGCAATGATATTCTTGTTAAGTATCAAAATGAAGAGCAGAAAGATCAAGTGGTGATAGATTATGAGAATTTAAAAGATGTTGAATTAATAGAGGGTAACTATTTTATAATTGAAAATGGAATGGTAAGGCATGATTCTTTGAAATTAGCACTTGATATATTTGCTTTGTTACTTAGATAAATAAATGAACATTTAAGTTGTATAAATGTTTCTTTTTATGATACTATTATTATGAATGGAGGTTTTATGTTAGATTATAGTTTAATGTTTAAAGAGAATGATGAATATATAGAACATTTTATTGATTTAGAGTTTACTGCATATGATTTTTGTGCTTTGTTTAGTGCATATAATGTTTCTCAAAATACTCATTCTTTTGATAGCGATAATTTAATTCAATTTATTAATTTTTGTAAACAAAACAATATGTTTTCTAGATTACTTAGAGATATAAGATTAAAGAGTAATGGACTTTGGTATTATTCAGATGAATTAGATGAAGCCATTGCAAGATTAAAATGGGGAGGTATTTTGTATACTGTTTTTCCTGAAAAGACTTCTTTAGTTCATATTGTTGAAGGAATACCTATATTAGATTTTATAAGTAAAAGAATAGAATTTTTAGATGAGATGTCAGCATTTGTTGATGTTTATGAAGAATTTGGTAAATTAGATAAAGATCAGGCTACTTTACATTTAGAAGATTAAGTTAATTAAAAATTAAGATACATTTTTATATCTTAATTTTTTATATAATAGAGAAATAGTCTCGTTAAATTTAGAATATATTTTCGTAAAAAATAAAACACAGAAACTTGAGAGGTTAATTCTCAAAATTTTGTGTTTTGATTTATAATTTCTCTATAATCAATAAGTTGGTTATTTATTTTAAATTTAAATTCTTTATTTAAGTAATCTGCTACTTTTTTAGGTATTAATAATGTTTTATCCCAGTTATTTAATATATATTTATCAAAGTCATCATTTGTAGAATAATTAACTATTAAATCATTATCATTTATGATTATATCAACACTATTTATTTTTTGAAATTCTTTGTTTGTTTTATCTTGAATACTAGAGTTAATTGTTCTGTGATATGTTACATCTAATTTATCTCCTAAGATTAATGCTAGTCCAATTAAAGAATCAATATTATTTCCTTTAGAATGATCTTTAATAGCTTGTTCTATTGTTAATAATTCATCTTTAGAAAAATCATTTTCATTGAGATATTTTTTAAAGATTTTACTACTTTCTAATGCATGATCAATTTTATCTCCTTTTGATAAGCCTATATCATGAAGTAAAGCTGTTATCATTCCTAGTTCAATTGTTCTTTCGTTACATCCTAGTTGTGATAAGATTGATTTTACATAGTTAGCAACTCTTTGATAATGTCCTAATCCATGTTCCCAATCCCATTTTCCGTCAGTAATAAATTTAGTATTTTCAATTTGTTGAACAAGTGTTAAGTATTCTGGATTTTTTAAAATTTCATCATATATTTTCATTATAACTCCTATAATTTATATTATAATAAAACTCGAATATTTAAAATTCGAGTTAATTATCAATTTGGTGGAGAATGTGGGACTCGAACCCGCGACCCCCTGCGTGCAAGGCAGGTGCTCTAGCCAACTGAGCTAATTCCCCATGGTAGGCACTTGAATAAATCCAAGTGAGAAAAGTTTATCATAAAAAATCATGTTTAGTCAATATTATTTTATTATTTTGTTATTATTTTTATTATTTTGTACTTTATTTGTTCTTTTAATTCGTACTTTCTATTTTTTCTTTCTTTTGTTATACTTTAATTATGAGTAATAAGTTTAGAGATGAATTAATAAATAATAATAAAGAATTTAAGGTTATATTTAATGATTTAATTAATAATAATGAGATTAGAGAATTTTCAGATGATTTATGGAAGTTTATTTTGAGAGATAAGACATCTATAAAAATTAATGGAGAGCCTTTGGCTTTTAAAGATCTTTTTCATTTAAATTTAAATGAGGGTAGATGTATGGATTTGGTTTTTGAGATGGTTCTTCTTTTAGATAAATTTGGTGTATATAGTGAAGCAATAGAGTGTGTTAACAAATTTCTTATCGGGACAGTAGGATCTAGTTATGGAGGACACTGGTATGTAGAAATTTTTCTAAAAGAGAAAAAGGTTTGTGTAGATACTTCTTTAGTTGTTGTGGGAAATGAAGATTCATTTAGAAAATTAGGACATGAAGCTGTTAATAGATATGATATAGATACACTTTTTAAAAAGTTTCCTAGTTTAATAGATTATTATGATAATATGATTATTAATAAAGATGGATTATAGAAGATTTATATTAATTAGATTTTTAAAGTATATTCTTTTTTTGTTTATTAAAATATATTTTTCTATTTTATTTATTTTTTCTATTATTCCTATTTGTTTATTTAATAAACCTTTATTGAAATAAGTAATTTCGACTTTTGAATTATTGTTTATTGATTCTATTAGTGTATTATTTATTTCTATTATTTTATCTTCCATTATAATGGGTTTTTGTATTAAAGTTTTCTTTTTTATTATTTCTTGTATGTCATTTTTATTAAGTAGGGAGTTAAATGGTTTCCACTTAATCATTCCACGCATATTTGTTCCTAATATTTATTATGTCCGCCTAGAGTGTTGTTTCTTTTTTTGATTGTACTATAGTCCATTAAGCTGGAAGCTTTTAATAGAGAATTGTCTCCAAATTTTTTTGTTATTTCATCTATTGTCTCAATTATTTTTGTTTCGTTCTCACGTTTTTCATTATTTTCAAAAAGATTTAATTGTATATAGTCATTTCTTTCAATTTTACCTAAAGAAATGCTTATTTTTCTAATAGGTAAATCTTCTATATAATTTTCAAATATATTTATACATGATTCATATATTTTATTTTCATCATCAGTTACTTCGCTTAGTTTTCTTGAGTGATAAAATCCATTTCCTATGGTACGGGAATAACCAATTCCTAATCCTATTATTTGACATGTCTTTTTGTTGTCTCTTAGTCTTTTAGCAAGTTTACTTGACATTTCTCTTATTATTAGTGGAGTGTTTAGTATTGTATAGTCTTTAAATAATACTTGACTTAAACTATAGCTTTTATTTTTTGATTCTATTTTTTCATTTTTAATACTACTTGTATCTATACCATTAGCGTGAAGCCAAAGTTCTTCTCCTAAAATTCCAAATCTTTTTTTATAAAATGTAATAGGGTATTTGTTTATATCTCCAACTTTTTTAATGCCTAAATTATTTAGCTTTTTTATTGTTTTTTCGCCAATTCCCCACATTTTATTTAGTGGTTCAATGTTCCAAAGTTTTGTTTTTACATCTTCATAAGTCCATTTAGCTATCATATCTTTGTTGTTTTTTGATTCAGTGTCTAATGCAACTTTTGCGAGTAATAGATTTGGTCCTATTCCACAGGTTGAATCTAGTCCTGTTTTTTCTTTAATAGTTTTCATTATTTTTTTAGCAAGTGTTATGTCATCTGTTTTGTACAATTTTAAGTAATCAGTTATGTCAAGAAAGGACTCGTCTATAGAGTATATATGTAAATCTTCTTCTGATATGAAGTCTAAGAATATACTTATTATTTCTTTACTTTTTTTTACATATAAACTCATTCTAGGACGTGCGGTGATGTATTTTATATTTTTGGGTATTTCAAATACTCTTCCACGCGAAGGAACTCCTAGTTTTTTTAAGTATGGTGTTACTGCTAAAGTAATAGCGCCTCCACCGCGGTCTGGATCTGCGACTATAAGTGGAGTAGTAAAAGGGTCTAGTTTTTTTTCAACACATTCACAAGAAGCAAAAAAGCTTTTTATGTCTATACATAATATATTTCTTTCTTCCATTGTATCACAACCTTTGTTCGTCATCAGTATAGCATATTAATGTTTGTGTGGTCAAATGGTAAAAAAAGGTATATTTATTAGTGTATTTCATATAAATTATTAGAGGTGTTTTATGAATAAAAAGTTGCCCAATGTGTTTGTAAATAAAAATATTGGTATTGTAAAAAATAATAAAGAGCAATATTATTCTAAAGAAGATTCGTTTATTTCAAATAGTAATTCTAATAATAATATTAAGATGATTATGATAAGAAAGAAAATAAATGATTTGTTTAATAGTGATAGTTTTGTTTATAAAGTAAGAGTGGTTGTTACTACAGGAGAAGGGGATAAAGAGTATACTTTGATAGCAAAGAATAATGATAGTTTACTTACTATAGATAATGAGAGAATACCTATTGATGATATATTGGATATAAAGAAATTATAAAAACCTTTAGTTAAAATGCTAAAGGTTTTAGTCTTTTTTTATAAGAGCGATTATGTCTTTATCTTCTATTTTTAGTATTTTTATATATTTTTGAAGTGTTTTGATTTTTGTATCACTTGTATTATTTTCTATTCTTTGAACTTGTCTTGGTGTAATTCCAATTTTTTCAGCTAGTTCTTCTTGTGTTAGATTATTTTTAATTCTGTAGCTTTTTAAAATACTATCACATTTTTCTTTTTTCATGATTACCACCTATTGACATTTTATGTCACAATTTATTTGTTAACCACGACATTAAAAGTCTATATTTTTCTTGATTCATTTTTTGTTATGTGTTATATTAAATTTAATTATAGGACATAATATGTCGTATATTGTTTTAAGTAGGAGAGTAGTAATGAATAAGAAGTTTGTAGTATATGGAGTAGTAATGACATTATTATTATGTGTAGGAATGAGCTATGCATACTTTAGTGGAATGATAACTGGAGAAGGAAAAGAAATAAGAGTAAGCGCAAAAGAACTCAGGATATTATTTACAGATGATATGGAGTTAGCAAATAGTACAATAATACCAGGATGGAAAGAAACAAAAACATTTAGTGTAAAAAATGAAAGTGGTAATACTTTCAATTATAATATTAGTATAAAAGATTTGATTAATACTTTTGTATCTACTGGTTATTTACAGTATAAGATAACATCCACGAGTGGTTATAATATGACAGAATACTTAGATATACCAAAGAGTAGTGAAAAAACTCATGTTACTTTAGCATATGGAATTGAAATAGAAGCTGGAATAACACATAATTATACAATAGAATTTATATATCACGATTCACCAGAAGATCAAAGTATGGATATGGGTAAAATATTTAATGGAACTTTATCTATAGAAGAAGGTACTGAAGATCCTAGTTATTTAAGAGGTAAGATACTTGCAGATCATCCAACTAGACCTGGGTCTAGACCAAACTTAAACAGTGATGTATTCACATCAAATAATACAGGAACTCTATATACAGCAAGTGGCAATCAAACAGAAAATGGAAATACAGTATATTATTTTTCAGGAAATGCAACAGATAACTGGGTATATTTTGCAGGAATATATTGGAGAATTATTAGAACTAATGAAGACGGAAGTGTAAGATTACTTTATGTAGGACCAGATAAGAATACAGAAAAAGGATATATAAACGAGACAACAAGTGCATATAATACAACATATAATAATCCAATGTATGTAGGATATATGTATGGAAGTAGTGGAAGTTTAGCAAGTAATAGAAATAATACGACAAATTCAACAATAAAGGGAGTAATAGATACATGGTATGATAAGACAATAGAACCAAGTTATAATGGATATGTAAGTAAAACAGCAATCTATTGTAATGACAGGGCAAATGAAGGATATAGTACATCGTCAACATTCTACTATGCAGCGTATAAGAGACTAGTAGATGCAAAAGCACCATCATATAAATGTGGAAATAATGCAAGTGGAAGCTTGTATAGTGGAACAAATGGGGCAAGTACAGCTGATAAATTCACAGCAAGTACAAGTACAGGAAATGGAAAACTAACAAACCCAGTAGCTTTGATGACAGCAGATGAGGTAGCATTCGCAGGAGGAAAATATGGTACAAATGCGCCAGCATATTATTACTACAACGCTGCCGGAGGCAGTGTAACCGGGTCCACCTGGTGGTGGACAATGAGTCCGTATAACGGTAATTCTAATGGTGACTCGAGCGTGTTTCGCGTGCGCGGTTCTGACTCTCCTGGCTACTTGAATGGCACTTACGTCTACAATGTGAACGGAGTACGTCCAGTAGTTTCTCTGAAATCTTGTGTTAAGTGGAAAAGCGGAGATGGAACATCAGATAATCCATATGAAGTAGATATAGATAGTACTTGCGCTGAGAAGGATGAAAAGCCTAAATATAATTTGTCAGTAAATATAACAGGAGGAACAGTAAAACCATCTAATGTAATAGTGCCTGAAGGAGAATCTAGAACATTTACAGTAACTGCAAATGAAGGATATACCTTAGATAATCCAGCAATTACATGTACAGGAGGAGCTGCTACAAGTATGAGTGGAGGAGCGCTAACGATTGGGGATGTTATGTTATCTCAAACTTGTACAGTAGTTTTGAAAACTATACCTTCATTGAAAGATCAGATACTAGCAGATCATCCAACGAGGCCAGGAGATAGACCAAATTTAAATGGTGGAATATATCAAGAAGAAAATACAGAAACCTTATACACAGCTAGCGGAAATGTTACAGAAGGTGGAAAGACAGTATATTACTTCTCGGGGAATGCGTTAGACAACTGGGTATATTTTGCAGGAATATATTGGAGGGTTATTAGAATAAATGAAGACGGAAGTATACGCTTGTTATATGTAGGTCCAGATAAGAATACAACTAAAGGATGTATAAGCACATCAACTCCTTATAACGCTACTTGTAATGAATCTCAATATGCAGGATATATGTATGGAAGTAGTGGAAGTTTTGCTAACAATAGAAAAAATACAACAGATTCAACAGTTAAAGAAGAAGTTGATATGTGGTACAATAGCAAGATAAAACCAAGTTATAATGGATATGTAAGCAAAACTGCAATTTATTGTAATGACCGTGCTAATGATGGAACATCTACTACAGAAAAATTCTATTATGCAGCAAATAAGAGATTGGTTGATGCACAAGTTCCATCATATAAATGTGGAAATGATGTTTCAGGAAGTTTGTTTCCAAGCGCTAGTGATGCAGATAAGTTCACAGCGAGCACTTCAATAGGCAATGGAAAACTTACAAATCCAGTAGCGTTGATGACAGCGGATGAAGTAGTGTTTGCAGGAGGAACTGATGATGCCCCTGCAAAGCCATATTATTATAGTAATGCTAGTGGAGAAAGTGTAACTGGAAATACAAATTGGTGGACAATGAGTCCAAAATATTATAATTGGAGAACTAGTAGTGTTCCTGATGTAATAGTATTTTATGTAATTAACTATTTCTCTTCTAAATGGTATGGTTATTTAAATAGTGTAAATTGTAATGGTTTTGCAGCAGTACGTCCAGTATTGTCATTAAAATCATGTGTTAAATGGAAAAATGGGGATGGAACAAGTGATAATCCATATATAGTGGATACATTGGATTCAACTTGTAGTGCTGCAGAGAATTAAGAGTCTTAGGTGTAGGTTTGTCAAACATAAGTTACAAAGTAACGACTAACCAACTATAGATTATTTCAACTTGTTGAGATAATCACGAAGCACTTCATTAGG
>CANSAJ010000037.1 GCA_947644695.1 uncultured Bacillota bacterium | reverse complement strand
GTATCTATTACTCCCTTTATTGTTGAATTTGTCGTATTATTTCTATTACTTGCTACGCTTCCACTACTTCCATACATATATCCTACATACATTGGATTATTATATGTTGTATTATATGCACTTGTTGTCTCGTTTATATATCCTTTTTCTGTATTCTTATCTGGTCCTACATAAAGTAATCTTACACTTCCGTCTTCATTTATACGAATTATTCTCCAATATAGTCCTGCAAAATATACCCAGTTATCTGTTGCATTTCCTGCAAAGTAATATACTGTATTTCCATTTTCTGTCTGATTTCCACTCGCTGTATATAATGTTCCTGTATTATTATCTGTGAATACTCCACTATTTAGGTTTGGTCTAGACCCTGGTCTTGTTGTGTGATCTGCTAAAATTTGATCTTTCAATGGCAATTTATCTGATGGCATTACTGCAGTACATGTTACTGTTTGAGTTACATTTTTTACTGTTACTGTTCCACCACTAATTGTTGCTGTAGCTCCCGCTCCACAACTAACAGTAGCACCAGTCAATGTATAGTTAGCATTTGCTGCAACTGTAAATGTTGTACTTCCATTATGTCCTACTGCCACTGGATTAGCACTTGTTACTGTTCCGTTTGTTGCTTTCATTGTTACTGTATATCCATCTTTAAAATCTATTGTACAGTAATCTGGCACTTGTACATCTGTTAGTGTTATTGAATTATTCGCATAATTCCATGATGCTTTTGTTCCTTTTTCACATGTTACACTATTTACTACTTTATTTGCTAATAACCATGAATATGTTTTATCTGTTGATTCTCCCTTTAATGTATATGCTACCAAATTCACGTCGCTTCTTTGACTTACAATATATGGATCATTTGCTGTTCCACTTCCAGTTACTTTTAAATCTGTCTGCAAATATACACTTGGTCTTATTCCACTTTCTGTACTTGACTCTGTCTCCAAAATTCCTTCACTTGTTATATTTTGCACTGTACTTCCATTTAATCCAAAATATGACTCACTTCTACCCAAGTATGAATTAAATCCACCTATATTTTCATATTCGTATGTTGATATCAATCCTATATTATTATAACTACTTGTAGTACATCCACTTCCACTACAATTAAAATTATTTGTCTTATATACTACATGATCAACATTTTCAAGTGTACCATAAAAACTATTCAAACTCGAATTTATGTTCGTTACCGTCGTTTTTTCTGTTGATTCACTTATAATTTTAGCAACTGTTTCATTTCCTACTTGATAAGTTCCTAAAATTCTCCAAATATTTTTTGTCTTATCTTCATCTTCTGGATATTGTAAATAGTTATTTATTGATCCTCCACCATATAAACAAGTATTAGCATTTGATGTTAAACAATTTGTTTCTTCTTCTACAATATCTACTAATCTACTTGATGTTACTGCTACTGTTTCTGTATATGGACCACTTACTGAATAAAAGCTATCACCTAAACTTATTGCTGCATAACTATTAAATGTATATCCTCCATAAACTGAAAATGTTACTGTTGCTGCTGTATTTCCTCCTGTATTATCAACTACTACTCTTATTTTCTTAGTATATGTATTTTCGTCATACCCCTTTATTACTCCCTGACTACTCCAAGGAGTTCTATCAGTATACTGCACTATTGCATTACTTGTTGTCCTATAAGCTAAAGTATATTTACTATCTACTTTATTAACACTCGAAACTGTTACATAAAAATAAGCCTTTTTTCCTGCTGGCACTCCTACTACATTACTATTTATTGTACTTCCTGTACTTCCATCCTCTTCTATACTTATTCCATAAGATAATTCTGCTACTAACAACTCTGAAGCTTTATAACCTTCAGTACTAATTACGAAATAAGCATATGTTGATATTGTTACTACACTTGTAAATGCTAGCACTGCTAACATACAAAGATACTTCTTTTGAATTTTACGAAATCCAAAAAAACTTTTCATACTTCGCATATAAAAATCACACCCTTACATATTTTATAAAAACATTATAAAACATAATTTAAGCAATTTCCACAAAAATCGACAAATTTTTTAATTATTTTTTTGTGTGGATAACTTATGAAAGTGTAAAGAAATGTAAAATTTCTAGAGTTTATAAAGCATAGAAATACTGTAAAGTAATGTTGATAAATTTTAAATTAAAATCTAGTAGAGAAAACTTTCAATAAAAAGTGAAATACACTTCTCTCATACCACTAGAAAAAAGAATCTCATTTGAGATTCTTTAATACACTTTTATCATTTTACCTAATAATAGTCCTATAATTTAGACAAACCGTTTATATCACTTTCTTCTCTTAATTTTTATATTCAATCCTTCTTCTGCAAAATTTACAAGTTCCTGTTTGTTCTGTTAGCATATTATCCGATCCACAATATGGACAATTTACAACATGGGTATTTCTGGTTTTTTCTCTTTTTTCTTGCATTTTTAAATCATTTTCTTTTCTTATCTCATAATCTTTTTGTAAATCTTGTTCCATATAATTTCTAATTCCAGAATTTAATTTATTACTAACATTATTAAAGACATTTTTAATAACAACCGAAAGAACCAAAAAAATTATACCAACTGTAATTAATAATTTACTATAACTTACTAAATTTATATATATGTCAGAGTTTATTATAGTATTAAGATATGGTATTTCTATATTACTAATATCTAACATTTTTAGAAATGAATGAATAACTTTTGGAACTAAAATAAAGAGTCCACATACCAATAAATAAATTGAAATAAAATAATATCTATTCTTTAATCTATATACATAATATCTAAATAAAATTAAGCAAATACCCAAGAAAGGGATAAAATATAACACTATAAAAATAATAGGAAAACTACATAGAAATTTTAAAAATTTATTCATATTCTAATCATTCCTTTCTTTTATTTAAAGAATTCTAAATCATACTCTAGAGAAGCAGTAATTCTTATTGGCTCATCAGAATTAGTATAATAACTATTAGCTTTTGTTACACAAGTTTTTTTGTTACACTCAATATCTACATATCTTTTTTCACCTGGATAATTGTTATCATAAACACCATTTTGAATAATATTGTCGAAAATTGCAAAATTATTCAAAATTACAAGATTTTTAATAATAAGATTTTTTTATAACAAGAACTTTCCTATCACATAATTATGTAAAAAACTAATATAAGAAAACTTAGAATTATTCTACATAAAAATAAAAAGAAAAGAGCTTATTTCATATTTACTCTTTTCGGTAAAGTTGGGTGCTTTTGTATTTTAATTAAAAGATATGTTTCTACTTTTAGACATTGACTAATTTTTTCTAAAGTATCGATTGAAATATTACCTTTTGAATTTTCAATATCGCTTATATATCTTGGACTCAATTCGCATTTTTCGGCTAATTGTTCTTGAGTATATCCTAAGATGTATCGATAATATTTTACATTAGCACCTAAAACTTCACGAATATTTGAGGTTTGCATTTATCTAACACCACCAGTTCTAGTTTATCCTTTTTTAAAAAAACAAACACGAAGTGATATCGCTAAAAACACAAAATAATAAAAAGAAGAATTAGACTAAAATACGAGAAAAAAAGAAACATACAATATATAGAAAAAAGATAACAAATATTTAACATTTTGAGTTATAGCAATATAATAAGCTTTTCTTTTTACCTTTCTTATAGTTTTTCGACATACAAAAAAACATTAACCCTAAAAAGAATCAATGTTTACTTTAATATTTTTAATACCTTCATTATATGCTTTTGCTTGAATTAAACTTTTAATAGAATTAGCAACTTTACCTTGTCTTCCAATTACTCGTGACATATCACTTTCACTAACTAATATTTCAAGTATAATCCCATCACCTGATTCAAATTTTTTAACTTTAACTAAATCAGCTTCTTTAGCAATATTAGTAACTAAAAATTCTGCAAATTCTTCTAACTCCATTATTTAGATTGTTTCTGATTATGAAATTTTTCCATAATTCCAGCCTTACTTAAAAGATTTTTCACAGTATCTGTAGGCATAGCGCCCATTCCTAACCATTTTAATGCAACTTCTTCATTAATATTAATCTTTGAATCTTCAAGTGGACTATAAGTTCCAACTAATTCTATAAAAGATCCATCTCTTCTATCACGACTATCAGCTGCTACTATTCTATAAAATGGTTTCTTTTTACTTCCCATTCTTTTTAATCTTAACTTAACCATTATTAATTTTCCTCTCTTTCAGTTAATAATATTATCAAAAACTTATATATATGTCAACCTTTTTTGGTTTACTCTAATACTTATATTCATGTTCTTTAAAATAATCACTATAATAAATCTTATCTATAAACTCAAGTCTTTCTAAATGAACAAGAGCTCTTTTCTCATAATCCTCTGTATCTTTTTTAGTAAGATTTTCACTTTTATATTTCATACTATTAAGTGAATAACCAACAAATTTATCCGAAATAAATATCCCATAATTTCTACTAAATACAATAGATTCTACATCTGTAAATACTGAATTTCCAAAATACAAATTCTTCCAACCATCAAGACCAAATATATCCAAAATAGTAGGAACTATATCAGAAGTTGTAGTAAACTTCTCTATTTTATTACTTCCAGTTCTACTAACATATTCATGAGTTAGTTTTTTATCATATATCATCATTGGAATATGATATAATTCACTATTATATTTCTCTTCTATATCTTTAGCATAATAACTAAGATTATTATAATAAGTATTATGATCACTAAACATAATTATTGTAGTATCATCAAGTTTTCCATTTTCTTCTAAATAATTCATCATACTACCCACTGCATTATCAAAATCCATAAAAGCAGCTAAATATGTTTTTAAATATTCTTCATCTTCATTTTTTACATCAACTAAAATATCATTTTCTTCTAATATTTTATAATAAGGTTCTAAAGTTTTTCTTTCACCATAATAACCATGCATAGTAAAAGATAATATAAACGAGAAAAACCTATCATCCTTAGGAAACATCTCTTCTTTCATTTTATCAAAAGTAATAGAATCTAAATTTCTCTCCCCTTTCTTATGTTGCCATGTATCATTAACGCCATTTTCCTTCATTTCATCTATCGCAACCAAACTATCAAATCCCCAATTTTTATGTAATTCATATCTATTATAAAAATTTCCATAATTAGCATGATAACTTTTAATAATCATATCATTATCATAATGATTTAATAAACTTGGCAAAGCAAAAGGATAACTATTATCTGAAAAATCATAATTTATATATTTACCAGTAGGATAATTCCCAAGCACAGAAAGAGCTTCACTTACATCAGTCTTTTCTTTTTGATAAAAATTTGTAGCTATAAGCCCTTCTTTCATAAACTTACTTAAATTAGGAAATAACTTTTCACTTAACTCTGGATACTTTGTAAAAGGATACCATTCACCACTTTCTATTAAAATTAAAACCAAATTATTATCTTTACTAACACCATAATAATCACTTTTCAATATTCTATCTTCATAAATAAAATCATCTACTTTAGATACATCACTTACATTAACCACTGTTTTACCACTAATAACTTGATAAATACCATTACTAACCATGCCAATAGATTGATAATTATTAGCTGTTTCACTATATAATCTATCAGTATAAATAGTATCTTTTCCTTTATAAGTTTCTACAATTGGAATTAACAAAACACTAATTAAACTAATAATCATAAAAGAAAGACAAATAACACACTGTTTAATAGAATAATTATACTTAATAGCTCTATCACTCTTTTTATCTTTAAAAAGCATAAATAACATTGAAATAAGATACAAAAGTATAAAAATTACACATATACCTATAAAACCATATTGTAAATCATAAGTCTCAAGTGTACCAAAAGCATCAGTTCTTTGATTAAACATAGCCCATTCAAAAACAGTTCCATTAGAATCATACAAAAATATAAAAGAAACATCTAATGCTACTTGTCCACATAAAAGAATCGAACTTAAAATAACTCTTATAAATTTATTTTTAACCAAATAGACTATACAAGCAAAAAATAACAATACTAACAAAGGATAAAGCGGCTTACTCAAATAAAAATCACAAGTTGTATATGTTATTGCAAATAACTCTATAAAAATACTTAAAATACAAAATAATAATATTTCTTTATTAACCTTAACAAAATTTAAAAACTTCTTCATTAAAAATCACCTCATAAATTATAACAAAACACTCAGTTGCAATAAATAAACTTCAAGTTGCTTATCATATTATACCACTTTTTAAAATTAAAAGACGACTTTTATGTCATCTTTTCTATCTATGATGTCTACCATGAGAATGATTTTGTCCATTACCATGATGATATCCAGTATTTTGCTGATAATGTGTATGTTCATCTGTCCTATGACAATTTGGATTTCCACAATCATAGTAAGTTACTTCATTTCCACCTTGATAATGTGTATGCTCATCTGTCCTATGACAATTTGGATTTCCACAATCATAATATGTTACTTCATTAACTGCATCATCAACATTGTTTGTAGTATCACTAACTTGATTTCTTCTAGGACAGTCCTCTCTATCACACACCTCTTCATGATGATAAAAACCTCTTGCATAAAGATTACTTGCAAAAACAACAGATAAAATAACAATCGTTCCTATTAATAATATTTTCTTCACAAAAATCACGCTCCTTACTAATTATACCACATTTATTCACTTTTTGATATAATCTCAATTTGACCAATATTAGCATTAACTTTTATTAAATCTCCATCAGAAAGAATAGTAGTTGCATTCTTACATCCTACAATACAAGGGATCTTAAATTCTCTTGAAACAATAGCCGCATGACAAGTAACACCACCTTCATCAGTTACTATTGCGCTAGCATCTTTCATAATTTTCACAAAATTTGGAACTGTCATAGGCGTAACTAATATATCCCCTTTATTAAATTTACTAAAATCATTAAAACTATACACTTTAGAAACTCTACCTATTACTTCACCTGAATACGCAATTTGACCCTTTAACTCATTATTAAAATTTTCTTTTTTTATATACCTATTATTATTTTTAAACCATAAATCATAATCATCTAAAACATATAAATTACCAAAATAAATATAACCATTTTTTCTTTTCATTAATTCATCAATACTAGGAAAATCCTTAGATATATATTCTTTTAATGTTATAAAATCACTTAATTTAACTAATTCTTCAGGCAACATCTTAATTAATTCTTCCATTAAATATTGAGTAGCATCATGAATTATAAAATCATAATTATTACGAAAATCAAATAAAATATCTTTAACTCTATCAGATACGTTATTAAAATGACCTGCTAATTATCCTAAAGAACTAAATGGATAAACAAAAATTAATTTATCAATAAACTCTTCTATTTTTATACTATTTTTACTTTTAATTACATTATTAAGATACTTTACATCTTCTTTTAATTGCTCATAACACTCCTTAACTTTTTCAAAATCTTTATCCATATAATAATACATCATGCTTGGATCTTCTTCTAAATCTAATTCATTATAATAAATATGACAATTATTTTGAATCTTATCATATATAAACAAAGGCTTAAAATAATATAAATCTCTAGTTAATCCCATTATCCCTTCATATTCACCTTTATAATATATTTCCTCTTCTACAATAGACATAGGTCTCTTAATAGAGAAAAAATAAGGTATAGGGGTTTCTCAACTTGCTGTAATCGGACGTGCCTGTAAAATATAAATATCACTATTTAAAATAGCATACTCTACATCTACAGGAACACCATAAAATTTTTCTATCTCTAATAAAATTCTTTCTAACTCTTCTATAATATTAGAATCTATTAAAATATCACCTATTATTAAATCTGAATATAATGTCTTCCTTCTAACAAGTAACTTTGTAGGAGTTATCTTGGAAGCATACTAAATTTTCTCCACTGCCTTTCACAATCTCAATAAGTGAATAATTACCAGTTTCACTTGTAACATCCAAAGAAAAAGCAACTCCTGCATAATCAGATATAATCATACTTTGTATAACAAGATTCATACCAAACAAATCATCTTTATCAGAATACACTAAAACATTTTCTTCATATAAAGAACACCAACACTCTTTTATAGATTGATATAAATTATCGAAAGTAACATTTAAAATAGACTTATACTGTCCAGTAAAAGATTTAGATACACCATCTTCATTAAATGCTGAAGAACGAACACTTAAAATATCAGAATCTAACTCATTATACTTCTCTTCTATTTTCTTCTTTAAACTATCTGGAAATTCTGCGTTCAAAATACACTTCTTTATTTCAGAATATTTTTTATCTTTAAATAATACTTCTATCAATTTTCTTAAATTATTAAAATCCAAAAATTCTTCAAAATCTTCACTACTTAATATAAAAAACTTCGGAACATTAAATCCTCCATCTCTTACCTTAATCAACGAATTAGCTTTTCCACCATAATTATTTAAAATCATAAATCCTGCATCTCTTTATCTATAAATAATTATAACAAAAAAAGACTTAATTATCGCCTTCTTTTAAATAATCTTCATTTATTTCATTATCAATTATATCACTTATTTCTTCTTCACTCATCTCTTCATCTATAATATCATAGTCTTCATATGCATCTTCCATAATTTGAATTTTAACCTTAGCATCTCCTATAATTTCAATACCAAGTTCTTTTTCAATCTCATAATTAATAATATTATTTCTTGAACTTACATCAATAACTGTAGGATTCTTTAAACTAGTAATAATTATTTCACTATCATTTGTTAAAACACTAGTATTCTTAAGATGAACATTTACTCTTTCTGTATAATTAATTTTTCTAGCTTCTACACTAGTCTTAGTATTATTATCATAGCTATACCATATATTAACATCAAAAGATCCCATTATTTTAACTTTACCATTATCATTAAAACCACTCATTGTATGATTAATTACCCAACAACCTAATATTGTGTCTATACTATCAGTAGTAATAGCTTCATACTTATTTCTAAAAGTTTTTCTACCCTTACCGATTACTGCTTTAGTAACAATTTCCTTAAACATCATAATCACCTATACTAATATATGATAAAAAACTATATATTGTGATTACTAATTTATATTACATACTTTTTTAATAAATAATGTTAAATCACTATCATCACTATAATCAGCTAAAAACTTAACACTAACAACACCTTTTTCTTCCATCTGATTTATAATAAAATCATTTTCATCACTATAAACTAGAACAGAAGTGCCACCATTTTTCTTAACATAATCCATAGCATAATAATCAGTAAGACCATCACCTATATAAATGATTTCACTTGTATCTTTCATATTATTATTTTCTAAAATCTCTTTTATTTTATCTTGCTTACACAAGTCACTTACCATGTCAGCAATCCCATTAATTTCTTTGTTTTCTCCATATGAAAATAAAGTACCATAAATTTTCTCAAAATACTTACTAATAACAGTCTTCTCTAAACACACTTTAAATCCAGAACTAAGTAAATAATTTTTAACACCACTCTCTTGTAACATATCAAAAAATTCTAACACACCTTTATTATATTGAAGATTATCATAACCAAAAGTTATATTTTCTTCTGTTAATAAAAAATCATTTTCTTTAATTAAATTAAATAGAACTTTTACAAAAGAATCATATAAAGTAGAATTATCTTCTTTCATGTTTAATTTTACTAAATCTAAAAATTCTAAAGAAATTGTACCATCTTTAAAACCACATTTTTCTAATATTCCAAATTTAGGAATTGAATAAGGTGTAAGTGTTCCATCAAAATCATAAATTATTATTTTTCCCATTATTCATCCACATGAGTGCCATTTAAACTAAAGCTTTTAGCCTCATCTATCCTAACATCAATTATTTTTCCAATTACATTGTCATCACTAATAATATTAACAAGTTTCATATTTTCTGTATAACCCATAAACTTACTCTGATCTTTTTCACTTTTTCCTAAAACTAAACACTTATAGACATTACCGACCATTTTCTGATTTGCTTCATTACTATATTTATTAACAATTTCATTAAGCTTATGTAATCTATCATTTTTAACATCCAAAGGAGTATCATCTTTAAGTAAAGCAGCTGGTGTATTCTCTCTAGGACTAAACACAAAAGTAAAAGCACCGTCAAATTTACATTCATTAACCACTTTTAATGTACACTCAAAATCCTCTTCTGTCTCTCCTGGAAAACCAACAATAATATCTGTAGTTATACTAACATCTTTTACCTTACTTCTAATTTTATTATATAAATCAATATATTCATCCACTGTATACTTTCTACCCATTAACTTTAAAATTCTATCACTACCCGATTGAATTGGTAAATGTACATAAGGCATTACATTATCACACTCTGCTATTGCATCAACCATCTCATCTGTAAAATCCCATGGATGACTAGTAACAAAACGTATTCTCTCTATTCCTGTATCACTAACAGCTCTAAGTAAATCAGCAAGAGTTTTATCACTATACAAATCCTTTCCATATGCATTTACATTCTGACCAAGAAGAGTTACTTCTTTATAACCAAGTTTTTGAAGACCTTTTACCTCTTCGATTATATCTTCAATTTTTCTACTCCTTTGAGTTCCACGAGTATAAGGAACTATACAATAAGTACAAAATTTATCACAACCCAAAATAATATCAACCCAAGCACTATATTTATTATCTCTAACTTCCGGAATTCCTTCACACACATTACCAAGCACACTATAAACTTCTATATTTTGTTTACCAGAAGTAACACGTTCATTAATAACAGAAATCATATTATCTAAATTATGAGTACCAAAAATAAAATCAACATATTTATATTTATTTCTTATTTCATTAACCACACTTTCTTCCTGAGCCATACATCCACATATTCCCATTAATAAATTAGGTTTAGTCTCCTTCATTTTTTTAATAAGTCCCATAAATCCAAATACTTTATCATGAGCATTCTCTCTTATAGCACATGTATTTAAAATAATAATATCAGCTTCCTCCAAAACAGAAGTCTCAATTAATCCTTGACTAGTTAAGACTCCTTTAACTTTCTCACCATCATGCTCGTTCATTTGACAACCATAAGTTCTCACAAAAAATTTCTTTCCTACTAAACTCTCATCTATCTTAACTTCTTTATATTGATAATTATCTATAACTGCATTTTTATCTCTCTTTTTAGCATCTAACATATTAGGTAAATTCACAACGTCCACTTCCTTTTTTCACCATCATATTATAACAGAGTTTTCACCACAATAAAAGAGTCCTAAGACTCTTAATTCTCTGCAGCTGTGCATTTAAAATAGAAGTATGGCAAAGAAGTAATAAATGCACAGTGTAGGTTTGTCAAACCAATCCAACTAAAT
>CANSAJ010000036.1 GCA_947644695.1 uncultured Bacillota bacterium | reverse complement strand
ATTAATACCATTTTCACTTAGTGCTTAGTTTTTCATAAAACTTTTCACACTATCACATAAAATCCTTTTAAATCATATTTATTTGACTTCAATATATATGTTGCAAGTAATCTTGCAGTACGACCATTACCATCCATAAATGGGTGTATAGTAACTATCTCATATGCAAAAATTCCAGCTCTAATTGGAAGCGGAATATCCTTAAACTTATTAGAATTAAATTCCCTTATTATTTGTTTCATCAATATAGAAACATCTTTCGCTTCTGGTGGCATATATACAATATTTCCTGATATAGAATCAGCTACAACATTCTGACTCTTTCTATAACTATTTTTAAAAGTTAAACTTTTACCTACAACAAGATTATGAACTTTTAAAACTAAATCTTCTGTCATACTATCATTAAACTCTGATTCCACACTTAAAAACATCAAAGCATTATAATAATTTCTAACCTCTAAAACATTTCTTTCATGTGAAAAATTATCTTTTTCTAATATATCTTTAACTTGATCTAAATTTAAATTATTTCCTTCTATCTTTGTAGAAAAATGAACTCTTTTAGCAATTGTTTCTCTTTTTATTTCTTCTTCTATAAAGATTGGAATTTCTAATAAATCAACAATCTCTTTAGCTTTAATAACTCTAAGCAAATCATTAACCATTTTATTAGTATAATTCCATTTTAAATTCATCTTTTCCATATTGAATCCACATTCCTTTTAAAAACATTATATCATCTTCACACAAAATAAAAAACCTATGCTTTCTTAGGTTTCTTATTAGAACTTTTAACATTTCCAGTTTCTTCATCTTCAAGTCTATTAACTACTTCTTTAGCAGCTTTCAAAGTAACTTCTTTTACTTCCTTAACAGCCTTTTCAACTACAGGAGTACTTTTTTCTTTAGCAACTTCATATAACTCTTCTGCTTTCTTTTGAACTTTTTTAGCCTGATTCTTAGCAATACTAATTGCTTTTTCTTTATCCAAATCAGCTACTTCCATTCTTAACTCTTCTACTCTTTGTAAAATATCTGCTTTTACATCTTCAGGATCTAAAGCTTTAACTTTATCTACTAACTCATCAAATTTTTGCTTTAATTCCTTTCTAGTCTTACTTCCTTCTTGAGGAGCAAATAATAATGCTAATCCTGCACCTATACCTGCACCTAAAATAAATTTACCTAAACCACTTCTCTTTTTACTCATAAAAATCTCCCTCGCTTTCATATTTTTTCTTTCTATTAAATATTCTTTTAATAAAACCTTTTATTGATCCAACCAAAGTTTCCCCAAGCATTCCAAATTTGCTAGTAGTATAATCTATCATATCAAATAATGCATCTAAACTCTCTGCTTTTCTAGTAACATTATCAACTAACTTATCTATTCTACCTAAAGTGCCAATTAATTTTATGCACAAAACTATAAGTGCTATGATAAAAACTATAAGCGATATATAAATTAAAACTACTAAAGCATCTTCTAATACCATTATTCTCCCTCTCTTTCCTCATACATTGAATCAATTAAATTAAATAAGTCATGCTCTAAAGTTTTATCAAATCCTTCTTCCTCAGGTTCTGGGGTTTTAGTTTCTACACTTTGAGATGAAACAGGCTTGTCCACTTGTTTTTTAAATTCTTCCATATCTCTAACAAATGTATCATTTTCTTCTTCTTCTATCTTATCTTTAATTCTCTCTTCTATCTCCCCAATAGTAACATTAGATAAATCATGATTGCCTTCAATCTCATTCAATAAATCTTCTATACTCTTACTATTACTCTCAGTATCTAAATTCTCAACTTCTTCAATAGTCTGCATAACCTCTTCAGTAGTACTAGAACTTATCTTAGACAATGTACTTTGAAGTTCATCTTCAAGAGTACCATAAGCTTTTCTTCTAACAGAATCATAATTCATCTCTGATTGATTATGTCTTATTGGTTGATGCTGTCTTTCAATAATTTCTTCTTTTTTATAATTCTTATCTAATACTCCATAAACTGGACTTATGATGGGACTAGGTCTAAATACTTTTCCAGTTGAATTACTACTTTTATTATTATAACCACTACTACTATTAATATTAGTGTTACTATTACTATTTTGCCTATCTCCATATAATCTATCATTAATATTTCTGTCATTACTATGACTTCTATCAGAATAACTTCTTTCTGGTGTCTTAACCTCAGGTATAGATGGTTTCTCTTGCCTTCTAGAATAATTAAAATCATAGTCTAATATAGAGGGTCTAGTTCTAGTTCTAACAGGCTCTACTTCTTCCTCTTCTTCATCTATAACTGGAAACTTAAAACTAGTTTCTGTTTTAAAAAGTTCTCTTTCACTATAAACAGGTGAAACTGGCTTAGGAGCTGGGGCAGGCTCTTTAACCACTTCTCTTTTAGGTAAACGAACTTCTTCTATTCTTGGTCTTTCTTCCCTTCTAGTTTCTTGGGCTGGTTCTTCTATCTCTACTATTTCTTCATCATAGAATATATTTTTAATCTTACCAAATAATCCCATAAAACACCTCTTCCTTAATATTACTCTTCATACTTACCATAATTATAATCAAGTATATTTTTATTAGATTCATCTTTTGGTGGTTTAGCAATTTCATAAGTAGTCTCCTTAGAATTTAAATCACCTGTACTTATTAAATGAGAAATAACTTTATCATTATATTGTATAGAAGAAAGAATAACTGCTGAATTAATAATAGCTTCCTTTATTTCATTCTCTTTTACACTTACCTCTATATTACTATAATTATACATCATTTTTATATAAAAGTAATTATTATTTCCTTCTTTTATCTCTACAAATCCATTTATATCATTAAAATAAAATTTATAACTATAATAAACATCTGAATTAACATCATAATCTTCTTTATGTTTACTATAATAACCATTTATATCAATATTAACAAAATACTTATTCCCCTTATTAAGTAAAACATGATTATATATATTATCTTCTAAAAGAGAAAAATCTCTAGGTTTATAATATTTAAAACCTTTTCCATTAGTATTAGCTATCTTTTCTTCTTTTACTACTGTCATTATTGATGACTCATAAGTTAGTGTACTTGATAAAGAATTAGTACAGCCTACTAAAAGAAAAACTGAAAATAAAATTATAATTCTCTTCATTAGTCCACCCACTTCTTTTATAATTATAGCAAACATTAAAACAAATTAATAGTGTCTTTTTATAGTCAAATCTTTTACAAAAATTGACATCAAAACTTAAAAACCTTTACATAATTTATATTCTTTCCCTTGGCAATAAATTTACTCTCATACTCAGTTCTAATAGAATCAAAATAATTAATATTCTTCTTCAAAACTTTATATTTAGCTTCTTTAAAAGACTCTAAACTATAAGAAAATAAATCATCATTATCAGTCTTTTGTTCAATAACCTTTATAGATTTAAAAATACTATCATATTTCTTCAAAAAATTAGGACTAGTAAGTCTTCTTTTAGCATGCCTTTTCTTAGGCCAAGGATCACTAAAATTCAAATAAAGCTTACTTATTTCTTTATAAAAAATCTCATCTATACAAGTTGCATCCTCACAAATAATCCTTAAATTCTTAAGATTCTCTTCTTCAATTATTTTAATCGCACCCAATATAACACTTGGATATTTTTCAAAACCAATATAATTAATATTTTTATTTCTTCTAGCATGCTCTATTATAAAGTTTCCTTTTCCCATACCTACTTCTAAATAAATCTTATTATTATTTCCAAATATACTTTTAAAATTTCCTTTATAATCCCTTGGATTATTTATAACAACTGGAGATTCTTTAACAATCATCTCACTACCTTTAATATGTTTAAGTCTCATACTTACAAATTCACCAATATCATTATACACATTTTTATGGTTTTTGTCATATAATACTGTGAAACGAGGGATTTTATGAAAGATAATAGAGATATGTTTTATGGAAATTATCAAACTGGAGGATTCACAGAACCTAACTTTATGCCTATGCAAGGCCCATCAGGATACAACATGAATGCAAGTTATCAAGCTTATGGACCAAATGTTATGCCTAACAATAATATACCAAATAATAACATGATTTATGGTACTAATACAAATGACTACGATGAAAGAATAACAAAATTAGAAAGGCAAATAAGAAGAATTGATCAAAGACTTAGAAAACTAGAAAATGCAGGTACTATAGATGAAGACATAACTATAGATAATAACCTTTATATGATTTAGAAACCATTTGGTTTCTATTTTTTAAACTAAATCAACTACATCTCACCATTAAACTGAAAGATACAATTACATCCTAAATAAGTACTAGCCTTAATAGGAATAGTTATAGCTTTTTCCCATTCCTCAAATATTTCTCTAGAAAATCTATCATTTACAATATAATTTATTATTATATTCTTATCTTCAACTTTTAAAATAACCTCTTCTACATTTAATAAGTTATTATGAAAGTGATCTTGTTTACCTAATTCTAAAACTCTATTTTTTGACAAATCAATTTTATCTGCAAATAAAAGAGCTGCTCCAACTGGACTATTTATTTCATCACCATTTGAATGATCCTCAACTGCGTGAATTATTATATTTTTATTTTCCTGCGATAATGTTGTTTTATCTAAAAAATGTATACACATTTCACTACTTCGTTGTGCATGTCCTTTTTTTCCTTCTACTGCACCTATATCATGTAATAAACCTGCAATTTTTCCTAATTCAATAATATCCTCACCATAATTCAATTTCGTTAATAATTCTTCTATAGTTTTTATTACAAAGGTAAAATGATACCTTCCGTGACAAGCAAATAAGCTATTTTCATTAACTTTATTTATTGAATCAATAATATTATTTAATTCTTTATCATTATTAAGTAAATCATAATTATCCATATTTTCATCCCTTCCTATAAAGGATTTTATCATATTAAAGAAAAAAGTTCTATATCTAGAACTAAACATACTTATCAATATTAGAAGGCACCTTATCATTAATAACCATTTCCACTATTTTATCTTCCTTCTCTTTACTTACTTCTTTTCCAGTAATCGTACTAATTTCTTCTATAATACTTCTAAGATTCTCTTCATTTTTAAAATCACCATCTTGTAGTTTCCTAGCCAAACTAATAATAGTATCCTTATTAACATTAGTTTTCTTTTCAATCCTATCAAATAAATCTTCTTTAGACATTTAACCCACCTCTAATGTAGTATATGTGAGTTTCTATTTTTTGACCATGAATTTTATTTAATTAAAAAGCCAATTGACATTTTGACAAAATTCAAGAAATATCCTACTATAAATATGTCAAGGAAACTTGCATATAATAAAAAAGAGGAACATTTGATTCTGCAAGTGAATGTCACCTCTAATAAAATGATAGCAATATATCGAAGGACTTTTATAATAAAAGTTCTTTTCTTCATTTTTATCCCTCCTTTCTCTCAAGATTGGAGGACGACACTCACATCAAATATTCCTAATATAATCTGTGTATTAATATTATAACTCAACATTAACACTTAAAATTCAAGGATATTCATATTTTCGATACGAATATCCTTGAATATTTTCATGTTTTTGATACGAATGCTTATTCTCCCTTATTTTTAAACTGCAAAACAATAGGAGTACCGCTAAAATCAATATTCTCTCTTATCTTATTTTCTAAATATCTATGATAACTAAAATGAACTAATCCCTTACTATTAACTTCAATATCAAACCTAGGTGGCTTTATACCACTTTGATGTGTAAAATAAATCTTTAATCTTCTACCTTTATATGATGGAGGCGGAGTCTCCATAAAAGCATCTAAAATAACTTCATTTATAACACTTGTCTTAACTTCCTTAATAGCGTTATTATAACTCTCTAAAATAAGTGGCATAAGAGTACCTATTCTCTTTCTAGTAAGTGCACTTAAAAAACACACCTTAGCATAAGGAATAAATTGAAAGTTATTCTTAATATCTTGTTTCCACTTCTTCATCTCTTTATCCTTATCAAGAGTAACAGTATCCCATTTATTAACCACAATAACAATAGCTTTTCCAGCTTCTAAAGCATACCCAGCAATATGTTTATCATGCTCGATAATACCTTCTTCTCTATTAATAACTAAAATACACACATCACTTCTATCAATAGCCCTCATACTTCTAAGAAGACTATACTTCTCAACACTCTCAAAAATCTTACCCTTCTTACGAAGTCCTGCTGTATCAATTAAAACATACTCTTCTCCATCATACTTCAAAATTGTATCAATAGCATCCCTTGTAGTACCAGCAATATCACTAACTATAACTCTTTCCTCATTAAGTAAAGCATTAACTAAACTACTCTTTCCTACATTAGGTCTACCTATAACAGAAAACTTTAACCTATTATCTTCCTCTTCTTCCACCATCATAAAATTCTCTGTAACCTTATCCATTAAATCACTGATACCTATATTATGTTCAGCACTA
The DNA here is from genome assembly GCA_947644695.1 of uncultured Bacillota bacterium. GTDB lineage: Bacteria > Bacillota_I > Bacilli_A > RF39 > UBA660 > MGBC139354. Next base: position 5,016 of record CANSAJ010000036.1, on the reverse strand, counting down.
ATACCTACATAATCATCAAAACCCAATGTATAAAAATCATACATATTCTCTTCACTTAACTTATTATCTACCTTATTAATAGCAACTATTACCTTCTTATCACTCTTGCGAAGCATATCTCTAATCAGTAAATCATTACTAGTAACACCTTCTTTACCATCAACTACAAAAACTATAACATCACTTTCCATAATGCCAATCTCTACCTGAGCTCTAATCTCTTCATTAAAAGAACTTCCACTAATATCTATACCACCAGTATCAATTAAATAAAAAGACGTATCATCGTAATTAGCACTCGCATAAATTCTATCTCTAGTAACACCTGGAATATCTTCTATAATACTAATTTTCTTACCAACTAATCTATTAAACAAAGTACTCTTTCCTACATTAGGCTTACCAACTAAACATACTGTATTCTTTTTCATAATTCACTTGCCTCCCTTTGTAACATATATTCTACACTATTTTAAACAAAAATAAAACCCAGAACTTAAAGTTCTAAGCACTTATTTCCCATACTACGTTATCATCAGTAACTATTTTTAAAACTTCTTTACCATCAATTAAATAAATACCCATAATTCTCCACATAACACCACTATAATAAAGATAATTATTAGGATCATCTCCCGGATATAAACAAGGTTCACTCTCAGTAATCGTATCACATTGAAGCTCATCCTTAACAGATCCTATTAAATCCTCTTCTTCACCACTGCCTAACTCTCCATCCCAAATAGCAATAATAGACTTACCATTCCTCTTAATTAAAATCTTTGAATTATTAAGACTACTATCATCTATAGGATTCAAAATACAACCATTACTCGTATTAGTACCACTACAATTACTATCATTCTGTTCTATCTCACCCTTTAAATACTTCTCATTTATTAAATCATAAACATAAATAATAGTATCTGTAGTAAAATTCTTATCTCTGCCATATAACTCAGCCGCTATTAAAATTTGTTCCTTCTTAGCCTCAAAAAGACGTTCATTAATTCTCTTTCTAATTGCAATAACACTAGGAATAGCTATTGATATAATAATACCTATAATAACTATAACTATTAAAATTTCAGTTAAAGTAAAACCAGACTTATTATTCTTCACTAGCTTCCCTCCATATCCTAAAAACATTATAGAAAATAATAACATAAAAGTCAATTACAACCAAAAAAAACTAAATATCTAAAAGCTTAACATAAGGTGTATCTCCTTCAGAATAAAGTTGAAATTCTACACTACTAAAAGTTCCTAAAACACCAGATACGCTTTCTCTAATTACAAAAAGAATACACTTATCAGTATCACTAACTACTCCTGGTAAATTATCAAATAAACTAACTCCATACATTCTAAAAATCATTTCTAATTGAACTAAACACCTAATAGAAATCTTTCCATTCTCTCTTAAAACTTCTTTTATTTCTTCAAAAGTATCATTCTTGATATCATATAAATACTCATATCTTTTAACTAACTTATTCTTTAATTCTATACTACATAAATTATCAGGTAAGTCACAAATCCTATATCTATAAGGATCTCTAATTGACTCTCTAGCTCTTCTAATTGCTTCATTTACCATTCTTCTTTTAGAAGGATCTATTACTCCAAGAATACCATCTCTTATCCCTATAGATTGAAATAAAATATCTAAATTATCTTGAAACTCTTCATTACTATCATTAAAAGCTAATAAATGCACATCTGTAACATTTAAATACTTCATAAAACAATCTAAAATAATTATTCTACTTCTCTTAACCAATTTAACATAAATTTATTATTTTTAATTCTTATATTAACTATTCTTATAAGTTCTTTTATAAGAATAGTTAACTTCTAAACCATTCTCTGAAGCTAGACTTAACAAATGCTGTAACTGCATATAAGATACATGATCCATATCATTTAAAGTTAAAACCATATTTGATCTCATAAATAATCTTCTTCTATCTGTAGAACTATGTATTATATTTAATATCTTATTAAGAGTAACCTCATTATTTATAAAACACATATTCTTATCTAAATCAATTAAATTACTTAATGAAATAAATGATTTAACACCTTCTACAACCATTAAAACAGCAACTATAGCAACTAGTATTGCCATTAAAATAGAAGGTGACTTACTAAAAAACATTAATAAAGACACAAAAGAACCAAAAGCACCCAACTTTAAAAATTTTCTAATAGACTTTAAAAAAGCAACTTTATTTAAATATCTAAACTTATCAGCACCTAATACTTGTTCCTTCATCTCTTCTAATAGTCTTCTCTCATTATCAGTAGATAATAACTTCTCATCTACTAGTCCATTAGCATAATTTACTTTAATTATACCAGCATCAACTTTATAATTTTTTATAAAATCAACACTTTCATCTTTACATGAATAATCTCTCATAAAAACCTCACCATCGCTTATTATATCACAAAAAATTAAAAAGAGTTAAAAAAACTAACTCATCATCTTATTAACCATAATCTCTATAACTCTATCTCTACCTTGTTTAGTAATCTTACTAAAATTAACTATATCATCACCCATAGCTATATCTATAGTAGAACTAATTAACTTATCTTGCTTTGTCTTAGCACTCTTTTTAACTTTATCATACTTTGTACAAACTACTGTAACAGATAAATTATAATACTTTAAAAAGTCATACATAAGTAAATCATTCTCACTAGGCTTATGCCTATAATCAACGAGTAAAAACACATGCTTTAAATTAGGTCTATTCATAATATACTCTTCTATCATTAAACCAAACTTCTCTTGCTTCTTATTACTAACAGCTGCATAACCATAACCAGGAACATCAACTAAATAACAAATACTATCTATATTATAAAAATTTAATGTCTGTGTCTTACCAGGCTTACTACTAGTCCTAGCAATATTCTTTCTATTTACTAAACAATTTATAAAACTGCTCTTACCAACATTACTTCTACCTAAAATTAAAAACTCAGGTTTCTCATCAGTAGGATACTGACTAACTCTTACAGCTACATTTGATAGTTCAACTTGGTCAAACTTCATAACTTCACCTTGTATAATATAATTAGTTCTTATTTAAAGAACCAACATATTATATCCTTTCCTTTATTTATATAATATTTTTGATATAATATGTTCCGACCACTGTGGACTTTTCTGTTTCACCTTATAGCTTTGACTATTCTAATAGAGACTAATGCCACAGTTTTATTTTAAATGGTTATTAGTTGGATAAAGCTTCGACTTTTTATCTCCAGCAAGGTTACATGAATAAAACTTAGTGGAACACAGTTGTCAAAAATATTATTTTAGATTGGAGTTGATTTTTATGTTTTATATTGGTTTTGATATAGCTAAAGAAAATCATTTTGCATCTGTTGCCAATTCTAATGGTGATATTATTATTGATGCATTCCTTGTTAAAAATTCTTTTAATGGTTTTGAGTTCTTTTTGAATAAACTTAAAGAACATAACATTCCTATTTTTGAATCATTAGTTGGTTTAGAATCTACTGGTCACTATGGTGAAAATCTTATTAACTTCCTTCACAACAATGGCTTTAATATAGGTATTATTAATCCTATCCAAACTGATGCTTTAAGAAGTAGTAATATTAGAAAAACTAAGACTGATAAAATTGATACTAAGTTAATTATTCAATCTCTTATGTTAAAACATTACACACCTTTTGTTTCTAAAGATATTAAAATATTAGAACTTAGAAGTTTGTGTAGACATAGAGATGATGTGATTAAATATCGTTCTAAACTTAAAACTAGATTAGTGGCTTTTGTCGATCAACTTTTTCCTGAACTAAACCTAGTTTTTAAGTCTATTCATCAAAAAAGTTGTTATACTTTATTATCTATTTATCCTACTCCTAAAGATATTTCTAACACTCGTATAGATGCACTTACTAATCTCTTAAGAAAAGCTTCTAAAGGACATTTTGGATTGGATAAAGCAACTAAATTAAAAGAACTAGCTAAATCTTCTATTGGTGTTAACAACTCCTCACTTTCAATTCAAATCAAACATTCCCTTAAACAGATTGAATTATTAAATGAACAAATTAGTGACATTGATTATAAGATTAAAGAAATTATGGATGAGCTAAACTCTGTTATTTTAACTATCCCTGGTATTTCTTATACTCTTGGTTCAATCATTATCAGTTAAATTGGTAACATAGATAGATTTTCTAGTCCTTGTAAATTACTTGCATTTGCTGGTTTAGATCCTTCTGTTAAACAATCAGGTAACTTTAATGCTAATATTGTTAAAATGTCTAAACGCGGTTCTAAACTTCTTCGCTATGCACTTATTAAAGCTGCCAGTATAATTATCTGGAACTCTAAAACTTACGAAGAATATTATAACAGAAAATTATCTCAAGGTAAATCACATAATAATGCAGTGTGTCATATTGCTCATAAACTAGTTAGAGTAATATTTCATATCATTAAAGAAAATGTTGAATTCAAAGAACAAATTGAAAATTAATCATTTTATGCCGAGAAAACTTTTGATAGAGAAGTTTTAATTGTTACATTTGATGGCGTTTAATTATTAATTTTTCATTTTTTGAAAAATTGATGATTAAAACGACTATAATCAAAACAATTAAAATGAAACTGTCAAAAGGAAATTGGAATAAATTGATTTCATTTTCTTACATTTTACTGGAACGTTTTAAAAACAATTAAATTTTCCAGATTTTTGAGTGCCAACTTTTCACTATTTCATACTATTTTCAAAATATATCATTTTCTATTGACATATTATAGTTGGTCTCTTCACTAACATTATACTAAAATACATGACTAAAATCTACACATAAAAAGCAGGAATAAAATTCCCACTTAATTTATCTTATTTTTATTACAAAATACTACTAAATTTATCTTGTACCTTATTTTGCAAGCACAGGCGTTGCCTACTTAGCCAAGCATTTCATGCATGTCTACGCAGGGTGTCGACTCGGCTAATT
>CANSAJ010000035.1 GCA_947644695.1 uncultured Bacillota bacterium | reverse complement strand
AAAATTTTTAAGCTTTTTTCAAAAAACTATTGACTATTCATAGTTGGTCTCCTTTAAGATATTACTCAAAATATTAAAAACGTATACCTTGATGCTATCTTGAGTTATTTTAATTATACATCGAAATTATAAAAATTGCAAACCAACACTAAAAAGAAAAATCCTTATTTCTAAGGACATTAATTAATACCACCAAACCTATTTATAGGCCAAATTTTAAAAATAGCTTTACCTTTAATTTGCTCTTTACTCACTAGTCCAAAAGAAGGATCTCTACTATCACTAGATTCACTTCTATTATCACCTAAAACTAAATACATATCTTCTGGAATCACTCCAAGAGGACAATCTTCTATAGAACATATATCTACAAACATAAAATTATTAGTAACAACTTCTTCACTTAAAAAATCTTCTTTATACCCAACATCATTAACATAAAGAACATCATTTAAATAATGTACTTCTTCTCCAGGAAGACCTATAATTCTTTTAACATAAGATTTATCATTAACAATAACAGTTACAATTTCATTTCTTAGAAAACTCTTAGACAACTTTGAAACAAGTATAACATCACCTTCTTTTAAAGTAGGATTCATAGAATTACCCGCTACTGGCTGAAACACAACAATAAATGTAAAAATTAATATCATCACAATAATAAGAAGCAAATATTTACCAAAATCCCTAAAAAATTCTGTTATTTCTCTTAAATCGAACATTATACACTCCTTCATAAAAGCTATAATCATTATACATTTATATTTTACCTAAATCAATTCAAAAAATACCTATATTAAGAAGTACTAATGTAAATAACTTAAACTTAAAATTGATTTTATATATTAAGAATAATATAATCTTTATATAAGGAAGGAGACAACATGGAAAAGATAAAAATCAATAAAGAAGCATGTATAGGCTGTGGGTTATGTGTACATAACTTAAATAACTATCTTGAATTTGATGAAATGGGACAAGCAGAACCATTAGACAAAGAAATTAATCCTAATGATAAAAAAGAGATCTTAGAAACTATTGAACATTGTCCAACAGATGCAATCACTGTAGAAGAAATAAAAGAAGCTTAATAGCTTTTTTTATTTTAAACTATAAAGCTGCTTAACTTCTTTAAGAGATAACTTTCTATATTCTCCACTTTTTAAACCACTTAAATCTAAAAAAGCATACCTTTCTCTTTTTAATTTTAAAGTATCATAACCAAGACTCATAAACATATCTTTTACTTGATGATTACGTCCTTCAGTTATAACAACTTTAACATAGCTTATATCAGTTTTTTTATCATACTTCTTTAACTTAAAAAATGCTGGCTTAGTTTTTACACCATTTAACATAATACCTTTACACAATTTGGCAGCATCTTCTTTACTAAAAAAAACTTTAACTTTAGCAAAATATTCCTTTTCTACATCTCTACTAGGATGTGTAAGAATATTAGAAAGCTCACCATCATTAGTTAAAATTATTATTCCTGTAGTATCATAATCTAATCTACCAACTGGATAAATTCTAGCATCTGTCTTTACAAAATCTATAACAGTTTTTCTTCCCTTATTATCACTTACTGAACTTATAACCTCACGAGGCTTATAAAGAATATAATATTCTTTTAATTCACTTTTAAGAACTTGACCATTTACAACAACTACATCATTACCACTTACCTTAGTTCCAAGTTCACGAACAACTTCACCATTTACTTTTACTTTCCCTAACTTTATTAACTCTTCCGCTTTACGCCTACTAGTCACACCACATTCACTTATATATTTTTGTAATCTTTCCATAATAACACCTGGGTACATTATAGATTATTATTTCCAAAAAAACAACCAACTTTTAAACCTTTTAAATTTATCATTTTTATCAAGAGCATAAATATATGCTTCCTCTACGAATTCGCCACCTACATATATTTTAGCACTACCAACTATATCTCCAGACTTAACCTTTTTCTTCTTTACAAGTTCAACATTTACATTAATTTTATCAAGTTCACTTTTATTTAACATCATATATACATCATCTTTAATATATAAATGATACTTCTTATAATAATCTTCTTTAATAACAAAAGTATATTTATCTAAAACTTTATACCTATCATACTTATCAAAATATTCTTCATACATTTTTTTATGTGTATTAAATCTATCTTGATCTTTCATAGTTACTACTATTAAATCTTCATAAGCTTTACTAGCACTAGAAACGAAAATATATCCGCTTCTATCTGTATATCCTGTCTTACCACTAGTAGCAAATTTATACATTCCTAAAAGTTCGTTTTTATTATGCCATAAATGAGTTTCCACTGTTGTAGTAACTGTATACTTTGGAATTTTAGTTATCTCCATAAATAGCTTATTTTTAGTAGCATACCTCATAAGTAAAGCCATATCATATGCAGTACTATAATTCTTAGTCTTATCATCAAGTCCATGAGGATTTAAGAAAACTGTATTCTTCATACCAATCCTACTAGCTGTTTCATTCATCTTATTTATAAACTCATCATACCCCAAAGTATTAGTCGCAATCACCATAGCTGCATCATTCCCACTTCTAAGCATAAGACCTACTAAAATATCATATAAAGTCATACATTCGCCTTTATCAATATAAATCATAGATCCGTACACCTCTAAAATTTCATCCCCTGCACATAACACATCAGTTACTTCATAATTTTCTAAAGCAACAATAGCTGTCATAATTTTAGAAGTACTAGCTACTAACATCCTTTCATTCATATTACTGCTTCCTAAAACTCTACCAGAATCAGAATCCATAACAACATAAGAATCTATCGCTTTTAACTTAACTGGTAAAATCATTACTACAAAAATTGTTATAATAATTATTAATTTTCTCATTTCACTTTGAGTATATGCAATCCTACCTAATAAAATTACAAAAAAAAGAGAGTATTATTATTCACTCTCATAATCATATGTTCCATGTATTTTTTCTAAAGTAGTTTTATCAAAAGCTTGCGGTACCCACTCATCATCTTCTTTAACTAAATCTACTTTAATAGTATATTCAACTCTATCGCTAGCATCCATCATATTCTTTAATTTATATTCCATAAATTTAGCAGAATCATAAACATTATCAGTTAAAAATTCATCTTGATTATCTTTTAAATAATCATTAGCATCTTTCTGAACTTTATAAAAATCATAAACAGAAATCTTAACACTTACTGTAGCTTCATCTCCATTTAATTCTTCCTCTAAAACTTCATACTTTAAATCTGAATACTGCATTTTCATAGCTTTCATATAATTCTCTTTTTGCTTTTCAGTAGTTAAACTAGCACCTTCTGTTGTAAGTTCCAAATCACTTATAACTGCACTATCAAGAGTTTGATATTTTTTAAATAATTCTTCTGTTTTCTTAGTAGGAGTATTAGTAAGTGAACATCCAACCATTAAAAACATACATGCTAATATAAATAAAAACTTTTTCATTTATTCCTCCTCTAACTATAGAATAAACAATATTTTCCAATTTATACATTTATTTTTGAATAGTAAGTAAATTAAGTAAATCAAGAAACTCTAAATGTTTACTAGTAAAACTTTTCTTCAAATCTTTTAACAACTTTTCATATTTAAGATTACCTTCATTACTATCAAACCATTCATAATATAAATAATCTATTCTTTCCTTATCATCCTTCAAATTCTCTAACTCCTTAACTATAACATTAATAACATTTCTTTCACTTCTAATCATATTATTTCTATTAGCTCTACTATTTACAATATTATAATCTACAACACTTTCCTTCATACTATTAGTAATATTTAATATTTCCATCTCTTCATTTATCAAAAATTTACTCTTCCTTAAAGAACATCCTTTATCATTAAACTCCACCATAACAGCCATTTTCCCATCACTAAAAATTGCACTGTAAGGAATTATTTCTATATTACGACTAGAAAAAACTTGTGTTTTATCCTTAATATTAATTAAAAAATCCTCACTAACTTTAACTTTCCTATTAACTAAATCTGAATATTGATTAAAAGATACTTTAAATAAAGGAACTCTTCTCACATGAACATAATCATCACTCTCATCCCAATCATAAAAGTCATACATTTCCTCATTTAAATTAACTAAAACATCATAAACATAAATCATTTTTTAATCCCCTTTCTATATAACGACAAAAATATAAAGAAAAATCCAACTATCATAATTAGACATTCCCACTTCCTAATAATAAAATTAACATATTCAGAAAAACTATACCCCATATTTAACAAATTTAGGTAAATTATTATAAAAGAAAGTCCAAGACTAGCCATCACTACTCCCAAAAGAAAAATAACAATTCTAAATATCATTTAAACACTTCCCTATTAAATATTATTTCTTTTATCAAATAATTATTATATAATTATATTAGGTGATAATATGGAAATTATAGAAATTATAAAATATGTATTCTTAGGTATTGTACAAGGATTTACAGAACCATTACCTATATCTTCAAGTGGACATGTTTTTATTTTAAAAGAAATTTTTGATCTAGGTGGATCAGATTTAAACTTTGAAATTATTGTAAACTTTGGGAGTTTACTTGCTATATTACTTATATATAAAGATGATATAATAAGACTCATTAAAAACTTCTTTTTATACTTTAAAAATAAAACTGAAGAAACTAAAACAGATTTTAAATACTGTTGGCTAATTGTTTTAGGATCTATTCCAGTAGGTATAATTGGAGTAACTTGTAAAGATTTCATAGAAGAAAGTTTAAATAATACAAAAATAGTTGGTATATCCTTTCTAATAACAGCTTTATTCCTATTTCTAGTTAGAAATATAAAAGGAACTAAAAAAGATAAAAATCTATCAATAACAGATTCTATTGTAATAGGACTTACTCAAGTAGTAGCAGTCGTACCAGGAATTAGTAGAAGTGGATCTACTTTAATAGGTGGCTTATTTAGAGGACTAGATAGAAGTACAGCATTAAAATATTCATTTATGTTATATATACCAGTAAGTCTTGGAACTACACTTTTAGGAATTAAAGACTTATTAGAAATGGGCAATATTCATGACATAATTTTACCTTATGGTCTTGGATTTATAGCCTCATTTATAGTTTCATATTTTACACTACGTTGGTTTATGAATGTAGTAAAAAAAGGAAACCTAAAATATTTCAGTATATACTGTCTTATCCTAGGTTTACTAATTATTATATTTATGTAATAGCATTATAAGTGCTATTTTAATTTTCTACTGCACTTTAACACATGACTTTAGTGATAACAATGGACATACTCCTGATTTATAATTTGAACAAAATTACTACTTAAAGCACCAGGATATAAAATTATATACAAATGTTCACTTTCGATTGCTCTTATCCTCTTAGAGTCATTGTCCACCAATATGTTAATTTAGTTACGATACCTCCAGCAGCATTGTAATAATAATATTAATACAATATTACCATTTTGATATCATTGTGTTAAACAAAAGGGGTGAATTTATGGATTAATAAAATTGCAACACTAATAAAAATTGATGAGACTAATAAATCTAATTCGTGGTTTAAAAAATTAGAAGAAGAAAATAAAAAACAAGTAATTACATATAAAGAAACCTATAAAGAAATAATAACTTTATAGGTTTTTATTTAATTTACTTATTTAATTTTAAAACATTACTATCATTAACAATCTCTACACATGTTAGTGATGGTCTACTAGGTAAAAACCATGAATATTTTGCCACACTTCTATTAATCACACTAGATACTTCATCTTCTGCTAAACTTATAACACTTGAATCATTAGGAAGAAATACTTCACTAACACCATTTTTAGAAACTTTAAACATACCTCTACACATATCTATAACAGGTGGCATAGTTAATTCACAAAGACCATTATCTTTCAACACATCATAAAAAATACTTTGAAACCAAAAAGGCAAATAACCATCGTGCCAATGACCTCCAATTATTAATGATAAATCCTTATATAAATCTCCATAAAACTGAGTAGCACCTAGAGAAGCTAAAAACTTATTATTATGACATAACATTATATTAACAGAATCTGAATTAAAAACAAAACCACATTCTTTAAAAGCCTCATAACAAAGTTCTAACGCTTCACTTTCCTTAATAGTAGTATCATAAACTTTTCTAGACGGAGAAAATCCAGTTATTACAGTATCTCCAAATCTTATTTGTTCATTTTCTAAAACATATACACCATTATATCTATCATTTAAATAATTCTTTAAACTCCAATATTCTCTTTCAGACTTATCAAAACTATTAGATTTAAAAGGCAAGTCATGATTTCCATATGAAATAAATATGGGCACTCTTAAATTATAAGATAAGTCTTTTAAATCTCTTGACAAAGCTTTTAAATACTCAGTATCTTGATATTTTTTTAACCAAAATAACAAATCACCTGGTATTAAAACTCCATCACATCCTTCTCTAAATTGAATCATATTTGCAAAATAATCGTGCATATACCCCTCATATAATAATTTTTGTAAAACTCCATAATGAATATCAGAAAAGGACAAAAATTTTTTATCTTTTTTTAACCCAGCTTTACTAAACATATAATTATCAACATTTATTTTCATAAAAACCCCTCTTTGTTAAGATATTATAACATATTAATATACAAAATTAAATACAAAAAAAGAGATAATTTAATATCCCTTAATTATTCTAAATAATCTATAACTTCAATATCTCCATTTGCTTCAGTTGGAAGTTCTTCATCATACATAGATTCATTTATAGGTTCCTCTTCAATAACAGGAGTCTCTACATATTCTGGTACAGGAGTTTCTACTGGAGCTTCAACCTCTACTGGAGTCTCTTCTACAAAACTCTTCTTACTATTTTGTTTTGTAGATTTACCAGTACTAGTATTATCATCTCCTCTATTCCAAATACTTACAACTTCATCTTTAATTACATCAACATTAACATATAAATATTGTTGTTCATTAACAAGATTCTCTATTCTATTAGAATATACTAAGAAATTAACTTTATCTTCGAATTTATTCATTAAATCAACTGATTTATTATTAAGCTTTTCATGAATAATATCTAAAGCTCTTTCTTCACATGTAATCTCATTATTTATATTAGTATAATTAATATCCAAATTCTTAACTTCATCTTTAAAGTTTTGAATATCTAAATCATATTTATTCTCTAAATATTTATCATCAACAATTTCATTTCTTAATTCATTAATTATCTTCTTATAATCATCTTCTTCAATAATTAAATTAGCTTCACTATATAATGTATTAATAAGTCCAGATAAAATATCTTCTTTCTGTTCTCTTTCTTTTAATACTCCATCATATAATTTCTTAGATTCATCAATTAAAACTTTTAATTCTTCTTTTCTCTTTTCAATTACATCTAAAGAATTTCTAAAATTATCTAATCTACTATTATGATATTTCTCTTTCTCAAATAGTTCTTGTTTAATACTTTCACTAGAATAATTATTTTCTTCTAAATTACCAGCAGTATCACGTTTCTTAGTAGTATATTTATCCATAATATCAAATATATTACTATCTTTAATTTCTTTAGTTGTTTTATCAACCTCATCACGAGCCTTAGTAGTTAATATTTCAAACATTTCACTAACTTGACTAAATGGCTTATTCTCTCTAAATGCATCTAATAATTTATTACCAATAACTACAGGATGATTATATTTAATCTCTAAACTAGTATTAATTCTTTCTAACTCTGCTTCTAATACTTTAAGATTAACTTCATCTTTTGATTTTAAACTAAAATCAAAATATGCTTTCTTAGAAAGTTTAGAATCTGCAAGTGCTAATAATTCTCTAACATTTGCTATTTCATTTTCTAATAAAGTCTTATCACCTAATAGCTTTCTTCTAGTACTTGACTTAGTACTTTTATCACTTAATTTAGTTTCTAATTCAGATAAACTATTATTTAAATTATTTAAAGACTCTTCTAAATACTTTCTTTCTTCTTCATCTTTATATTTTTCATCTTTATCAGAATATTCAAAAGTATCTAATTTAGACTTTAAACTTGCTATTTCTCCTTCAATATATTTTTTTCTATCTTCTAGAAAATCTGTATCTTCAGTAACCTTAAGATCACTTAATTTAAAACCAGATTTTTTAACTAAAATTCCTATTAAATCTTCTAATGCTCTATAATTCATAATTTCTTCACCAATCCAATTCTATTTTATTCTTTTTTTCATTCATTACTTCTTTTAAGGTAGCTTTTTCTTCAACCTTAGGTTTAACATCTACCTCTAAAGAAGTATTCATTAAGTTTTCACTTTTCTCTATTAATTTTTCAATATTACCAAAAGCCTCATCTACATCTTTATTATCATCTAAGATCACTTGTTCTACATCTGCCTCCATCTCAGGCTTCACTAGAACTTCTGGTTCCTTTGGCAATTCAATATTAACATTATTTTCTTCTTTTGAAACTACATTTGTTTCTTTAATACCAATATCACTATCTATAGTTTCAATATTTTCATCTTGTTTTAAAACTTCTTTTACTTTTTTAACAGTCTCTCTATCTTTACTCCAAGCTTTAATAAGTTCTTCTTTTACTTTTCCTACATCAACATAAACAACATCTTTCTTATTATTAAGTGATTCTAGCTCTAATCTCATCATCTCACTGTTATTTACATCTATCATTCTTTCTGTATTGTTCTCATAATCATCTGCTTCTAATTTAGAACTCACATTATTTAATTTGGTTTTACATCTACCTTGCTCAGCTTGTAAAGTACTCTTTCTCTCATTTATATTAAGTCTATTACTTCTTACATTCTCAAGCATCTCTTCTGTTCTAGAAAGTAAATCTTTAGCCTTATCAAGTTTTTCATTAGTATTATTTTTTGCAGTCTCAAGTCTCTCCCAAACATCAAAAGCTATATCGCTATTAATAGATGCTTTAGATGCTTTATCTATTTTCTCTTTATCAGCATTTAATTTATTTAAATACTCTTTAATCTTAGAGACAATACCAACATCTTTAAGTTCAACTTCTCTTAAATTATCAAGCTCTTTATCCAAAGCTTCTATCTCACCTTCAATAGAAGTTAACTTCGTTTCTAAATAGATCTTATACCTCGAATCCATCTCCTTCTCGGCTTCATTTCTATAATCTGTATTCTCTATTCTATTAATTAAAGTTTTATATTCAGAATCAAGACTTCTTACTCTATCATAAACTGATCCAACTGAAATATTATCAGTACCCTTCAAAGCTAAATTACCTAGAAGTTCTATTCTCATTCTAACTGTATTGTAATCCTTACCTTCTTCATAAGCTTTTAACAAACTCTTACCAACCATCTCAGCATTATTTTCCCAATTAGCTTGTCTAACCTTCAAGTTTTCTATCAGGGTATTTAATGCTTCTTTATTAGTAGCTGTATTCCGTTCCTTTAATAGTGAAGAAATGCTATCTTTAGTTTTTTGAAGCTCAATTTCACTATAATTCTTCGAAAGATCGAAACCAGCTTTTTTAACTAAAAGCTCTATAAGACTTACAACAGTCTCATAATTTGTATTCATTCCCACCACCTATTTCTCTATTTTCCTATAAATATGTTAACACAAACTTCTGTCAATTACAACCCCTTTTTTACCTTTACATAATATTAACTTTTTACACCAATACATAAAGTTTACGTAAACAAAAAGACAAATTAACATTGCCTTTTCATTTTTGACTTTTATTCAAAAAACTTGTCTATAGATATTCCAAGCACCTCACTTATCTTATATAGGTTATAAAGACTTATACCACTGTTAGAGTTTTTACTTTCTAATCCTCCAATTAAAGATACTGATACTCCAACTTTTTTAGCTAAGTCACTTTGGGTTAGTTCGCCTACATTAGCATTATATAATGTTCTGTATCTTTTGATATTTTTACCTATCCTATTATTTATCATTTCTTCATTTATCATGGGCGTCTCCTAATTTTCTGCTGATGAACATGCTGTATCTAAAGCATTTACTATATATGGATTATCACTTGTTCCATCTCCACTTTTCCACTTAACACATGATTTTAGAGATAATACTGGACGAATTCCTCTTTCAACATCAACATTAATAAATGTCAACCTACCAAGATTATCTGATCCTTTAACTGTTATAACATTTGCACTTCGAAATTCAATACTATTATAAAAATATCCAACAGGTGACATAGTCCACCAATCTTTATTACGTGTAACACTATCGCCTTCAGCATTTAAAGCATAATACGCCTCAGAATTAGAGGCAAACTTAGCACCAGCGAATGCCACCTCATCTGCTGTCATCAAGGCCACTGGATTTGTTAACTTTCCATTTCCTGTACTTGTGCTTACTGTAAATTTATCAGCTACATCGGCTCCATTTATACCCGTATATAAATTACCATTTGCATCATTTCCACATTTATATGATGGTGCTTTTGCAGCAGAAAGTCTTTTATACGCTGCATAGTAGAAGTTCGCTGATGTACTGTATCCTTCATTTGCCCTGTCATTACAATAGATTGCAGTTTTACTTACATATCCGTTATAACTTGGTTTTATCTTACTATTATACCATGTATCTATTTGTATTTTTGCTTCGGATTCCACATTATTTTTTCTGTCATTTAATACACTTCCTGTCGAAGAACCATACATGTATCCCACATATTGTTGTGATTTAGGTTCATAATTGTAAACACTAACTGTTTCATTTATATATCCTCTTTTTGTAGTTTTACTTGGACCTACATATAATAAACGTATACTTTCATCTTCGTTTATCCTGATTATTCTCCAGTATATATCTGCAAAGTATACCCAATTGTCTAAGGCATTTCCTGAGAAGTAATATACTGTTTTTCCTCCTTCTGTTTGATTTCCACTTGCTGTATATAGTGTACCTGTATTGTCGCCTGCGAAAATGTCACTGTTTAAGTTTGGTCTAGACCCAGGTCTTGTTGGATGATCCGCCAATATTTGATCTTTTAATAATTTTGGTATTTCTTTTAATACTACTGTACAAGTTCTATTTGATGTTACATTACTTGCTGATAATGTACTTCCACTTAATGTACATCCAGTTCCACTTAACACAGCTCCTTCTAATGCGTAGCCCTCGCTTGGTGTTATTGTGAATGTTACTGTCCCTCCATGATTTACTGTCTTTGGTGATGAGTCTACAGTCCCTCCTGTTATACTTGCTGTTACCTTGTATGTTTGTCTTGCTGGTACTACTGTACATGTGGTATTTGATTTTATATTGCTTACATTTACTGTTTCATTAGTTATGCTGGCTACTGCATTGTTTGTACATGTTACTGTTGCTCCTGTTAAGGTGTAGCCACTGTTTGCTGTTACTTGGAATGAGGTTGACCCTATCCTTCCTACTGTCTTATTTGCAGGTGCTGTTATACTTATGTTACTTCCTA
>CANSAJ010000034.1 GCA_947644695.1 uncultured Bacillota bacterium | reverse complement strand
AACCTTGAGGTCCAGTAGGTCCAGTTTCTCCAGTAGGCCCTGTAGGTCCTTGAAGTCCTTGTAAACCTTGAGGTCCAGTAGGTCCAGTTTCTCCAGTAGGCCCTGTAGGTCCTTGAAGCCCTTGTAAACCTTGAGGTCCAGTAGGTCCAGTTTCTCCAGTAGGCCCTGTAGGTCCTTGAAGCCCTTGTAAACCTTGAGGTCCAGTAGGTCCAGTTTCTCCAGTAGGTCCTTGAAGTCCTTGTAAACCTTGAGGTCCAGTAGGTCCGATTTCTCCAGTAGGCCCTGTAGGTCCTTGAAGCCCTTGTATACCTTGAGGTCCAGTGACTCCAGCTGGTCCTTGAGGTCCTTGCAAACCTTGAAGTCCTTGAGGTCCAGTAGGTCCAGTTGCCCCATTATTTCCAGCAGGTCCTTGAAGTCCTTGAATACCTTGAGGTCCAGTAGGCCCAGTAGCTCCAGTAGACCCTGTATTTCCCTGAGGGCCCTGAATACCAATAGGTCCTTGAGGTCCTTGTAACCCCTGAGGTCCAGTAGGCCCAGTCACACCTTGAACACCTTGAATACCTTGAGGTCCTTGAATACCTTGAGGTCCAGTAGGTCCAGTAACTCCAGTAGCGCCTCTAGGAATTGTAAAGTTTAATATTGCATTTTCTGGTGTACCAGTATTAGTAACAACGGCATTAGTGCCAGGAGCTCCAGTAACAGTATTACCAATAGTTACGGTAACTGCTGAAGCACCTGTAGCTCCAGTAGCACCAGTCGCTCCAAAACAACAACAACATCCAGAATTAACATTATTTCTATTATAATTGTCGACTTTACACAAAGCTCTTTGATATGAGTTATTATTCATTTTTTTCTCCTTTCGTTTTATTTTATGAAAATAAAAAATAATTGTTTAATAATATAGTTTAGTTTAAATCAATCTAAAATAAAAAATATTTGTAAATACAAAAATATATAATTTTGATATACTTATTAGTAAGAAATATTTTAAATACAAAGGAGAAGATTATGTATTATCCAAAACAAATACCATATTTACTTGATAAAAACTTTAAAGAAAATATAGATTATAAAGAATACGTATTTGATGAATTAAAAAGTCATGTAATGTGCATATGGCATATGAAATCAAAAAAAATAAAAAATGAAACAATATATAACAATATTCTACCAGATGCATGTATTGATGTAGTATTTGATTTTATAAATAAAACTATTATATTTGCCGGATTTAGTAAAGAAACAGAACCATTTAAATTAAATCGAGAAATTAATTTTCTTGGAATAAGACTAAAACCAGGTGCATTTTATAGTTTGTTTGAATATCCCGCAGACAAAATTATGGATAATATGATTAAATTTAATAAAATAGAAAAAGAAATAGACTTAGAAAAAATTTTTATTTGTGATTTACCTAATTCTCTAAAAATAATTGAAAATTATCTCTTGAAAAAAATAAAAGGCAATCATAATACTAAACATATTGATTTTGTGGATGAACTATATAAAAATCCAAAATTACAAAATGTAGAAACTCTGTCTATATCTTTAGGATATAATAAAAGACATTTAATAAGAATATTTAAAACTCGATATGGACTGTCTCCAAAAGTATTACTGAATATATTAAGACTACATCTATGCTTAACGCTACTGTTAGACGATAAAAAAACTCTTTCAGAAATTGCATTCCTCTGCGGTTATTATGATCAATCTCATTTTATAAAAGAAATAAAAAGATATACTGGAATTTCACCCTTAAAATTAATTGAAAATTACTTTTAAATGTCTCATTTTTACAATACAGCATATAAATATTTATTATATAATCTTTATAAGAGGTATTAATTATGTATGAATCAATAACACCAAACATTATGGTAGAAAATGTAAAAGAAACAATAGAATTTTACACTAAAATATTAGGATTTGAATTAGTATTAACAGTACCAGAACAATCTGAGATTTTAAATTTTGCAATTGTAAAAAAAGATTCAATAACACTTATATTTGAATCTAAAGAAGCTTTAACAGAAGAATATTCTACATTAACAACAGAAAAAATAATTCCGTGCTTTACATTATTTATAACTGCTACAAATATAGATAAATTATATATTGAACTTAAAGATAAAGTGAAACTCGCTTTAAATATGCATCAAACATTTTATGGAAAAAAAGAATTTGCAATATTTGACAATAACAATAATATATTGACAATTTCAGAATAGGAGAAAAAATGGCGACATCATTAAATTTTATTAACTTTGTCTGCGAACAGATAGAAGGACCTTGGAATATAACTTATAAAAAAATGTTCGGAGAATATATGATCTATGTAAATGAAAAACCAGTAATTATTGTATGTGATAACACTGCATTTGTAAAAAAAGTACCAGAAATTTCGAATTATATGGAAAATGCATCAACAGGATTTCCTTATAAAGGTGCAAAGGAACATTATATTTTAGACATTGATAACAATGAGCATAGTAAAATTATTGTAAAAGAGCTTGAAAAAATCACACCATTACCTAAATCTAAAAAGAAAATATCTAAATAAAAATACTTCAACTCGAAGTATTTTTTATCTATTTTTTAATTAATTTAAAATCTTTAATTCTATTAACAACTTTATTATAAACATTTTTCATATATATATTAACCCTTTCAATAAGAACATTTAGTTCTTACAATATATAATATGAATCATAAACTACTTTGCAAAGGCTAATGTATACTATATGTTAATAACATTTACATTTCCACTAACAATATCTCTTAAATAATTGAACATCCTATTAAAATATCCAGCTTCTTTAACTTCATCTTTTACTATTAAATCATATTCCTTTTCGCCACCATCATACATTAAAATCAATCTTCCAACTGTATCACCCGGTTTTAAAGGAGCACTAACATTATCCAATTCTATATCATATTTATAACTGATATCTTTAGTATTTTTATCTAGAACAACGCTTACATCATCTTTTAAATAATACTTAACTTTTCTATTTTTACTATTATCTATAAACATTTCACCTAAGCTTTTATCATTGGGAACCAAGACATCTTTATAAAACATACTAAACCCATATTCCATCATATTTATAGTGTCGGTATTTCTTTCTTCTTTTTCATTAGCGTGCATAACAACAGTTACCAGTCTCATCTCATTTCTCTTCATAGTACCTGTTAAACAATATCCAGCTTTGTCAGTAAATCCAGTTTTTAGACCATCTAAACCAGAATAAAATCTAATTAACGAATTAGTATTAACTAACCACATACTTTTTCCATTTTGATGTGTAATAGTAGTCTCATAAGTTCCAGTAATATCTAAAATACTCTCATGTTTAACAAGTTCAGCGGCCATCAATGCCATATCATAAGCAGAAGTATAATGATCATCCTCATCTAATCCATGTGAATTAGAAAAATGTGTATTTTTACACCCAAGTTCACTCGCACGTTTATTCATAAGTGCAACAAAATTTTCTTCACTACCACCAATTTTTTCTGCCATAGCAACAGTAGCGTCATTAGCACTTCCAATTCCAATTGCAGTTAAAAGTTCCTTAACAGTAGCTTTAGAATTAGCTTCCAAATAAACTTGACTACCACCCATACTAGCAGCATTACTACTAATTACAACTTGATCATCTAAACTGATATTACCTTTCTCTAATTCTTCCATTATAAGAAGCATAGTCATAACTTTAGTCATAGAAGCAGGAGCAAGCCTTTCATTACTAGATTTTTCAAATAATACTTTTTTAGTAGAAATTTCCATAATAATTCCACTTTGACTTTTCAAATTAATTGGACTATTATTAACCTCTTCGTTTTCTTTAACTTCTTTTTGTTCACCCTCAATTACTTCATCACTAGAAGTTTCATCAGCATATATTTTTGGAACTAAAGTAAACATAATTAAAAATATTAAAATAAGTTTTTTCATAAACACCTCTACAAAAATACTATTCCTTTACATATATAAAATTCCATTTAAATTTTTTAAATCTAAAAAAATAAAAAAGTGATATAATTAAATAGGTGATGTAAAAAATGAAGAAGAAAAAAGTGGTTATCCACTTTGGAAATTTAATAATTGTCCTTTTGGTAATTGCAATATTAGGGGTAGGTGTTTATTATATGTATAATAAATTAAATGATAAATCTGATACACCATCTATCAATAATGGTAATTCAGTAAAAGATAGCAAAGTTATAAAAAAATTAACAGATTTAGGCTATTCTAAATCTGATGCAGAAGAAATAAGTACAAATTTAGAAGAAGAAATAATAAATAAAATAGATAAAAAATATAATAATCTTGTTGAATACTCAAAAATAAAATACTTTCATATAGAAAATATAGACAGATATGATAAATTAATGGAAGATGAAAATTATGATGTAGAAGAAGTAATTATGAGAGTAAATACAAGTATAGATAAAGATTTTTATAGTGATATAGAAACTGTTAATAATGTAGATGATTTATTAGTTTTAGTAAATAAATATTATGCGCTTCCTGAAGATTATAAACCAAAAGACTTAATAACAGTAGATGGTGAGCAAATGCAAAGAGTAGCAGGGGAAGCACTTGAAAAAATGTTAGATGATATAAAAGAAACAGGACTTCATTTACAAGCTCAGAGTGGATACAGAAGTTTAAGTACTCAAAAAAGATTATATGACAACAGAGTAGCAAGTGAAGGTGTTGAAGCCGCAGACAGAGTTCAAGCGAGACCAGGACACTCAGAACATCATACTGGTTTAGCTATAGATGTAAGTCATGATGGAACTCTTGAAGAATCATTTGATCAAACAGAACAATTTACTTGGCTAAAAGAAAATGCTCACAAATACGGATTTATTTTGAGATATCCAAAAGATAAAGTATATATGACAGGATATGATTATGAACCATGGCATTATAGATATGTAGGAGTAGAAATAGCGACACTTATACACACAGAAGGAATAACATTTGAAGAATATTACGTAAAATATAAAGGACTTTATTAATTATAAGCACCTGAATATAGGTGTTTTTTTATGTAAAAAAATATCAAAGTGTAAAGCTATAAAATAAAAGCAAATTAAATGAAAGTAAAGTATATATAAGTAAGGAGGCTAACTCCTTAGAAAGGAGCAAGATGAAAAAATTAAAAAAAATACTAATAGTACTTATTGGATTATTTCCACTGATAGTACACGCAAAAACTGACGATGAAATCAAAAAATGGAGGTGGTATACATTAATTGAAGAAAACATTCACTATGAAAGTGACGTTGAAAATATTTGTGAAGATTTTGAAAAAATTAATAAAGATAATTTTATATTAGGACAATGGAATTATCAAATAGAAAAACCAGAAGAAAAAGAAGACAGAGAAATAGAAAAAATTGAAAGAGAAATAAAAGTAAGTAGAGACTATAATAATTTAATAGAAATAAATAGTTTTGACATATTTGTTGAAAATATAGTTTTATATGAATTAGAATTTTTAAATAAAGAAGGAAATAAGTTAGATTATAAAGTGGACGAATACTTTATAATAAGCGGAGAAGTAAATGATATTTTTGACGGAAATTTGACAACGTCTGCAGAGGTAAATAAAACTTCAAGATTTAAAATGAAATTTAATAATAGTTTTAATATTAAAGATATGGTAATAAAATTAACATATAAAGAACCGACTAATGAATTTAGAGGTTTATTCTTTACCTCTCTTTTAACAGATGAAATAGTAACAAATTTTTTTGAAGCAAGTTCTACTGATAGCATTTTATGTGAAAATGGCATATGCACTATGACTATAATTCCAAATGAAGAAGCTATGTATAATGAACCAATTTCTATCAAAACACAAGAGTATAAATATAGAGACAAATATTATAAATGTTATAGTGAAAAAAAGGCTTATATTGATGGATACTTTGATAATTTAGACGGATTTATAAAAGATGAAAATGACTTTATATTAGAGAAAATATCGAACATTAATTATGATGATACAAATACACAAGAAGCAATATATAAAAATTTAGAAGAAGAGCAAATATTCACATATGAACCAGAAACTATAGTAAATGAAGAATTACCTAAAAAAAATAATGTAAATAATCAAGTTGCTGTATTAGATAAAAATGATAAGGAAAAACAAGAAACTAATACATATAATTATATATTTATACCTATAATAATTTTAATGATACTTTTAACAATTTTGTACACAGTAAATGTCATAAAAAGTCGAACGAAATAAATATCTAGTTTTGTCGAAACAATTTAACAAAGGAAAAAAATGAATTATATTAATGCCGAGGTAAACAATATGCTCAAGATAGACATGGAATTTAAAAAAGGTATACTCTTCATAAGACTTGATGGTTCTCTCAATAAAAGAAATATAGAAAAATTTAGCAATGAAGTAATACCAGTAATATTAAAACACGGCCTTAAATATGTAGTAGTAAATTTAGATAAAGTTAACACTATAGATGTTAATGGAATAGAAAGTCTTATGGAATTAAATGAAATAGTATCTAACTTGAACGGAAAAACTACCTTATGTAGCCTTACTAGTAAAGATGTAAAAACAAAATTAAAAGAAAGCGATTATAATGATAAGTTTTTTGAAACAAGTAATGAATTAACCGCGTTAGGAGTGATGAAACTATGAATATAGAAGAATTAATATTTGAAAATAAAAATTTAATTTATAAAATTGCCTCAAAATATAGTAGATATTATTCTATGGAAGACTTATTCCAAGTAGGAAGTCTAGGACTAATTAAAGCAGCTAATAATTATAATGAAAACTTAGGAGTTAAGTTTAGTACATACTCATATAAATATATAATTGGAGAAATAATAAATTTCATAAATAATGATAGAACTATGAAAGTTAGTATTGATACTTTAAAGATATATAAAAGTTATGAACAAACTAAAGAATACTTAACTTCACATTTAAATAGAATACCATCATTTACTGAAATCTGTGACTTTATGGAAATCGATGAAACAATAGTAAGCGAAGCAATTGAGAAAAGTGAATTTGCTATTAGCTTAGAAAGTACTTTAGGGGAAGACGATTTTACTTTAGAAAAAGTTACAGGAAGAGATAGAAGACAAGAAATAGATGAACTACTAGATCTAAAAGCTGAAATAGAAAGACTTCCATATCCTGAAAAAGAAATAATTGAGCTTAGATATTATAAAGATTATACTCAAAGTGAAACAGCAGAAGAATTAAGAATGAATCAAGCACAAGTATCTAGATATGAAAAGAAAATATTAAGTAAAATTAAAACTAATATGGCCGCATAGTATAAAAAATTATTAACTCACCATTATAATAGTAGGTGAGTTATTTTGAAATTAGAAGAATATAATAAAATTGTAAAAAAACACTCAGCTAAAGAAGATAAATTTAAAAATGTTTTAATTGCTTTTTTAACTGGAGGTAGTTTAGGAGTAATTGGACAATTATTCACAACTTTTTTAGAAAAATGTTTCTATATGCCACTTCATGAATGTTATATGTATACAATGATAATGTTTGTTGTAGTCTCATCAATTCTTACTGGATTAGGATTTTTTGATAAGATAGTAAGTTTTGCTAAATGTGGATTCATAGTACCAACTACAGGATTCGCACATGCAATGACTAGTTCAGCAATGGATCATGAAAGTGAAGGACCTATTAAAGGTATAGGTAGTAACATATTTAAATTAACAGGCTCTATAATACTTTATGGTTTAGTAGCGGCATTTTTCTTAGCATTGATAAAAGGAGTGATAATGTGACATTAAAATTTAATAATGCATATATAAAAAATTCCTACACTTTGCTAGGAAGAAATGAACACAAAGTAAAAATTAAAACTGATAAAACTATTTTTGATTATTACGATAAAGAAAAAAGTGTTGAACAGGGAGAAGTAAACTATCAAATAAAAAGTTTAAAAGGATTACTAAAGAAAGAAAATTTAACAGAAAAAAATATAAATGTTTTAGTTGGAGGAGATTTACAAAGTCAATTATTTGCATCATCTTTTGCTGCTAGAAAATTTGACATTCCATTTTTAGGTATTTACAGTGCTTGTGCAACATTTGCTGAAGGTTTAATAACAGCCTCATTATTAATTGAGAAAGAAAATATCAATAATGTAGTAGTAAATACAAGTGCACATAACCTTGCCAGTGAAAAACAATTTAGATTTCCTATAGAATATGGAGCTTTAAGAAAAAAAGTTAACACATTTACTGCAACTGGTAGTGTAAGTGCTTTAATTACAAAAGAAAAAACTAATATAAAAATAGAAAGTGCAACGATAGGAAGTGTAGTTGACCTAGGATATAATGATTCAAATAATTTTGGAGCTTGTATGGCCCCAGGGGCAGCTAAATGTATTTATGAACATTTGAAAGAAACAAATAGAACCCCAGAATACTATGATTTAATTCTAACAGGAGATTTAGGTGTATATGGTGTCTCTATATTAAAAGAATATCTTAATAAAGAATATAAAATAAATGCTAATAACATACAAGACGCAGGAGTTCTATTATTTGAAGAAAAATCAGGAGGAGAAATAGCAGGAGGAAGCGGTCCTGTATGTTTGCCTTTAATTCTATTTACAAAAATATTAAAAGAAAACTATAAAAAAATATTACTTGTTGCCACTGGTTCATTACATTCAAAAACAAGCTGTAATTTAAATGAATCAATCCCTTCGGTAGCACACATAGTAAGTTTGGAAGTGATAAAATGATATATGTAAATGCTTTTATTTTATGTGGTATTATATGTGCTATAGGACAAATTATACTAGAAAACACTAAATTAACTCCAGGACACCTAAATGCAATACTTGTTATAGTAGGAGCACTTCTTTCATGTTTTGGAATTTATGAAATTCTTCTCTCATGGGGAGGCGCCGGAGCAAGTGTACCTATTACAAACTTTGGACATTTACTTTTTAAAGGTGCTTATGAAGGATTTTTAGAAGATGGAATGACAGGATTATTAAATGGAATACTTAAAACAAGTTCAGGAGGATTATCAGTAACTATTATAATGGGATTTATAGTAGCAGTATTTACAAAACCACAACACTAATATAATATTAGTTAAACTAAAGATGTTGTAGAGTCTTTAGTTTTTTGATATAATTTAGATAGGAAAATAGGAGATTATTATGGGATTATTTAGAAAAGCGAAAAAAGAAAATGTAGAATTAAAAGAAACGAATACTTTAGAAAGAACAGACTTTGATAAAAATAAAAGTGAAATAGAAATAGTAGATTTTGATACAAAAGAAGAAAAGATTGAAAATACATTAGTAACAAGAAAAGAAAATAGAATTATTTTTATAATAATTGCAGCTTTATTTTTAGTAGTCTTTTTACTCCCAACATTAACAAGTTGGTTTCAAAGAAACTCTATTTTTTCATACTCAGATAAAGTAGAAGAAATCGTTAATAACAATACAATAGATGGAATGTTAGAAGTTGGTAAAGAAGAAGGTTCTATAACAGTAAAAAAGATAAGATTTTACAACGCCGCAAAAAGAACTAATAATCAAATTTCTTTAATATATCTACCTGAAACAGAAATAAAGAATGTAAACAATATGGAAATTTATATAGAACTTTACAATTCTAGTAAGAATGTAATATACAGAACTAAGTTTACAAGTGACAAAAAATTAGAAAGAAAAGTTCAAGGGATTTTTACTATGCCAGTTAATGAAATGATATACAAAGAAGCTACTTACATAAAAGTAACTATAATAAAAGAAGATGAATTTAAAACAGAAACAGATAGTATGTTATGTGTAAAAACATTTACAGATGAAGACTATAAACTAGAATATGAAGCATTATACAGTTTTTCAAACAGTGGCTTAATCTCTTACAAAATAAGAAGAGAAGTTGTAATGGAAAATAGTGAAACTGATGAGGTAGAAAATGAGCAAAGAATTAATAAATATGCAGAATACTTTGAAAAAGAAGCAGAAGAACTAAGTAAAACTAATGTTACAGACATAGCATATGATGAAACAAGTATAGAATATACTATAGATTTATTAACTTTTGATCTTGGAAAAAGTGATTTTAGTAATCCATATAGTATAGGAAACGTAAAAAGACAAATTAAACTTAATGAAGAAGCCAACAAGTGGAGTTGTAAATAATGAATAAATTTTTAATCGGGGATTTTGAAGGTCCATTAGACTTACTTTTACATCTTATAAAACAGTCAAAAATGGATATAAGTGAAATTAAAATAGTAGAAATAACAGAACAATACATAAATTTCATAAAAGAAATGGAAGAAATGAATTTAGATATAGCAAGTGAATATCTAGTAACTGCTTCAGAATTAATAGAAATGAAAAGTAGATATTTACTACCTAAACAAACTAAAGAAGAGAATGACGAATATGAAGAAAATCCAGAAGAAGAGCTAAAAAGAAGATTATTAGAATATCAAAAATATAAAGAAAGTGTTAATGAATTAAGAATTTTAGAAAATAATAGAAGTAGCTATTTTACAAAAACACCAGAAAAAAGAGAACAATATACTACGGAAAAGCTAGAAAATACAGAAAATTTAACTCCTTATGATTTATTAAAGGCTCTAGAAAAATTACTTGAAAGAAAAGAATACACAAAACCACTAAATACTAAAATAACTAAAAAAGAGTTGTCAGTTAATGATAGAGTTGCTAAAATAAGAGATGTCTTAAAAAAACAAAAAAGAGTAGATTTTTTAAGCTTATTTGAAAGTATTACAAGACCTTATGTTGTAGTAACGTTTCTTGGAATATTAGAAATGGCAAAAAATAAAGAAATATTACTTAAACAAGATAATAACTTTGATACTATAATACTTGAAAGAGTTGATTAAAATGAATTTAAAAAGTGTGACAGAAGGAATATTATTTGTAGTAGGGGATGATGGAATATCATTAAAAGAACTAAGCGAAGTTTTAGAAACTACAGAAGATGAAGTAAAAGAAATACTTACAGAATTAAGAAAAGACTACGAAAAAGAAGAAAGAGGTCTTAGAATATCTTTCTTAGGAAATACATTTAAACTAACTACAAAAAGTGAACATAAAGAATATTATGAAAAATTAGTAACAGATACAAGAACTTATACACTTAGTGATGCTAGTTTAGAAACATTAGCAATAATAGCTTATAATGAACCAATAACACGTGTCAAAATAGATGAAATAAGAGGAGTTTCTAGTAGTCAAATAGTAAGAAAATTATTAGCAAGAGGTTTTATTAAAGAATGTGGAAAAGAAGATACAATAGGAAAACCAAATCTTTATAAAACAACAAACGAATTTTTAGACTATTTTGGTCTTGCTACAAAAAAAGACTTACCTAAACTAGATGCAAAAGAAAAACCTATAGATAATAAAGAAGTAGAACTATATAAATCGACATATAAAGAAGAGCCTAATAATAATTAAAGGCTCTTTTTCTAATATGGTTTAATATTTTTCTTAGCTATTTTTATTTTCTCAATATAACTATCTATATCAAAAGAACTTGCTTTTAAAATAAATTCATCTATCATATCTTTAGTAAATATACATTCTTGATAAAAAGATCCAGGATAAAATTCATTAGGATAAACTGTATAATCTTCCATAGATATACTATATTTATTAGCAATATATTTATTTAACGAATCATAAGCAAAATACAAATCTCTTCTAAACTCTTCATAACTATGAGTTAACAAATATTGAGCTGTAAAACACTCATCAAAAAATAAATAATCTGCAACTAAGTGAACAAACCAACCTCTTTCAAAATCAGTTAGACTATTATGCGCTAGTAAAAAAGAATATAAATTAACTTTCCCTCGTAAATGACTTATATTATCTTTTCCACGATTTAAATCAGTATAATGAGTTATATCTTTATTTTTTACTGTATCAGGAAATAAAGCCCCCTTTAAAAATTCTTCTCTATTATAATCTTTTTTTTCTAAAAACTTTTTAGCAATAGCCAAATGAATCGTTGAACTTGCCATAGATAGTCTCCTTTATATTATTTTTCTATATGTAAGTTAAAGTTTATCTCTTCACTCCAATTATCAAGTTTAATAGTATAAGTTCCATCTCCATCATATAAGAAATAAAAATACTTAGTATATGATGCTCCAGGTTGCAATTGACCAGCAAATTCTACACAATCTTTATTAAAATAAGTAGACACATTATCTAATTCAGAACGACTACTTCCAAAATAATTGATATAAAACATATTAAGAAAATTATCATCATCATCAATATTTTTAATAGTTACAGGAACTTTAATAACATCTTCATTATTATGCTCACTATATTGATTAACTAATTTAGTGAATGTAATATTATCACTTATTGTTATTTCTAAATCATCAAATTCAAATGGTTTATTAAATTTATATTCCATATTATTATCTTCATTATCATCATCAAAAAAATCATCTAATATATTATTATAATCATTTTCATTTTGTTGTATTGTTTCTAGTGTTACAAAAAATGTTATACCAAAGAAAACGAAAGTACTAACTACAGCAAAAACTATTATTAAAATCATCCACCAAGTTATTTTAGTTTTAGGTTTACTATTACTACATTTATTCACAAGCTTACCACAGTTTGTACAAATATCAGCTCCTTCAATCAATTCTTTACCGCAATTTTCACAATATTTTTTCATCATTACCTCTTTCTATAACACATAAAGTAAAACTAACGTCATCTTATTAAGTATAATACACTAGAAATACTTAAAATACAATAAATAGTTAAAAAGCAAAAAAATTATATTTTACTTTTTATAAAATATGATATAATTAAATAGAAATGCCTGTATGGTGGAATTGGTAGACGCTCTGGACTCAAAATCCAGTGTTGGAGACAACGTGTCGGTTCGAGTCCGACTACAGGCACCAGATTGATAGGAAACTCGAACTTTTTATTCGAGAGTAATAAATATTAACTAGAAGTACCGTCTAGTTTTTTTGTTATTTGAGAATGGAAGTGA
>CANSAJ010000033.1 GCA_947644695.1 uncultured Bacillota bacterium | reverse complement strand
CTTCACTTTGATCTTCTAGTGAATCATGATATACAAATTCTATTGTATATTCTTGAGTTACTCCTGCAGGTATATCTATATCATATGCTAGTATTATATCTTCTGGTGTACTGCTCTTTGGTATGTCTAAATAACCTACCATATTATATCCGTTACTTGAGGTTATCTTATATTGTAGATACCCTTCTGTTACAAACGTATTTACTAAGTCATTTATTACTATATTGTAATTAAAAGTATTTCCACTTTCATTTTTTACGCTAAATGTTTTAGTCTCTTTCCATCCTGGTATTATCTCACTACTTGCGAGCTCGTTATCATCTGTAAATAATATCCTAAGTTCTTTTGCACTTACTCTTATTTCTTTTCCTTCACCTGAAATCATTCCTGTAAAGTATGCATAGCTCATTCCTACACATAATAATAATGTCATTACTATTCCATATACTACAAACTTCTTATTCATTACTTCCTACTCCTTAATGTCTTAATATCAGACTCTATATAATTAAATTATAAGTCTGTAATCAAGACAAGTCAAGATTTTGTTGTCTTGAAATGAGACAATTTTTATGGAGTGATTATATGATAGGGAAAATACTTAAAACCATGAGAAAAGAAGCTAACCTTTCACAAGCTGAAATATCTAAAAAAATTGAATTCGCAAGAAATACAATTTCTCAGTATGAGACAGGTGAAATACAACCAACATTTGAAACCATAGAAAAAATCGCCAACATTTGCGGTTATGAAATAGTATTCAAAAAGAAAAAAAATGATAAAATATCATTATCTTCAAATAATATAGAAAGAGAAGAACTATAGTAGCATTAGCTACTTTTTTTATAAAAGAAAAAAGCCTATAAGGCTTTCGGATTAACACATACAAAATTTATATCATAACTATAAAATAACCATTTTTTTGAAACTTTTACATCAGCAGCACATATCTTTTCACCTAATTTAAGCTCGCCAATATATCCTTCACCTTCCAAAGTCTCAGTAGTTACTGTAAGTGGCAAATCTAATTCTTTTTCTTCTACATAGTTTTTCACAGATTCTTTTACTTCATTTTTCAAATTAACATATTTAAGTTCTTCTTCATATTTAATTCCAATAAAATAAACTGCACACACTAAGGAAACAATTATAAGCCCCCATACAATAATTATTTTATTACTCATGCTTATCCGTCCTTTCTAGACTCATACCCTCCTGTTTCATATTCCTTACATTTTAAATAAGGATCATACATAATTTTATTTTGACTATCTAAATAAACTGAAACATAACCAGAACATTCACGTCCTTTATAATCTTCAAGCTTATCTAAATAACCATTCTTTTTTAACTGACTAACCTTTATATTTAAAGTATCAATTCCTAATTCATTATTATAGTAATACAATATATACTTTTTAGTAGCTTCTACCATATCTTCACGTAAAGAAGCATAAGTAACTTCTGGTTTATCTTTATCCTCTTCTTTTTCTTTATTACTCCACTCATCCATCTCAACAAAATGCCAATCATCATCTAAAAGTCCAAATTGCCTTAAACCATAAGCAGCAATTAGTAAACATATAATAAAAATTGCTAAAAAAGCAAAAAATTCTATAAATCCCCATCCATTTTTATTTAATTTCATATATATCACTTCCAACTAATAATATTATATCATAAATTTACTGTTTATTACAATTAGGACAAACAACCTCATCCTTTTTAGTAACCAATAATTCTCCACATTTTGAACATAACTCACCAGTAGGCTTATCCCAAAGTGCATATTTACATTTCGGATAATTAGAACATCCATAAAATTCTTTACCCTTTTTAGTTTTTCTTACTACTATATCTCCCTCTTCACATTTAGGACACTTACAAATAACTGTAACCTCTCTTTCAACTTTAGGAATATATTTACACTCAGGATATCCACTACAAGCAACAAACTTACCATATTTACCATATCTATAAACTAAGTCTTTACCACATTCTGGACAAACCTCTCCAGTTGTCTCTGGTGCTTCTTTCTCCATACCATCATATGCTTCATTAACTAATGGTTCAAAATCCTTATAAAATTTATCAACAAGTTCATACCAAACTTCATCACCTTCAGCAACTTTATCAAGCTCTGTTTCCATTCCACTAGTATATTCAACATTAATAATAGAACTAAAATATTCTTGCAATTTATCTGTTATAGTTATACCTATCTTCGTAGGATGAAATTTCTTTTCTTGTATTTCTATATACTTTCTAGTCTTTAACACCTCTATAATTTTAACATATGTACTAGGTCTACCTATACCTAAACTCTCCAATTCCTTTATAAGTTTTTCTTCAGTAAATCTACTAGGAGGTTCAGTAAAATGACTAGTTTTTGTAATCTCTTTACTAACTATAACATTAGAATTATAATCAGCAAAATTAGGAAGTATCTTATCCTTAGATTCCTCAAAAACTGAATAAACTTTTAAATAACCATCAAATGTTCCTATCTGTCCACTAGTACTAAACTTATAATCATTATTATCTAAAACTACACTTGTAGCCATAACTCTTGCATCCGCCATTAAACTAGCCAAAGCTCTAATATAGATAAGATTATATAATTTATATTCATCATTAGTTAAATAAGACTTAATACTATCAGGTGTTCTCTTAATACTAGTTGGTCTAATAGCTTCATGTGCATCTTGTACATTATCTTTAGCCTTACTCTGCTTTACAGCGCCAACATAATCTTTACCATATTTAGATGTAATATATCCTTGAGTCTCCTTTATAAAAACATCAGATAATCTAGTAGAATCAGTTCTCATATAAGAAATAAGACCTACAGTTTCATTCTCTAAACTTTTTCCCTCATATAAACCTTGTGCTAATCTCATAGTTTTTGATGCACTAAAACCAAGCTTAGAACTAGCCATCTGAGTAAGAGTACTTGTCGTAAATGGCAGCTTACTTTTCTTTTTCTTCTCCTTAGATTCTACACTTTCTATTGTAAATGCATTACTTAACTTATCTAAAATATCATTAGCTTCTCTCTCACTTTTAATCTCTATCTTCTTATTTTTATATTTAGTTAACTCTGCATCAAAATCATTAAAAATTGCTTCTATAGTAAAATATTCCTCACTAACAAAAGCTTCTATTTCTCTTTCTCTATCTACTATAAGCTTTAAAGCTACTGATTGAACACGTCCAGCACTTTTACCTTCAGTTTTATTCTGCATTAACTTACTTAACCTAAAACCTATAATTCTATCCAATATTCTTCTACTCTCTTGACTATGAACTAAATCCATATCTATATCTCTAGGACTCTTAAAAGCATCTTTAATTGCATTCTCTGTAATCTCATTAAAAACTACTCTTCCATAATTATTATCTAATCCTAAAGCATCCTTAAGATGCCAACTAATAGCTTCTCCCTCACGATCTGGATCGGTAGCAAGAATAACATAATCACTATCCTTAACCTGTTTCTTTAAATCAGTAACTAACTTACCCTTACCACTTATAACTTTATAATTAGGTTTAAAATTATCCTCTAAATCCACACCTAATCCATATTTACCACTTGTTGCTAAATCTCTAATATGCCCTTTACTAGATGTAACTTTATAATCTTTCCCTAAATATTTTTCTATAGTTTTACTTTTACTTGGACTTTCCACAATAACTAAATGCTTCATATCTCACTCCTTTACTTATATATAAAGATATTAATATTTTAAACTAATACATACCTAAGAATACATTATGAACACTCGTTTGTCAATCTAATTATATTTTAAGAAAAGAAAAATAACAAGAAATTAGTTACTTTAAAAACTCAAAAAGACTTTTTAAATCATCTCTTAATCTCTCATTATTTATATATACATCTTGAATAAACATTTTATTACTATAAATATAAAAATAATTAACTATATAATCTATAAAAACATCTTGACCTATATACTTAAGCAAGCATTCTTTAACTTCATCTTCTTTAGATTTAATAGAACTATCTAAATATTTATAAAGCTCTTTTAATATAAATTCCCTTATATTATCTTGAATTCTACTAGAACTATCATTTAATTTAAAAATCTCACAAATAAATCTAGACTTTACTATATATAGAGGACTCTTTTCTATAAGAGGAATAAATAAATATAAAATATAATTTTTTATCCAAATTTTCACCTCATCTATATTATCTATAGGAAGTAAAAGAAGACCATATAAATAAGAATCTATATTAGACAAATAATCATCTAAAGTATACCCTTTCTCTAAAATTCCAGTTTCTTCTCCATGAAGAAGCTTATCTACTGCATCACTACTACTAAGAATTGTTTCTACCACCCCGAACGTAATAAAATTTGTACTACCAAACAAATCTCTCATAATTCTGCTCCCTATTATTTTATTCTTTAATAGAATTATACAATATATTTTTTCTAATTAAAAGACGAAAATCTAAAAAAAAGAAAATAAATAATTTATTTTCTAAAAGTCACACTATCTGCCCACTCTAAAAATTTATCTTCATATTGTTCTTTCTTATTATTATCACAAGCAAAATTTACTATCCAAAAGTCATCTTTATTAATATACATTGCTGTCAAATAAAAAATATCATCATAATCATCTTTATAATTATATGTAAAATAATAATAGTCTTTATCATCCTGTTTTTTTAATTCACCAATTCTCTCTCCATTATCATAGACAATTTTAGAATAATCTTCTAAAGTT
Source organism: uncultured Bacillota bacterium (assembly GCA_947644695.1). Taxonomy (GTDB): domain Bacteria; phylum Bacillota_I; class Bacilli_A; order RF39; family UBA660; genus MGBC139354. The sequence goes on along the minus strand of CANSAJ010000033.1, from coordinate 9,394 downwards.
AAATCTTTATAATCTAAACTCTCTAAATATTCTTTACTCTCTTTATTAGCTAAAACAGCAACATCTTGTAATAAATTTGAATAACTTACTACAAAACCTTCTTCTGGTCTTTCAAATAAAAGCTCATTACTTTTAAAAGATAAATCATCTTTTGTATAAGTTACATTATAATTAAATAAATTATTTCCAAAAACTCCTACACCTATAATAATAAGAGACATAATAACAAATATAATAACTGCAGTTAATAATTTTTTATTCATAACCGAAGCCTCCTCTTCCCAAATAAATTTTATCAAATATAATAATTAATTACAATTACTACACTAATTATATTTTATTTAAAAAAATCTATGAAAAAAGAAAACTCACCTAAGCGAGCTTTCTTTAATTTAGTATTTAACTAACCACATATACATTCTACAAATGTATCATTTAAACATCTAATACTACATAAACAATTAATATTCATTGTAAAAATAGAATCAGTACCTACATAAGGATAAGGACAAGTTGTATCAGTATTAGGCGCAAGTACTCTAAAAGTACAACAACATCCATCAACTTTTTCAACTCTAAATACATTTGAACATCCTTGTGAATTTACCTCACCACAGTCTGTATTTGTTCTGCTAGTTGGCATTGACCAAGGTCTTCCATTACCACAGCAAGTATAAAGCATTATAGGTCTAGTATTACAAACTACACAGTTACCTCCTCCACCAAGTGCAGGTCTATCACAAGAATTTAAACAATTCTCAGGACAAGCATTAGATTGAAGAACATTTATAACTTGTAGAATCTCTGCTATACAATTATTATCACATTCATTATTATTTTTATTACAAGAACATCCATTATTAAAATTATTATTCATCATTTCCACCCCTTCTTTATATTCACTAATAATTTATGAAATAAAATAAATAATGTGATTACTTTTAACATAAATAATTATTTCTTTTTATTAAATTATATAGTATAATTCTAATAGGTGAATAAATATGTACTGGCAATATTTTGTAATAATAGCTATTTTATTATTAATATCTATAATAGTAATAAAAATTAATAAAAAAGATTTTGCAATTAGAATAAATAAACTAATTCAATATCTTGGAGGCAAAGAAAACATACTTAAAGTAGAAATAAATATGTCTAGACTAAAAGTAACAGTTAAAGACACTAATATAGTTAATAAAGACGGAATTCAAAAATTAGGTGCTAAAGGTATAGTAGAAATTGAAAATCAATTAAAAATAATACTTGGCCCTAACTCAAAACAAATAAAAAAATATATGAAAGATTTAAAGTAGAGGTAATTATTTTATCTCTACTTTACTATTTTGATAATTTATTACCTTTTTCGCCATAATTCGACATTTATCGACAATAAACTATGTTATTCTTAAACTAGGTGATAAAATGAACATATTTGAAACTTTAATTATTAATGCTATACTGGTATCTTTTCCTTTATTGGCATATGAATTCTTCATAGTCTACTCGCAAAACATGAAAAAAGAAAAAATAAACATACTACTGAGTTTAATTATATTCATATCTTTATATTTAACAATGTCCTACAAACAGTTTATTCCATCAAATTATCAATTCTTATCTATAATATTACCAGTATTAATAGCTTATATGAATGAAAAACCTAAAGTAGCACTTATAATAAGTGTAATACTTACTGAATATTTAATAAGAGATCTTAACTATAATATATTTATTACTATAGCTTTCTTCCTAATGATGTTTCTTTGTTATAAATACTACAGCAAAACTACAAAAAAAAGAGAATACATTACTAATATATCAATAATAGCCGCTAGTATAACCTTTATATTAAACGAAATAAACAAAATTATTGTAAACAAAGATGCAATTTTAGACTGTTTTCTAGCTATAGTAATATTTTTTATAATAATTAAAATGATTAATAAAGCAGTAGAATCAGCTAAAGATATAATAAGCCTTCACTCTAACTTAAAAGAATTTGAAAAAGAAAAACAAATTAAAATATCTTTATTCAAAATAACTCATGAAATAAAAAATCCTATTGCAGTTATAAAAGGATACCTAGATATGTTTGAATCTAAAAACATTGAAAAAAGTGAAAGATATGTTGGTATAATGAAAACAGAAGTAGATAGAACTTTAAACTTACTAACTGACTTTATGGAATTCTCTAAAATAAATATAGAAAAGAAAAATATAGACTTTAATATATTAATAGATGATATAAAAGATGTCTTAATACCATTCTTCATATCTAAAAATGTAAACTTTTATTTCGAAGTTGAAGAAAATCTAGAAATAGAAATTGATTATTTAAGAATGAAACAAGTAATACTAAACATAATAAAAAATGCAGTCGAAGCTTGCTCACCTAATACAGGTCAAGTTTCAACTACAGTATTTAAAGATACAGGTTCTCTCTATATCTATGTTAAAGATAATGGATCTGGAATGAGTACAGAAGTATTAAATAACATGCTTGTACCATTTTATACTACTAAAGAAAAAGGAACAGGCCTTGGTGTAAGTTTAAGTAAAGAAATAGTTGAAGCTCATAAAGGCGAACTAAGCTATTCATCTACATTAGGAAAAGGTACAATATGTAAAATAACACTTCCACTTAAAAACTAAAAATAATATGGTGGTCTTGGTCCTGGATAATATCCTGGTCCATAATATGGTCTTGGTCTAGGACCAACAGCTGCTACTGCAACTCCGCCTGTAAGCGCGCCTAATAAAAAAGGTCCAGCAAAAGGAACAAATCTATCATCCTTTTTATAAGATACTTTTCTAGGCATATAATTATAATAATTTTGATACATAAAAACACCTCATACTTTAATGTATGAAGTGTTTTAATTTTAGTTACTATATTTAAGTCTAAAAAAATTATATGAAGGTCTATTATTAAATCTCATATGATATTCTTTTGTACCTATTCCACTAGACACATATACTTCTGTCCCATCTATCTCATAATAATCCAAATAATATTTAGTACTACCTGGAAATACTTTTAAAGGTCCGTAAAATGGAAGACTAATTTCTCCACCTAAAGAGTTTCCAGTAAAAATAACATTAGGCTTATGTTCTAACTCTAAAACATTATCTATTATATCTCCTTCATGTGTAATCATAATAGTATAACAATCAGGTCTACTATTATAAAAGAGAAAAGCTTTATTAAAATCATATTTACCTAAATTATAACTACCTATCCCGACCAAACATATCGGTGTATTATCTTCATAATAAACTAACTCGTAATTATTATCTAAAATAGAGAATCCACCTAAATTCATTAATTCATCAAAAAGTATATCATCACCTGCACCAGAAACAGAATACTTTCCTAAAGTTGCATCCATACTAGACAATACCTCACCTAAAGCCTGCTTATCCTTTTTAGATATCTTATAATCATTACTTACAAGTCCTCCACCAAAAAGAATAATATCTGGTTTAAGTTCATTAATGCTATCTCTTAAATTTTGTACATCTTCCATAAAAACTGTACTTCCATAAAGTAAATCACTAAAATAAATTATTTTAACACCACTAAAATTACTTGGCATTAATTTACTTTTTATTCTATATTCTTTAACAGTTATTCCACTAGTACCAATATATTTAGCATACATAAATAAACTCACAATAAAAATAACAAGAAGAATACAAATATTAATAAATATATTACTCTTCTTCTCTTTTTCTTCTCCTACTAAATTTTCTTCTTCTCTTTTTTCCTCCGTCTCCATACTTCACCTTATACAAACAACAAAATAACCATAAAACACATAAAATTATGCATAAAATGTGCACTCATACTACAAAAAATATTATCTGTCTTATTATAAATATAACCAAACACATATCCAAGAGCACCATAAGGAATAACATATAAAAATTGTAATAAATCATCTACTCCAAATGGTAAACTAATTCCTGCTATAATATGCGGAACACCAAATACAATAGCACTCACAAGAGGAAAATACTTACTTTTACCAGTTAACTTTCTAAGACCATATCTAAAAATCATCTCTTCTACAAAAGGAGCTAATAAAGCTACCAATATAAAACCTGTAATAGGATTCTCTAAAATATAAGCACGATTTACAGCCTCATTAGAAGCAACTTCCCCACCAAACACAACATAAGCTAAAAATAAATTACTAATAAACATTACTAATAGACCAATACCCCAAAGTTTAAGAGTATCTCCAAAAAACAAAGCGAAATTCTTATAATAATTCACTATTTTTTCTTTAAACATTTTAAAATAAACCACAATTAATATAATAGCATAAGAAACATTTCCTATAAACATTGATATAGTTTCATTTAGCTTAAAAACACTATAAACAAAAAGTCCTACAAACTGAGGTACTAATAAATAACTTAAAAGTAAAGCTAAAAAAATACCTATACCCTTTAAAACACTAATTATTTTATTCTCATTCTTCACTTCAATATTTTCATTATTATTCATATTCATCACACCTTAATTATACAAAAATAAATAAAAAAATAAAACCCCAATATAGTAGTTTTACATCATTTTAAGCCTTTCTTCTTAATACAGAAACACTTTCTTCTTGCTCTAATGAACTATAAGTATTCCAACCTTGGCACATCTTTAATAGCACTAACTCTTCCAATGCATGAGAACGAACAGCATCATCAATAGATAACTTAACTGATTCTAAAATTGAATCACAAGATATAACAGTATCACTTTCTTCAGATGGAATATCTAACTGAGTAGGTATTTCTGTCTCACTAAAAATTAACTTTCTATAAACTAATTCCATATTAACTTCACTACTAGGTATTAAATTATTCATAACTCTCCTTTCATAGACACCAGAAAATTATAGCACAATAAATAACAACATTTCAAGCAAAAAAAACAGAAATTACTTTCTGCTAATTCTGAACTCTTATAATATTTTTCTTACCCTTCTGAATAATAGTATCATTAATTTTAACTATAAAATCAACATCAACAACCTTCTCATTATTCACTTTAATTCCACCCTGTTCTACCATTCTTCTAGCTTCACTCTTACTTGGAACTAAATTAGTTAAAACTAATAAATCAATAATATTATACTCTTCTTCTAAAACAGTCACTGAAGGCATATCAGCACTTACATTACCGCTAAATACATCTTCACTAGTTTTACGAGCCTTCTCTGCTTCCTCTTCTCCATGTAAAAACTTAACTATTTCATATGCAAGACGCTTACCAGCCTCTCTCTTCTCAGGATACAACTTTAAACTCTCTTCAAGCTCTTTAATTTCTTCTAAACTTAAAAAAGTAAGTTTCTTTAAATAATCTATAACCTTTGCATCTTCACTATTAACTAAAAATTGATACATTTGATAAGGTGAAGTTTTATTCTTATCAAGCCACACAGCACCACTCTCACTTTTACCAAACTTAGTTCCATCTGCTTTAGTTATAAGAGGCATTGTGAGACCATAACATTCTGATGAATCACCATGCTTTTTCCTAATAAGTTCAAGACCACTCGTAATATTACCCCATTGATCTTGTCCTCCTATTTGTAAAGTAATATTCTTACTCTCATATAAATGTAAAAAATCTATAGACTGTAAAATCATATAAGAAAACTCTGTATAACTAATACCACTTTCTAATCTACTCTTCACAGTCTCCTTATTTAACATATAATTAACATTAAAAAATTTACCATAATCTCTTAAGTAATCTATAAAATTAACATCTTTATACCAGTCATAATTATTAACCATCTCACAATCTACAAGTTTACTTATTAATGTCTTCAAACCATTATAATTATGCTCTAAAGTTTCTTTACTAATAACATCCCTTTCACTAGTACTTCTAGGATCCCCAATAAGGCCTGTTCCTCCTCCTACTAAAATATGAGGATGATGCCCAGCATTCTTAAGTCTTATAGACATAACCAACCACATTAAGTGTCCTATATGTAAACTATCAGCAGTAGGATCTGTACCTACATAAAAATTAAGACCTCCATTATTAATCTTTTCAATTAAATCTGGACTAGTAATACTCTCTATTAATCCTCTCTCTTTAAGTTCTTCAAACAATGTCATATTTCCCTCCTACAAAATAAAAAGGCAGTATCCAAAGGACGAGATAAACACCCGCGGTACCACCTTATTTTATATTTCTATAATCTTTAAACTATAACGCATAACCGATTAAACTTACCTAGTCTGTAACTTCATTTTAAATAACTATTAGTTTACACCAACCACTAACTCTCTATAAAATTAATTTAAAACTACTTAAAACTTTTCAAACAGTTTACAAACAAATTATAACATAATAATTAATACTATGTAAATACTAATCTAATAACGTAATCCCCTATCTAAATTAAATTTTTCACTTATTGTAGGTACATAAATATAATCATTTCTATTATCTAATACACATGTATTATCATTTCGATTATATTCTCCATTTTCTACATAAACCACATATTCTGTATTGTCTTTATTAGCCAAAAACTCTTCTAAAGAAACGTTTAAAGTACATCTATAAACAATCTTAACATGTCCCTCTAAAATAGCTTCATCAATTTCAAGATTTCTTCCATCAGCTAATAAAACTTTCCCAGAAAACTTACTTCCATTTTTTGTAATACTACTTCCCTTAACTTTATAACTAAATTTAGGATAACTTACCACGGCCATATCTGGTATATTATTTTTATCATAACTATTATACTCTTCTTCACTCATTTCAATTACATGATATACTCTAGCAATCCCTTTATTATATGCCTCTTCCAAAGAAATAGTCGTCTCAAGAGAACTAACATAATAATAAGATAACTCACTATCTATTAAACTTTCTCTAAAATAAGCTCTACTATAATAATTATTATTTAAAATAGATCCAATCATTTTATCTTCACTAATTTCTTGACCATACTTATTTCTATATAAAACACCTATTGATAAAGGAAAATACTCTATAGGAAAACAATAATCATAAACTTTAGAAAACTTAATACTTAAAAAGAAATCTTTAATATCTAATTTAAGAACTACCTTTTTACCAACATGAACATCTACATTATCTTTTAATGATATTCCTTTATAATAAGCCTTAGCATATTTAGAAATACTTTTATTATTCAAAATATTTTCTAAAATAACTCTCTGTATATGCTTTAATGTATCACTAGGTTCATAAATTTTTCTATACTTTCCATTTCTCTTCTTTATTTTAAAAACTTTATAATTATCTTTAATATTATTACTAATAGAATATAATTTCCTAAAATACTCTTTTTCATTATTTATATCAAGTAAATGAAGAGAATATAAAAATTCATTACTCATCTCTTTAGTAAGATACTTCCACATATATTCTCTCCTCATCTTTCTTTTAAGAGCAATACTTAAAATATTGTAATATGGAAATGTACCATTAGCGCTAGCGGCTACACTGAAAGTGTAGAAAAGTACTTTGTAATATTACAATTATTCCATATAACTAACTATGATTCTTTAGAGACTCTCTAAAGTAGATTACTAAAAATCTTTCGCTATTGCTCATACAAAAATTATAGCACAAATCAAAAAATTAAGATAGAACCACTACGATTCTATCTTTAATACTATTCAAAAAACTTATCTATAGATATCCCAAGTACCTCACTTATCTTATATAAGTTATATATACTTATACCACTTTTACAATTCTTGCTTTCCAAGCCTCCGATTAATGATACTGACACTCCAACCCTCTTAGCTAAGTCACTTTGAGTAAGCTCACCTACATTAGCATTATATAATGTTCTATATCTCTTAACATTCCTTCCTATCCTATTATTTATCATCTCTTCATTTATCATAGCCATCACCTAATTTTCAGCTGATAAACATGCAGAATCTAATATACCTACAGTATATGGATTATCTGAAGTTCCATCTCCACTTTTCCACTTTACACAAGATTTCAGAGATAACACTGGACGTACTCTAACATCAGTACCTGTGACACTATTATTACCCAAGTCACCAGAAGCATACACAAAGAACACGCGCGAGTAGATAGAACTGCTACTATAATAGGCGAAGTGATATGGACTCATTGTCCACCAAGTATATATACCAGTTACACTACCTTCTGCAGCGTTGTAGTAATAATAGGCTTTCGCCACTGTACCATATTTACCTCCAGCAAATACTACTTCATCTGCTGTCATCAAGGCTACTGGGTATGTTAGTTTTCCATTTCCTGTACTTGTACTTGCAGTGAACTTATCTGCGGTACTTGCTCCATTAGTCCCTGTATATAAATTTCCATAGCGATCATTTCCACATTTATATGATGGCGCTTGAACATTATAAAGTCTCTTATACGCAGCATAGTAGAATGTCGCTGATGTAGAATAGTTTTCATTTGCCCTGTCGTTACAATAGATTGCGGTTCTACTTACATAGTTACCATAGCTTGATCGTATCTTACTATTATACCATGTATCTATTACTCCCTTTATTGTTGAATCTGTGGTGTTATTTCTATTACTTGCTACACTTCCACTACTTCCATACATATATCCTACATACATTGAATCATCTCTTCTTGTATTATATAAACTTTCACCTATATGACCAGATGTTGTATTCTTATCTGGACCTACATACAATAAACGCACACTTCCATCTTCATTTATTCTTATTATTCTCCAGTATAAATTAGCAAAGTATACCCAGTTATCTTGTGAATTACCTGAGAAATAATATACTGTCTTTCCTCCCTCAGTCTGGTTTCCACTCGCTGTATATAAGGTTTTAGTATTATTATCTTGAAATATTCCACTATTTAAATTAGGCCTAGCTCCTGGTCTGGTTGGATGATCTGCTAAAATTTTGTTTTTTAATATTGATGTTGAAAGTGATGGTATTGTACATGTTTGACTACTATTTATATTACTTACTGTTGCTGTGGTTTCATTTAATACTATTGTTGCTCCTCCTGTACATGTCATATTCTCATTATCCAATACATATCCACTATTTGGTGATACTCCTGTGAATGTTAGAGTTCCTCCTACAGTATCTAAGGCTTTAGTTGTTCCTCCTGTACCATTGTTTACTACTAATGTTACCTTTATCTCTTCTTTTGGTACTACTGTACATGTGGTATTTGATTTTATGTTGCTTACATTTACTGTTCCGTTGGTTATGGTTGCAGTTGCATTGTTTGTACATGTTACTGTGGCTCCTGTTAAGGTGTATCCAGTATTTGCTGTTACTTGGAATGAAGTTGAACCTATTCTTCCTACTGTCTTATTTGCAGGTGCTGTTATACTTATGTTACTTCCTACTAAGG
>CANSAJ010000032.1 GCA_947644695.1 uncultured Bacillota bacterium | reverse complement strand
ATTTAGTTGGATTGGTTTGACAAACCTACACTGTGCATTTATTACTTCTTTGCCACACTTCTATTTTAAATGCACATCTTTTTTCCTCCTTTAGGTTTTGTTATGATTAATTTTATATAAAAAATAGCTTTTCTCTTCTAATAATATTCCATTTATTTCTATTAAAAAGTTTTTGTTTCTTCTTATTTCCTTAACATTTTTTATTTTGTGTTTCTTTTTATATTGGTGATATTTTAGTTTTCTTTCTAATATTAATTTTTGTGTTCTGTATTTGTGATAGTATATCTCTTCAATGTTTTTTAGTAATAAGAATATAAAGAAAAATATTATTATTATTTTATTATCATATGTCAATAATATTGGAAGTGTAATGACACTTATAAATATACTTATTTTGTGGCTTAAACTATATGAAAAAAATATATCTAGGATATTATTAATTATCTTGCCACCATCTAAAGGAAGTATTGGGAGTAAATTTAATTCTAATAATAAAATATTTATGTTATAAAATTTAGTGAAAGTATTTATTCCTACATATCCAAATTTATAAAGTATATATATAAAATATAAAAATATTACTTGTGTTAATGGTCCCATTATAAGAGATATTAGTTCTTTTTTTATGCTAATTGATAGTGATTCATCTAATATGGTTACTCCTCCAAACATAAATATTTTTATCTCATTAACTTTTAGATGTAATATTTTTGCTGTTAGAAAGTGCCCTAGTTCATGTACAATAATTGTCAGTATAGTTAAAAATACATATTCAAAGTAACCTGCTAGAAAAGAAAGAAGTATAATAATATAAGTCGTAATGTCTATTTTGATATTATTTAATATAGGTTTTATAGTCTAGATTCTCCCCATCTTTTGTAAAAACTAAGTATAGTTCTTTATCTGACGTACCAATTATGTTACCTTTTTCGATATAATCATATACTTTTAAATCATTTGTTTCAATATTTCCATATAGTACATCTATACCATTACTTTGTTGTATAATTATAGAGTTTCCATATCCTTCTTTTTCTCCTATAAATACTACTAGTCCACTTTCTAATAGTTTTACATTATATTTATCACTTACTGTTAATTTTACTCCATCTTTATAGTCTTCATAGTTTGTGTATTCAATTAAAGAGTTTCCACTTACTGGTTTAGGTTTTGTGTCTAATCCAGTTTTTTTAGATATATCTAAAAGATATTTTTTATATAAACTATTTATTTTAGCGAAGTTATAATTTGTTTCGTAAATATATTTATTTAATAAGTTTTTTGCTTTTGTGCTTAAGTTACATATAATCATCACTGTTAATACAATTACAGCTGTTATGAGAGTTCTTCTAATTATACTATTTCTATAAGATGTTTTATTAGTAGTTTCTGAGACTTTTCCATTTATTTTTTTTATGTAATCTTCTACCCTCATTTTACTCACCTCGCATTTAATCTTATGAACAGATTTTTAAAAGATGAATATTAGTTGATGTTTTTAGATTTTTCATTTAAAATTAATTTATGAAAAAGATTAGTGAGAGTTTTATAACTGAGAAGAAAAGTAAGTTTTACGGATATAGATATGATGTTGATTCTTTAGAAGAAGTTCTAGAGATATTGTCTATTTTAAGAGGTGAACATAAAAAAGCTAGACATATATGCTATGCCTATAAGATTGGCAATGTTGAAAAGAAATGTGAAGATAAGGAACCAGCTAACACTGCTGGTAAGCCTATACTTGATGTGATCAATTTTAATAGTTTAGATAATACTTTAATAGTAGTTGTAAGGTATTTTGGTGGTACTTTATTAGGCCGTGGGCTACTTACGAGAACTTATAGTAAAACTGCAAGAAATTTAATTTAGTGTGTACATTTTTATTAAATTAGAATATAATGTTATTAGAAAGAGACGTGTTAGCTAAGGGATTTAGTTAACGAACCTTTATAGGTTTAGTCTCTTTTTTTAGTTGTCTGTTACAAGTTTACTAACTACTTTAAAGAATCCACCAAGTCCTTCAGTTATAAAGTTTTCAAGAGATTCGCCTGTTTTTAAACCTAGGTTACTAACTTTATTAGAATAGTCTTTATAATTAGATGTTACATATTCTTCTAAAGATATATCTTTACCAGCACTGACATCATTTTCAAATCTTTTCATAGCTTCTTCTGTAACTATCATTTTATTATATTCTTGGTATTCATAGTATCCTGTTTCAGCCATATAATAAAGAGCCATGTATACTCCAAATAATACTATTGTTATTATTAAGGGTAAATTTTTTTTCTTTTTTTTCATGATTTCATCTCTCTTTGTATTAATTCAGTTAAACATTTACTTAAAGCAGCCATGGTGTTGTATACTTCTTCTATTTTGTTGTCTACTCCACCGACTTCTATTAGAACACTTTTTCCTTCTAGATTTTGATTATATATACTATTTGTTGATGGAGATGAGCCTGTTTTTTTAAGTACTCCTCTAGATAGTCCAGGATAATTTTTTTCTATTATTTCGTTTAGTTCTTCTGCAAATCCAATATTATTTTCAGCTAAAGTGTGTTCTAGTCCAACAACTAAAAGTACTCGTGCATAGCTTAATCCATCTTGTTCATGATATGTTATATCATAGTTAGCACTGTCTCTATGTACATCTATTAAATATTTTATAGATGGATAGGTTTGTTGCATTTCTCTTGCAAAGTTTTCTGTAGCTAAGTAACTTCTATTATATGAAAGTTTATTTTCATTTAAGTATTCTTTTACATTTTTGGTTTCTACTACACTACTGATACCTAGATCTTTTAGTTTTTCTCTCATTACATATGAAGCTATCATTACGTTTGGTTTTACCGAATAATCATAAGGCATAGCACTGCTGTATTCTTCTAATTGATGTGTATTATATATATAGACTATAGGATCAACTGGAGTTTCTGGAGAAGGATCTTCGACATATTCACTTGCAGAATTTTCATAATTAAAGTTATCGTCTTCTATATTAGAGAAAACACTTAGATTATCTTTTTCCACTATTTTATTTAAGCCATTATATATCATATATTTTGGAGATGATATTTGTTCGCTCATTTTTTCTAGTAGTATACTATTTTGATTAGTGCTTTCGTTTAATAGATTAGAAAGTAAATATTCTTTTGCTTCTTCTGTACTTCCTATCATTAACTTTAGTGTAGATATAAAAGATAAGCCAAATAGAAATATATATATGTATCCTTTGTAGTTTTTACTCATTTTTGTTTTAAATCTTTTTTTCATTATTATCACCTATTAGAAGTATATATTAAAGAATATGCAAAAAAAGTCGTTTGATGTTAGAACAACCTATTTATTGCAATTGATAGGATGCTACTTAAATCATCAACGACTCTGTCTATGTCTTTAGTGGAAACTAGTAAATCTGGATTATTGTTTTCTATACTTTTCATGTTTATTATAGTTGGAACTCCTATAGAGATGACATTTGCTTTTATAGTTCTTTTTGATAGTTCACTTTTGCGTTCACATATTGCGCTTCCTGGATACATTCCTCCAGTAGATAATTGTATAGTTGTTCCTAGTCTTTCTATGTGTTCTGCTTTTAGGGAATCAAATACAATAACTAAATCTGCGGATGTTAATTCTGAAATAGCGCGGGTAAATTCTACACTTTTTATATTAGTTAATCCTTCTACATTTTTATACATTTTATAAGTTTTAGTTGAAACTGCTATTTTTTCTATGCATAAATATCCAAATTTATCACTAGTTATATCTTTGTTTCCTAAGCCTATAAAAAGTACTTTTATTTTTTTAGATAATTTTAAGTAATCTAGCATACTATTAATAGAAGAGTTTATTAAAGTTATTAATTCTTCTATTTTGTTAGTTATATTATCTTTATCAAACGTTATTGTTATATATTTACCTTTATTTCTTCCTATAGCTTTACTTGTTTTAGCATCAAGATCTATTTCTGATAATGTGATACCATTGTTTACCGTTTCACTTTTTTTCAGACTACTTGAATTAATTAGTTTTTCACTTTCTTCTATAAATATATTATCTTTGTACATTTTATCACCTATTATTAAAATGAAGGTTTTTATTGCTTTTTATACGTATTTTTGATAAAATCGTCTTGTACTTGAAAAGGGAGGTGCAGAAGGAAATGGCTAATATTAAAAGTGCTAAGAAGAGAATTATAACAAGTAGAAAAAGTCAGGTTCTTAATAATGATGTTAAGTCTAGTATGAAGACTAGTATCAAGAAACTTGATAAGAGTATTAATGAAGGAAATTTAGAAGAAGCAACAAACAGGTTAGCAATTGCTGTTAAAAGTATTGATAAAGCTCAGGCTAAAGGTGTTATTAAGAAAAATACTGCAGCTAGGTATAAATCAAATTTAACTAAAAAGTTTAATCAATTAAGTAGCAAATAATTGCTATTTTTTATTTTACATTTTGTCTTTTTTTGTCATACTGTTTTCCTTGCTTTAATAAATGTTTTATTTTATAATCAGTTGTATGAGACGAATTAAGAATATTTTATTTACAATTGTTATGATGGCTATTGTTTTACTAGTATATACAAATGCAGAGGAAATAAGTTCTGTCGTTAAGAAATATTTAGTAAATGGAAATCAGCCTATTTTAAAGGAAAATAATGAATATAAAAGAAATTTTCAATATGTAGCATTTAGTTATGATGAGGATTATGTCCCTATTAATAAAGATGATATTATTAATATTTATTTTAATATTTTAAATAATGGTTGGGATAGTTTTACTTTTTATTGTCCTTATGAATACAAGACTTGTTTACATGATGTTGAGACTGTTGCTTTTGATAATGAACTTTTAAGTAAGATTAATAATTATGTTCATCCTTATAATAGCTTCTTTAATATGAATACTAAAGTTTCTAGTAGTGGCGAAGTTAATGTAGAAGTTGTACATAAATATAAAGATGATAAGATTAATGAGATTAATTCTAAAGTGGAATCAATTCTTGACACATTAGATCTTAAAGATAAAGATAATAGAAAGAAAATAGAATTAGTACATGATTATATTATAAAGAATTCTAAATATGATACTAGTGCGACTAATGGTGAAACTATATTTGATAGTAACAGTGCGTATGGTAATTTAATAGAAGGATATGGTGTTTGTTCAGGATATAGTGATTCTATGAGTATTTTTCTTGATATTTTAGATATTCCTAATCTAAAAGTAAGTAGTGAAAATCATATATGGAATTTAGTATTAGTAGATGATGAGTGGTTACATTTAGATCTTACTTGGGATGACACTGATAATGAGAAATATAGTAATAATTATTTTTTAATTACAAAAGAAAAGCTCTTTAAGCTTGATAGTAAAGAGCACAATTTTGATGAAGAATTTTTTCTAGAGGCTATCTAAGTAGTCCTCTATTTTTTTAATTGTTTCATTAAAATCTTTATAGTTTACATTAAACCATTTTATATTTTTAAATTGATGATTATACCATGTATATTGTCTTTTAGCGAAGTTTCTAGTTCTTTTCTGTGTTTCGTCTATGGCTGTTACTAAGTTTATATCACCTTTAAAATAATCAAAGAATTCTTTATATCCAATTAGTCTATTTGCTTTTTCAAATCCATTATTATATAGGCTTCTACATTCTTCTAATAAACCATCACACATCATTATTTCAACTCGATCATTTAGATATTTATATAATTCTTCTCTAGGTGCAGTTAATCCTATTAATGTAAAATCGTATAATGGCTTGTCTTTTTCATTATTATTTTTTATTATTTCTCCTGTTAAATCATAGTGACTTAGAAATCTTATGAGTCTTTTTCTGTTATTTAAATGTATATTATTTCCTTCATATAATTGGTCTACTCTTGCTTTTAATTCTTCATTTTTATAATTATCATAGTTAATAGAGCCTTCTTCATCACTAAATCTATAATCATAAAGTAAAGCCTTTAAATATAACCCAGAGCCTCCGACGATTATAACATTTTTATTTTCTTTTATAAGTGAATCTAGTATTTTTCTTGCACTACTTTGGTACTCTTTTACAGAATAGTCTTGTTTTAATGAAACTATATTAATTAGATGGTGTTTTATTCCTTCCATTTCTTTTTCAGTTATTTTTGCAGTTCCAATGTTTGCTTCTTTATATATTTGTGTAGAGTCAGCATTTATAATTTCAGCATTCATTTTTTTTGCAAGACTTATACTTAATTTGGTTTTACCTACTCCAGTAGGTCCAATTATTACTACTATTTTCATTTAATTCACCCTTTTGAATAATTTTTCTAATTCATATTTTGTATATTTAATTATTGTTGGACGTCCATGAGGACATGTATAAGGAAATTCACATTTCATTAATCTTTTTATAAGTGTTTCTTGTTCTAAAAGTCCAATATTCGTATTAGCTTTTACACTCATTTTACAGGATAGATTAATTGCTAATTGTTCGTTAAATTTAACTCTGTCAAACTTTTTTTCCATACTTATTATTAGATCAAATATTCTTTTTATGCTATCAGTTTCATAGCCTTCTTTAAGCCAAGTTGGATGAGATAATACTCTTATAGTATTTGTTCCAAATTCTTCTATTTTTAAGCCTAAACTCTCTATAAATGTTTTATTTTCAAGTATTACCATATATTCATTTTTAGTGAATTCTAAATTTATAGGAAATAATAAATCAATACTGTTTACTTTTTGTTCTTTTAATTCTTTTAGATATTTTTCATAATTTATTCTTTCGTTTGCTGCGTGTATGTCTATTATGTAAACTGTGTCTTCATCGTTTGCAAAAAGATATGTTCCCATTGCAAGTCCTACAGGATGAATTAGAAAGTTTTCTTCTTTGTATTCTTCATTAGTATTAGCATTATATTCTAAACTTTCCTCATTTACATAAAAATTTATTGATTCATTAGAGATTGGTATTGGTGTCTCTTCATTAGAAAATGTTTCACTTGTGTTATATAGAGATGTACTTTCTTCTTTTAGGTTTTCGTTTGGCTCGTATTCTATTTTTGGCGTTTCAACATATGCTTTAAAAGTATTATCTACTTTGTTTAATTTATCTCTTATAAGTGCAAATAAAAGTTCTTCTAGAGTATCCATTTTACTAAATTTGATATCTTGTTTTGTTGGATGTATATTTACATCTATTAAGGTAGGATCTGTTTCTATTTTTATAACTACGATTGGATATCTATTTTCTGCTAGAAATGTGTGATAGGCATCTTTTATTATTCTTGTAATATAAGCATTTGTTACTATTCTTCCATTTACTAAAATAGTCATGTTTGTTTTAGTACTTTTATTAATATTGATGTTACTTACATATCCTGTGATTTCATAGTCGAGATTTTCCCCTTCTATTTTCACCATATTTTTACTTACATTGTAACCATAGATTTCATGTATAGTTTTTAATAGATCGCCTGAACCACTTGTTTTTAATATTTCTTTGTCTTCATTTTTTAAGGTAAAGCTTATGTTTGGATTTGATAAACTAAGTTTTTCAATTAAAGCTACTACATTATTTAGTTCAGTATAAAAACTTTTTAGAAATTTTAATCTAGCTGGTGTATTATAGAAAAGATTTCGTACTGTTACTGTTGTTCCTTTTTGAATAGGGCTAATACCACTTTCTATTAATTTGCCTCCTTTGATGTTTACTTTAGTAGATGTTCCATCTTTATATGTACTTAACTCTACTTCACTTACACTGCCTATTGATGGTAGAGCTTCACCTCTAAAACCTAGAGTACTAATAAAATACAAATCATTCTCATTTTTTATTTTACTAGTAGCATGAGGGGTAAAAGCTAAAAGAGCGTCAGAAGAATCCATTCCTATTCCATTGTCAATGACTTTTATTTCTTTTATTCCCGCGTTTATTAATTCAACTTTTATGTTTGTGCTTTTTGCATCTATACTATTTTCTACTAATTCTTTTACTACTGATGAGACTCTTTCTACTACTTCACCTGCGGCTATTTTATTAGAAAGTACTTCATCCATAACCTTAATTACGCCCATCTGTTTCACTTCTTTTCTAAATCATTTTTTTTCTCTTAGATAATATTTCTTTATTTTCTATATATATTGTAAGAGATGAGTTATTAGGTATTTTTATAAAACCTAATCCTTCTATTACAATGTCTTCATCTTTCTTTGTATCTATTTTTACTTTGTCTAATATTTTAAGATCTTCGCTAGTTGTTATTTTTAGTTTTCTATATTTAAGTTCATTTTTCAGATAAAATATTAACGTTGTTCCTTCGTTTCCAGTATTTTCTATTCTTATAAAATTTTCTATAATGAGCATATATCCTGGTCTTAAGAAATATATTTTTGGTTTTATTTCTTTTTTTGGTAATGCTTGTTTGTAAGTTTTTAAGTCCACATAGTTTACTATACTTTTTTCATTTAAAAATCCTGGAGTATCAATAATTGTTAAATCGTCTAATTTAATATTGATTAGTTCAGTTGTTGTATTAGGAAGTGGACTTGTAGTTATAATAGATTTTTTTCCTTTACTTTTTAAAAAGCTATTTATAAGAGTGCTTTTACCACTGTTAGTGTAACCAATACAAAAGCATTTTTTCACTTTATCTTTTACTAATCTATTATATAGATTGTCTATATTCCACATTTTTTCACTACTTATTACAAATATGTCTTCAATATTACAAAAGTTATTTTTTATGTATTCTATTAACTTTTTGTTTTTTACACTTTTTGGTAGTAAATCTCTTTTTGTTAAAACTAAATATACTTTATTTTTTATTTTTGTTAAAGGATTTATTAAGTTTTGTGATAAGCATGTTAAATCTAA
The DNA here is from genome assembly GCA_947644695.1 of uncultured Bacillota bacterium. Lineage (GTDB taxonomy): Bacteria > Bacillota_I > Bacilli_A > RF39 > UBA660 > MGBC139354. The sequence goes on along the minus strand of CANSAJ010000032.1, from coordinate 6,144 downwards.
TAAATATATTATTGGATATTTTTCTTTTTCTACTTCATTAAGAAAAGATTTAATATCTACCTTTTTATCTATTATTGAAGATTCTCCATAATGAATTATTTTAAAACATCTTTCGCAGTAAGAAGCTGTTTCTAGTTTATTATCTTTTATATAACCTTCTTCGCCTATTTTTTCTGATTGTAAAATTGAACCACATCCGTTACATTTTTTAATCATAATATTTACCTTTTTTGAATAGATCTCTTTTTTCTAATATAAACATGATAATTTTTTCAATTACACGATTAATTAGAGTGCAGCTTCTATCTTTTTTACTAATTGGATTAACAAGTACACTCATCATGCCCATTTTATTGGCCCCTAAAATATCTGTAAGGAGTTGGTCTCCAATACATGCGATTTGTTCTGGTTCCATTTTATATACTGTAAGTATTTTTTTATAATTTTTAGAAAAAGGTTTTGTAGCTGATGCACAAGAGTCAATTTCTAAGCCATTTCTAAAAGGTTCTACTCGTTTTTTTCCACTGTTAGACATTAATATTGGTCTCATACCTAAATCTTTAATTTTGAACATTAAATCAATAGCTTCTTTTGTTGGTTTTTCTATATCTACTGGGGCGATTGTGTTATCTAAATCAAATATAACGCATTTAATACCCTTTTGAGCTAATTTTTCATAATTAATTCTATAAATACTTTGTGAGTGCATATCTGGTACAAATTTATCTAGCATTTTTTACCTCCTTTAATAATTTAGTCTTTCATTGTATTCAAATTCACTTTCTAATATTTTTACTGTGTCTCCATCTTTGGCTCCAAGAGATTTTAATTCATCATCTATTCCTAAGTGTTTTAGTTTTCTGGCAAATCTTAGTGCTGCCTCATCACTATTAAATCTTGTTTTCCTAAGAAGTGCTTCTAGTTTTTCACCACTTACTATCCATGTATTTTCGTTTTCTCTTGTTATTTTATATGGTTTTTCATTTTTAAATTCGTATAATACGAAATTTTCAAATTCATTATCTTCATATATTTTTGTATTTTCTTCTTTTTTTAATATCTCTAGCAGTTTTTCTTTTAAATTTTTAATTCCTTTATGAGTTATTGCGCTTGTTTCGATTATATCAATATCTTTGAAATGAGCTTTAAAAGCTTCTAAGTTTTCTTTAGATGTAGGCAAATCCATTTTATTTGCTACAACTAAGTTAGCTTTTTGTGCAAGTTTTTCGCTATAAGCTTTTACTTCTTTTTTTAGTATGTCGTAATCATCTATTGGGTTTCTTCCTTCTAATCCGCTCATGTCTAAACAATAGCATATTATTTTAGTTCTCAGGGCGTGACGCAAGAATTTATCTCCAAGTCCTACTCCCTTGCTTGCTCCTTCTATGATTCCTGGAAGGTCTGCTACTACATAAGATTCTTTTCCTACAGTTACAACTCCTAAGTTTGGAGTTAAAGTTGTGAATGGATAATCTGCGATTTTAGGTTTAGATGCACTTATTACGCTTATTATACTACTTTTTCCCGCGCTGGGAAATCCAACTAATCCTACATCTGCTAAAAGTTTAAGTTCGCATTTTAAAGTTTTTTCTTCACCAAGAGAACCATATTCACTTGTAGTTGGGGCTTTATTTTTATTAGTCTTAAAAGCTGCGTTTCCTTTTCCGCCTTTTCCTCCATTTGCGACTACACATCTTTCTTTATCTTTTGTTAAGTCACATATTATTAGATTTGTATCTGTGTCCGTAACTGTTGTTCCAACTGGAACTTTAATGACTATATCTTCACCTTTCGCGCCTGTTTTTAATGCTCCACTTCCATTTGTTCCTTTGTTTCCTTTTATTAATTTTTTGTATCTTAAATCTATGAGTGTTTTTAAACCTTCGTCTGCTTCAAATATTATGTTTCCGCCGTGGCCTCCATTTCCTCCATCTGGGCCTCCCATTTCTACAAATTTCTCATGACGAAAAGACGAACAACCATCGCCACCTTTTCCACCATTAACTTTTAATATTACTTCATCTATAAACATGTTTTCACCTACTGTTATTTTATCACATTATCTATTAAGTGTAAACTTTCTGTAGATAATAATATTAGTCTTTATAATATAAAAATTAGTGTATGTTAAAAATGTAATTTAGTAACGTTTTTTCCTCTTTTTATTTCACTTATAAATATAGACTCATTGTTTCTAAAGGTGAGAATATAAATATAACTTTTTGTTCTAGTTAGTGCGACATAAAATAGCCGTCTTTCTTCCTCATATGGATATGTGAGTGAGTTTTTTACTAAACTTATTATTTTCTCATCTTTAAGCTTACATGGAAAACCTAAAGTATCATCTATTGCATTTAGTAATATTACTACATCACTTTCTAAACCTTTAGATTTGTGTATGGACATGAATCTTATTTTCTTATCTTTAAATTCTTTTATACTAATATAATTATTTTCTAAATATGTTATGTTTAAGCTTTTTGTATATTTTTTTAAATCAAAATTATTTCTGCTTATTATTAATATTTCTTTATTATCTGCTACATCATTTAATATCTTTATTAAAACTTTATTTATATCATTAAAATAGATAATTTTTATTGGATTAGATAAGTGTTTAGGACTTACTAGTTTCTTTTTTACTTGATAAGGATTCTTTGTTATGAAATGTCCTCCTATATCAATAAGTTCTTGACTATTTCTATAAGTTTGTTCTAGTTTATATATTTTAGCATCTTTATAATATTTTTTGAAATTTAAGAATAGATCTAAGTCGCATCCAGAAAAATGATATATAGATTGAAAGTCGTCACCTACCACACAGAGTGAAGCATTATTCTTTTTTATTATTTCTCTTATAAGATTAAATCTAGCTAATGATGTGTCTTGAAATTCATCTATTATAATTAATTTAAATGGTAAATTAACATTTTGCTCTTTCATAATTTTAGTGCTTAGTATTATCATATCATCAAAATCGATTATATTACTACTCTCTTTTTCTGTTGAATAAATAATGTATATACAGTAAATAACTATAAGAGTATTTTTTAGTTTTTTATTATTAAAGAATTTATTAAAAGAAGATTTGTCATATCCGTTACTTTGCATTAAATTTATAAAAGTTTTTATAGTTTTTTTATAAGTTATTAAGTCTTTCTTTAAAAGTATTTTGTTCCATGTTTTTTCATTTTTGAATGAAAATTTACTAAATTTTTTATAAATTATATTTTGAAGATTTATGTTTCCAAAACATTTGGATAAAAAGAATTCATCTATTATCTCATCCAAAAGATTAGATGATGATATTTTAAAATTATATGAAACTATTTCTAATATTTTTAGTGCTAATTTATGAAATGTGTAAGTTGGTACTTCGGTATTACAGTTTTTTATTATATTATTCTTTAAGCTATCAGTAGCTTCATTTGTAAATGATATACAACAAATTTCTTCAGGTTTATATATTTTATTTTCTATTAAATACTTAATTTTTCCAATTAATGTTAATGTTTTTCCTGAGCCTGCACCTGCGATTATAAGTGAATATTTTTCGTTTTCAGTAGCAGGTTTTAATTGTTCAGCATCTAAAGCATATCCGTTAACTATTATCTCTTTCATATTTACTCCTCATTTATGTATACTGCTCAAATGATGGTTTTGCTTTTATTTAGTTATAATTTTGTTTTTTATTAATAAACTTTAGTATGATAAAGAAAATTTTAGAGTTTTTTAAAAAGTTTGCTTTTTTTACAACTAGTTACAGTATTAATGTTTTTCCACCTCCACTTAATGCGGAAGAAGAAGAAAGATATATCTTTTTAGCTTGTAATGGGGATAAAGAAGCAAGAGGTGTTTTAATCGAACATAACTTAAGATTAGTTGCTCATATAGTTAAGAAATTTGATTCATTTAATGAGAATACTGATGATTTAATTAGTATAGGTACAATTGGATTAATTAAGGGAATAGATACTTATAATCCCACTAAACCTGTTAAGCTTATTACTTATGCAGCTAGGTGTATTGAAAATGAGATTTTAATGTATATTAGACAAAATAGAAAAACTCAGAATAATGTGAGTTTAAATGATTCAATAGGACATGATAAAGATGGTAATGAAATAACTTTAGCAGATGTTTTAAAAGAAGAGTATGTAGATTCTAATGACGTTATTTTACTTAAAGATAATATTAATCTTTTGAAGAAATATATTACTGTTTTAAATAAAAGAGAAAAAGATATTATTATTAGAAGATATGGTCTACTTAATCAAAAAGAAGAGACTCAAAGGGAGATTGCAAAAGAGCTTGGAATTAGTAGAAGTTATGTTTCTAGAATAGAAAAAAGAGCTTTAGTTAAGCTTTTAAGGGAGTTTATGAAAAACAATAATGTTTAAATTCATAAACTTTTTTATTTTCTCATCAAAAAAAGTAGTACAATATTTACTACTTTATTCAAAAAATTTATTTATTGGGACATTTAGAACTTCACTTATTTTGTATAAGTTATAGAGACTTATTCCCTGCTTTATATTTGTGCTTTCTAATCCGCCTATTAATGATACTGATACGCCTATTTTTTTAGCTAGATCTTTTTGAGTTAGTGTTCCTACATTGGCATTATATAAAGTTCTATATCTTTTGATATTTTTTCCTATTCTTGTATTTATCACTTGTTCATTTATCATAGCTGCCTCCTAGTTTTCAGCTGCGCTACATGCTGAATCCAATGTATCTACTGTATATGGATTATCACTAGTTCCGTCTCCACTTTTCCATAGAACACATGACTTTAATGATAACACTGGACGAATTCCATTAATCACATTATTGAATAGTGCTGGACCCAAGACTCCTGGATATTCAGAACCATGCACGGGAAATACACTCGTTATCTTAGTACTACCACTATAATACCAATCATATGGAGTCATCGTCCACCACTCTTCTAGACCTGTTACACTACCTCCAGCAGCGTTGTAATAATAATATGCTTTGGCATATTTTTGAGGTTTGCCTCCTGCAAATGCTACCTCATCTGCTGTCATCAAAGCTACTGGATTTGTTAGCTTTCCATTTCCTGTACTTGTACTTGCTGTAAATTTATCTGCTATATCTGCTCCATTTGTTCCAGTATATAAGCTTCCATTTTTATTGTTTCCACATTTATATGATGGTGCAGTATTTGACTCTAATCTATATCTTGCCGCAAAATAGAATGTTGTTGACATACTATAGCCTTCATTTGCCCTGTCATTACAATAGATTGCAGTTTTACTTACATAGTTACCATAACTAGTCTTTATCTTGCTATTATACCATGTATCTACTACTCCTTTTATTGTTGAGTTAGTCGTGTTATTTCTATTACTTGCTAAACTTCCACTACTTCCATACATATATCCTACATACATTGGATTATTATATGTTGTATTATATGCACTTGTTGTCTCGTTTATATATCCTTTTTCTGTATTCTTATCTGGTCCTACATAAAGTAATCTTACACTTCCGTCTTCATTTATACGAATTATTCTCCAATATAGTCCTGCAAAATATACCCAGTTATCCTGTGCATTTCCTGAGAAATAATATACTGTATTTCCATTTTCTGTCTGATTTCCACTCGCTGTATATAATGTACCTGTATTCTCATCAGTAAACACATCACTATTTAAATTAGGCCTAGCTCCTGGTCTTGTTGGATGATCCGCCAATATTTGATCTTTTAATAATTTTGGTATTTCTTTTAATACTACTGTACAAGTTCTATTTGATGTTACATTACTTGCTGATAATGTACTTCCACTTAATGTACATCCAGTTCCACTTAACACAGCTCCTTCTAATGCGTAGCCCTCGCTTGGTGTTATTGTGAATGTTACTGTCCCTCCATGATTTACTGTCTTTGGTGATGAGTCTACAGTCCCTCCTGTTATACTTGCTGTTACCTTGTATGTTTGTCTTGCTGGTACTATAGTACATGTTGTATTTGATTTTATGTTGCTTACATTTACTGTTCCATTGGTTATGGTTGCTACTGCATTGTTTGTACATGTGACTGTTGCTCCTGTTAAGGTGTAGCTGCTGTTTGCTGATACTTGGAATGATGTTGAACCTATTCTTCCTACTGTCTTGTTT
>CANSAJ010000031.1 GCA_947644695.1 uncultured Bacillota bacterium | reverse complement strand
CATTACTATTCCATATACTACAAACTTCTTATTCATTACTTCTACCTCTTTTATAACACCATCATTTTACTCGTCTAGCGTGTTATCTATAAAAATTATACACGTTAAACGTGTTGTCGTCAATACTCGTTATACGAGTATGAGAAAATTATACTCATGAGGTGAGCTTATGTTAAGATTAAAAGATTTAAGAGAAGATAAAGACTTATCAGGAAAATATATTGCAGATCTTTTAGGAATCAGCCAACAACAATATTCTAGACTAGAAACCGGAGAAAATAGACTTACAGATGACAAATTAATAACATTAGCTGAATTTTATAAAACTAGCATAGATTACATCTTAGGATTAACAAATGAAATAAAACACTATCCATGGATAGAAACAAAAAAATAGAAACTGAATCAATTATTTTTTTCTAGTTTCTTTTTTTTCTTTTTCTTAACTATAAGAACACTTTCTTTTACTTGAATTAAATTTCTCAAGAATTTATATTTACCAACAAACAAACTAAAACCTAATAAAAACATTAATACAAAATAAATGTGAACAACTCCATAGTTAATAACTTTTATTAAAAGAAAATAAATAAGTCCTAAATTTATACTAAAAAGAATGTTAATAACTATTTTATAAAGTAAAGAAGTTTTATAAATAAAATTATAATTTAAATTAAATAAATAACTAACTATTATTCCATAACCAAAAGAAAATAATAAACTTAAAATCTGTGTACTTAAATTCATTATTTAAATAACTTAGAAAGCATACTTTCTTTATTAGCCTTCTTACCTCCAGCTTCTAAATAATTTAAGCTATTAACTTTTCCTTTAATAGATAATGTTCCCTGAAAAGTATCAAGTTTTAAAAGTTCCAATTCTTCACCCTTAATAAGAATAAAACCCATGATACTTTCAAGAAAAAATTCTTTACTATCAAAATTTTCTAATTTTTTTACTCCTGTTATAAGTACTGTTTTTCTCTCACTAATTTGAACTGCATGATTAAAATTATTTTCAAACTCCTTAGACTTGTCCATATCATCACCTGATTAATAATATGCACATATATAAAAAAAATTACATAAAAAAATAAGCTCGTTCAAGAACTTATTCTTCAGTACTTACTTCATCTTCAGCATTTTCATAAGCATCTAAAATTGCTTTTTCAAACATGCTACGAATTTCTTGACTAATAGGATGAGCTATATCTCTATATCCACCAGTACTAGTTTTTCTACTAGGCATTGCTATGAATAAACCTTTAGTCCCTTCTATAATTCTGATATCATGTACTGCAAATTCGTCATCTAATAATACAGATGCAATACCTTTCATACGAGAGTCTTCTTTCTCTACTTTACGTATACTTACGTTAGTTATCTTCATCTTTTCTTCCTCCTTGTAACTCTACAATCTAATTATAAAGCCATTTATTTTATAAATCAATCATTTTTTAATTTTAACTGTACATCATGTGTAACTAAATCTACATAAGTAAAACTTTTAACTAAATTATTTACTTTCACAGTAAATAAATAAGGATAAACAGCTAATAATACACCTTCATAATTTTCATATTTATTTCTTCCAACATTGATTTTTATACTAACTTTTTTACCTAATAATTCTTCAATTTGTTCTTTAGTCTTTATCATATATTTAAACCTCATTTCTTGGATATCCTACATACATAGTACCTTTACTTTTAAGTCCTCCCATTCCATCTTTACCGTATTTAGTCTTAGATAAAAGAGAAATCAAATCAACTTCCTCTGATCTATCTAAAAGACTTAATGTTGTAGCTATAATCGCAGGATCCAAAGCATGAATATTAATTTTTTTAGGACTTGAAGCAAATGTAGCCCCACATTTGATAAGCTCTTCATAATTACTTTGACATGCACCTGCAATTATTATTAATTTATCACTACTTTTTTCATACTTTCTTGCTTCAATAACAGCTTTACAAAAATTCTCACTATTCTTATACAAACTATTATTATTTTCTTTATCTCTTTTCTTAAAATAAGCATCATGTCCTGTAATAATTAAAATATCAGGATTATATTGCTTTAAGTATTTGGGAATTTCTTTATACATTTCACTCTCTTTAATACTTTTACCATAAGCTAAAACATTTGCTTTTTTATAAAAATCCATACATCTACTCAAATAAGATTTATCTCCATCTACATGCAATATCTTACCAGGCAAATAAAAAAATTCATTCCTATCAAGATTAGAAGCACAATCTAACAAGGGAAAAAAATCATCTCTGACACTACCTCTATCGCAGAGAACTAAATCATTAATAGGTGCATCCGCCATAAGTCTTATATCTACACCTTTAAGCATACATTCTTTTCCTTCAATTTCTATCACTTCAAAAATAATATCGTTATCATAACTTTTTCTAGTTACATAGTCCCCAATCTTTATCATAATACCCCCATTTAAATATATGTAAAATTAAAATTATATATACAAAAAAACTTCTCTTAATTTTAAGAAAAGTTTTTTTAACCTCTATTAATTATTTATACTCTCTATTATTTTCTGATGCTCTTCACTTCCTAAATAAGACCTATCTAAAAAATTATCATTATCTATATATTTATATTTAAAAGACAAAATTTTCTTAACAGATTCATCTATTCTTTCTTCACTTATCTTATTTTTCACTACTTTTATACTTTTCTCCAAATCATCAGGCATTAAAAGTAAATCAACTCCTGCTTCAATAGCTTTTATAATTATATCTTCACTAGAATAATTTTTAGTAAGTGCATCCATATTAAGAGCATCTGTGATAACTAAACCATTATAATTAAGTTTATTTTTTAAAATATCTGTAATTAAAATTTTAGATAAACTAGCTGGTGTATTATCATTAGTTAAATTAGGAAAAGCTATATGACCTACCATAATTAATTTTGCATCATTATTAACAGCCTGAACAAAGGGAATTAGCTCTAAACTTTCTAATTCTTTATAAGATTTACTAATAACTGGTAAATTATCATGAGAATCAATACTTGTATCTCCATGTCCAGGAAAATGTTTATAAGTAGCTATAACTCCATTATCTTCTATACCATTAGCTAAACTTAAAGCCATTCTAGACACTTGATTTGCATCACTTCCAAAACTTCGATTACCAATAACTTTATTTTCTTTATTAGAAAACACATCAACCACAGGAGCATAAACTACATTAACACCGATACTTCTAAGCTCTTCAGCTATAACTTTACCAGTTTGATAGGCAAGTTTCATATCATTAGTTTCACCTAAAGTTAACATATCTGGAACATCTGTAACATTTACATCTGATAAAAACTTAAGCCTTTGCACTCTTCCACCTTCTTGATCAACAGATATAATAGGCGGAATTTCAGATAAATTTTTTATATCTTGAACAAACTTTTTTGTATTATCATAAGTAGAAAAATTTTCTTGCATTAAAATTATACCACTTGGTTTATTTTTTTCTAAAAATGCTTTAAGATCTCTATCAACAACATTCTTATTAATATATACTACAAACATCTGAGCTATTTTTTCTTCTAAAGTCATATTTGCGATTAACTCTTCTATTTTATCTTTACTTTCTACTTTTTTGTCATTTAATTTAGTATTTTCTGGCACATTAAATTCTTTACCAAAAACAAAAATAACAGCTACAACTACTATTAAAATAATTAATACCCATTTATTCTTTTTCATATTTTCCTCTTATCTACAATAAATTATTAACTATATACACAAAATCTTCTAAAGTAAGCTGCTCTGCTCTGTAAGTTAAGTCTTTTCCAATATTTTTTAATAAAACATCTATCTTATCTAAATCATAATTTCTAAGATTATTTCTTAAATTTTTTCTTTTCTGCTTAAAAGAATCTTTAACAAATTTAAAAAACATATCCAGATTTTTTACATCTAATAATTCTTCTTTTCTAACAAACTTAACAACTATACTATCAACATTAGGTTTAGGTACAAAAGAATTTCTACTTACTAAAGTAACTTTGCTAATATCAAAATAATACTGTAAAAATACCGAAAGACTATTATAATCTTTAGAATTAGGTAAAGCTTTAAATCTATCACCTACTTCTTTTTGAACCATAATTATCATTTCATTAACTTCAGTTTCTTTCATAACCTTATTAATAATTGGAGTTGTTATATAGTAAGGAAGATTTGCAATTAAATGTATCTTTTTATATTTATATTTAGACAAAAACATTCTCAAATCTACATCTAAAAAATTACAAAAAACAACTTCTAAATTACTAGCATTTATATTTAAAAGTTCTTCTTTTAATCTCTCATCAATCTCAAAAGCAATTACAGGAACATTAAAATTAACTAACATTTTAGTAAGAGCCCCATTTCCAGGGCCCACTTCAATTATCAAAGAATCTTCTTCAATATTAGCACTTTCTACTATTTTTTTCTTAATATTATCATCTATTAAAAAATTCTGTCCCAAACTTTTTTTAAAATTAAAGTCTTTCATTAATTAAACCTATTACCATACTCAGTTATATAATTATCGCTATATGAATAAGTACCCCATGATCTAAAACTATAGTATGAATTATTTCTAATTCCATTTAAAGCATCGGTAACTACTTCCTGAACTAAATATGTATTAGCTGTCAAACTTCCATCACCATTTAAATATCTAGCATAATAACCATCTAAATATCCTGAAAATTGACCTCTAGCAGTAATAACTTCAACAGGACTCTTACCACTAGCATCACATCTATTCAATATAACACTAGTAACAGCTAATATATCATCCCTTTGTTTATTACTTTCGCTAGACACCACAGCAACCAATAAATTATAATCTTCTGAAGAAATTTCATACTTCATATTAGTATTTGTTACATTAAAACCTTTCTCAGGCAAACTCAAATACTTAGCAAGTACTGGATTCTCCTCATAATATATGTCTTCCTTATTATCCTCAATAACTGCTAGATCTAATGCTTTCTCTTCATTTTTATTTTCTACTGTAATAACATCATAAACTACATTTGTAGTACGACCTAAAGTAAAAATAACCATGAAAACAACAAATAATCTAGTATAAATAAACCACTTTTTCGGTTTGTATCTTTTCACTTGTTACACTCTCCTAGTAACCTAATTATATCAAATATAAAGTTAAATGTCAAAAATTCGCTTTGCATTCTCTGTTGTTTTATCTCTAACTAAAGACTCATCTATTCCAATATATTTAGCTAAACTTTCTGAAATTACAGGAATATATTTACTCTCATTTTTATATTTTCTATAAGGCTCTGGAGTCAAAAATGGAGCATCAGTCTCTAATACAATATATGAAAGAGGAACTTCTCTTATCACTTCATATAACCTAGAATTTTTAAATGTTAAAACTCCACCAACACCTAAAGAAAAACCCATATTAATATATTCTTTTGCTGTTTCTAAACTACCACTAAAACAATGAATTACACCACATACTTTGTATTCTTTAAGAATATTTAACGTATCCTGAGTTGCTTCTCTAGAATGAATTACAACAGGAAGATTATTGTCTTGCGCCAAACTTAAAAACTCACGAAAAACTTTAATTTGTAACTCTTTATTATCTTTAGAATAATAATAATCAAGTCCTATCTCACCTATAGCTTTAACTTTTGAATTTTTAATTAACTCTTTAAACTTATCTATAGACTCAAAATCAAAATACTCTACGTTAAGAGGATGAACACCCACAGCAACATAAACATTAGAATAATTCTTAGATAAATTTACATTATCAATACTAGTATTCAAATCTTCACTAGCATTAATAAGAATTTGAACGCAAGCATCGCTTGCATTCTTAACATACTCACTTATGTTATCACTTTTAATATGACAATGAGTATCAACATACATATAACCACTCTCCATTACTCCACTGAAAAGTACTTAAAAATTAATACAATAAATGATACTGCGAAAATAACATCATATAAATGAGTTATTCCCATATAGATGAAATATGCTAGCACAAAACTTGCTGCTGCACACATTTTTACTGCGTCTTTAAACTTCGTACTGCTAAAATCACATATTTTCATAACAATCACTATTACAGTCTATCACCTACAATTTTTCATTTCCAGTATTTCGACAAAAATAGTGCCGATTTGACACTATTTTTTACGCACCTATCTCTTTTAACTTTTCTTCTTTATCTATTCTTACAAATAAAGGCTCTCCAACCATACCTTCATATACGCCTTCAGTAAATTTACTTTCTCTATTATTAGTATTCAGTTGTTTCAATATCTTTTCACTAGTTTCTGGTATAAATGAACTTAACTCTAAAGCACACACTCTAATAGATTCTAATAAATTATATATAACACCCTCTAATTTTTCTCTTTGCGCTTCATCTTTTGCTAAAATCCAAGGTGTAGTTTCATCTATATATTTATTACTTCTTCTAAGTACATTAAATATTTCATCCAATGCTTCACTCACATAAAGCTCATCCATCTTTTTAGAAACTAAACTATCTAAAGAATTAACTTTATTTATTAAATCCTTACTATACTCATCTAATATTTCTTTATAACTTACTGGACCATCAAAATATTTATTAGCCATAGAAATAGTTCTATTTACTAAATTACCAAGTGTATTAGCCAAATCTGAATTATATTTATCTATAATTAATTCATAAGTAATATTTCCATCATTAGCAAATCCAATTTCACTTAAACAATAATATCTAACAGCATCCACTCCAAATAACTTAACCAAATCATCAGGATACATAATATTACCTTTACTTTTACTCATCTTATCATTTTGAAAAAGTAACCAAGGATGACCATATATTTTTTTAGGAAGAGGTAACCCTAAAGCCATTAAAATTATAGGCCAATAAATAATATGAAATCTTATAATATCCTTCCCCACAACTTGTAAATCAGCAGGCCAATATTTTTCAAACTCAGGTGTTACACTATCAACATTATAACCAATATTAGTTATATAATTCGCTAATGCATCTATCCATACATATATGACATGTTTATCATCAAAGCTAACTGGAACTCCCCATTTAAAAGAAGTTCTTGAAACACATAAATCTTGCAAACCTGGCTTTATAAAATTATTAAACATCTCATTCTTTCTTGATAAAGGAACCACAAAATTAGGATTTTCTTCAAAATACTTAACTAATCTTTCACTATAATTACTCAACTTAAAAAAGTATGCTTCTTCACAAGTTTCTTTAACTTCTCCCCCACAATCAGGACATTTTCCATCAACCAACTGAGTTTCAGTAAAAAATGATTCACATGGTACACAATATAAACCCTTATATTCGCCAAGATAAATATCACCTTGATCATATAATTTCTTAAATATTTTACTAACAACTTCTTCATGATTTTTATTAGTAGTCCTTACAAACTTATCATAAGAAATATTCATTAAATCACATAAATCCTTAATAACTAAAGCTATGTTATCAACATATTGTTGTGGACTCATAGATGCATTACTGGCTTTTTGCTCGATTTTTTCACCATGTTCATCTGTTCCAGTCTGAAAAAGAACATCATATCCATGTAATCTCTTATGTCTGGCAATAGCATCACATAAAATCATTTCATACAAATTTCCAATATGAGGCTTACTACTTGTATAAGTTATTGCCGTTGTAATATAAAATTTTTCCATTTAAATCTCCTCCTCAAATAAAAACACGAATTAAAGGACTAGGAAAACTCCCAGCGGTACCACCTTAATTCGTGTAATTCACGCTTCTTTATGTTTAACGCACATCATACGTATACTTCTGCTCCAATAACCATATTCAAATAAATTATATGCTCTTTTTCACCAAACAAGAACTCTCTACTTTATAATATTATTCTACTCATTATCTTCAACGCATTTCAAAAACATAAACATTATAGCATATCTTATAAAATAATGTCTACAAAAACACCTTAATTTATAAAACACATATTCTTAAAACTAATCAACTGAATCTTCTGAAGAAGTAAATTTCTTACTAACTCCATCCATTAAATTAATTAAAATATCTTTTTTTCTCCTAATTTTTCTAATAAAAATTCATTTTTTAATCTTTCTAATTCATCATCAGATATTACTTCTACACTATTATCAAATCTATAAGATACTACTCTATTAATAAATCCTGTTAAATATTCATAATCAGGAAAACTTGGCTCAGCTACAATATTCCCATCTACAGATATGCTATAAAATCTAATTGAATCAAAGCAAAAATAACTTTCACTTAACTTTATTATCCTTCCAAAACTTTTTAAAATTTCAATAGGGAATTTAAATACAGCTTCTTTATCATCATAAACCATAGACTGATAAATATAATGCCTACTCGAATAGTATCTAAATTGAACACCTTCTAAAATTGTCAAAATTTCAACTAAAATATTTAACATTTTATCTCTAGGAAAAGATGGATATTTTTCCAAAACGGCAATATAGTCATTCAAATCATTTTGAGCTACATCTAAAGCCTCCTTTAACTTTTCTCTTCTTTTTAAAAATTCCGTAAATTAAAACTCCATATTAGTACCCTAACACAAATATTATTAATTTTACAACATATTCAATAAGTATCTTCATATAATTTAATATGTTAAATTTATTATGGTTTTTTCTAATAATATTTCTTATTTATTTAGGATTAAGTATTAATAAACTTATCCACTATAAAAATTATAAAATAAATAAATTCTTTAAGAATCTAAACTATGACAGTTTATATCTTTCTTTAGGAACAAAAATGGGTGTTGGCACCATCATAGGAACAACTATGTCAATTCACTTAGGTGGACCTGGATCTTTATTTTGGATTTACTTATTCACCATTCTAACTTCATCCATAATATATGCTGAAAGCTTTTTAGGAAGTAAATATAAACAAAAAATCAATGACACTTATATTAGTGGAATATATTATTACACTAAATTTGGACTTAATAAAAAAATACTAGCATTCATAACACTCATTCTATTTGTATCTACTTATTCTCTATTCTTTCTAATGATTCAAAGTAACACCATAACTGAAATACTTAAAGTTAATAAATTAGTTTTTGCATGCATACTTATTGGACTCTTACTTTTATTAGTAACTAACGAAACAAATCAAGTTTCTAAAATACTTAATAAAATAGTCCCAGTAATGTGTATATTCTTTATAGCAATATCTCTATATATAATAATTAAAAATACAGATATAATCCCTTATCTATTTAAAATGATACTAAAAAATGCATTTAATCCTAAAAGTATGTTAATAGGTTTAATATTAGGAATAAAAAGAAGTATATTTTTAAATGAACTTTTAATAGGAACAACATCTATGTCTAGTGGAATAAATAATAAAAGTCCAGAAGTAACCGCGAATACATTAACTTTAGGAACTTATTTTATAACTTTCATAATATCTACTTTAATAGCCTTCCTAGTATTAATTTATACATATTATAACGATATTCCAAACATTACTTATAATGAACTACTTATAAATGTATTTAATTATCACTTTAATACCTTCGGTAGTTACTTTCTAGGAATACTAATATCTTTACTTGCTACTACCACAATAATATCAGGCCTATATATTGGCGTAAGTAATTTATCTTACATATTTAAACGAAAAATAATTGTTAATATTTTCAAAATAATATTTATTATGTGTATAACATTAGGAATATTTGTTAATACTTCTAGCCTTTGGTATTACATAGATTTAATGATGTTAATACTTATAATTTTAAATTCTTATATTGTTAATAAATTAAAATATAAATTATAATATTGTAAAAAAACATTAAATAATATAAAATCTAATTAAGGAAATATAATTATATAAAATAATAAGGAGTAAAAAATGGAAGTAATAGGTAATGATTGGGATAATTTATTAAATACTATATGGAAAAGTCAAGGATTTAACAATTTCTTAAACGTTGTTAAATTAAAATATAAAGAAAACACTTGCTTTCCAGAGTTTAAAAATATATTTAATGCTCTTAAATTAACTCCATACGAAAAGGTGAAAGTTGTAATATTAGGACAAGATCCTTATCATGGAACAGGAGAAGCTCATGGTCTCTCATTTTCAGTTCAAGATGGAATAAGAAAACCTCCATCTCTAAAAAACATTTTTAAAGAATTAAAAGATGACTTAAATATTGATGAACCAGAAAGTGGAAACCTAACTCATTGGGCTGAAGAAGGAGTGCTTCTTCTAAATAGTGTATTAACCGTAGAAAAAGACAAAGCAGCTTCACACAAAGACTTAGGATGGCATCTATTTACAGATCACGTAATAAAGCTATTAAACGAAAAAGAAACACCCATAGTTTTCATATTATGGGGAAGTTTTGCAAGAAGTAAAAAAATATACATCACTAATCCAAAGCATTTAATTATTGAAAGTACACATCCATCACCTTTTTCAGCTAATAATGGATTCTTTGGTAGTAGACCATTTTCTAAAACAAATGACTTTTTAATTAAAACAGGACAGAAACCAATTGATTTCAACTTAAAAAGAGTTAATTCATAAAATTAAACTCTTTTTCAATATCACTTTTTAGCTCTTTTCCTTCATATAAGCTTTTAATCTTAAACTTTCGTATTTTACAAACCATTTTATAAGGAAATCTAACACATAAATTATTAAATTCACAAGCCCATTTATTATACAATGTTCTTAGAGATATTAATTCTATCTCTATTTTTTCTATATCTTTTATAATACCATCAAAACTTTTTACCTTTTTTAAATCTGAATTATCTAAATATATTTTTTCTATTTCTTTAAATGCATCGCTTAATAATTTATCTTTATCATAATTATTAAGCTTACTTACTTTAATATTTTTAACCTCTTCAAATATTTTAATATCTAATTTAACTTGCCTATTTATAATATTAATACATCTTAAAATAAGATCTTCTTTATTTTTAAGTCTTTCATCAATATCACTTTCACACATACCAGTTTTATAAACAAGCATTGTTACCACATCATTTTTAGTTAAAATAAAAATACCAACCAAGCAGACAATTAAAACAATCATTCCTAAAGCAAAAAGTAAAGGTATCACTAAACCACATCCTTTTATTATATATGTATTGTAACACAAAAAATCATTACAAACAATTAATCTTAAATAATAATATAAATATATAGGTAACATTTTTTAGTTTTCTCACATTTTAACAAATTAAACTAACTATATTTACAGTTAAATTTAAATAAAATAATAATATTTGCAAAATTAGTCATATTAAAATTATAGATTTTTAAGATAACTATGATATAATATACAATAGAAAGAGTGAAACAAGCTAGGATTAATTAAATGTAAGGGAAATTAATTAATCTTATATACGAAGTACAACTGCACCACTACTTTCATTTAGTATAAATACGTAGTTATTTTTACTAACAATTTTTATTATAATAAAATGTTTATTATAATTTGTTTGTTTGTTGCAGTAGTAAATATTTAAACTTGGAGGTTTATATGAAAAAATGTGCAAATGAGCAGGAGAGGTTAAACCAAATTATAGGAAGGAATATTAAATTTTATCGAGAAGTATATAACTTAAAAAATACTGGCAAAGAAAAAATGACTCAAGCACTACTTGCTAAAAAAGTTGGTGTATCTACACCACTTATTGGTTCTCTAGAAAGCGAAAATTCTAGTCAAGGAATTAGCGTTTATAATTTGTATAAAATAAGTAAGGTACTGGGAGTACCAGTAGAAAAATTTTATGAGACCCCTGTCGTAGAACAAATTGGCGAAGATTTAAAAATAACAAGCTAATACGATAGAGGTTTTAATTTGAAAAGAAGTTAAAAACTTTAACTTCTTTTATTATGCTTTGTTTTGAATAATTCTTTCTACTAAATTATCTATTACTTTCTCTCTATTTTCTCCTCTTGACGTATTAATTAATTGAAATCCATATTTTTCACATTCTCTTTTTAATTCTTCATTAAAATTAAGAATAAATTTATAATTTCTTTGTAAATCTTCTTCTGATGCATAACTAGGCCAATCATAACTTTTAGAAAACTTTTTTAAATCCTCTGCTATATTTTCTTCTGTCGCATCTAAATTTGCTAAATAATAAATCTCCACTTTATCTTTATATTTAAAATTAGACATTAATTCTGGTGTAAAATCTATATACTCAAAAACTGTGTTAACTCCATAATCTTCAGCAAATTTTAAAGAAAATTCAGTCATTTCAGTCAATAACTTTATATAATAAGGATCACCTTCTAAATTTTTATGAACTTCCTCTATAGAATCTGTTAAACTGTCAAAATTATAAAAATTAAATCCATGCTCTTTATGCAACTTAATTGTTGTTGTCGTCTTTCCAGCCCTTTTATTCCCTGATATTATTACGACCTTACCTTTTTCCATTACTAATCTCCTCAAATTCATCTTTAGTCATATTTATTTAAAAGTTTTTCATATTAAACTCTATATATCTAACACTTACATTAAATAAATCCATGTCAATTATATCATTAAAACTGTGAAACACCATATATTTTAAAACATTCTCACCTAATTTATATACAATTATACAGTATTCAAAACCTATTAATACTTTATTAAATTATTATAAAAATTATTTAAGATTCTTAATAAAATCTAACATCTTAAATATTATAGGTCTAAATATTAAGTATAGAATATATCCTATAAATCCTCCTATAACATTTGTTATTATATCTGTTATATCAGATGACCTAGTCCCACTTATTAAAGGCTGTATAATTTCAATACTAAAGCTTAATAAAAAAGTATAAAATATAACTTTAATAAAATTATTACATTTTTCATTCACTAAAGGTAATAATATACCAAAAGGTATTGTCATAATAATATTTAAACCTATTTGTCTAACAAAATCTCCTCTTCCATTCAAAACATCAATAAAAGGCACTAAATTCATAGGGTCATATGGATGATTAAACACAAACAAAAGAGAAGTT
Organism: uncultured Bacillota bacterium; assembly: GCA_947644695.1. Lineage (GTDB taxonomy): Bacteria > Bacillota_I > Bacilli_A > RF39 > UBA660 > MGBC139354. The sequence continues at coordinate 1,996 of CANSAJ010000031.1, read as the reverse complement.
AAGATAGGCATTAAAGTAAAATACAATACAAAAGACAAATAAATATACATTATAGTATTTATAAATAATTTATCTTTACCTTTTAACTTCCATTTTTTATAAAATACTAAAAAATATAATATTATTAATATCACAAAATCTATTAACACTTTCATACTTTTCTCTCTTTCATAATTTATTAAATAATATGAGCTGTAATAATAGTATAACTATAAGAATTAACAGTTATTTTAATATTATCAATTTCAGCATACCAATTCTTACCTAGTTTATATATATTACAATTTTTATCTAAAATTTTACTTTTACAATATAAAACCACATCATTACTATCTAATTTAAGATTTTTTTTAATTCTATTTATACCCATAGATGTAGTATGAATCTTATCTATATTTTGTAATAGTATTTCTTTATTCATAACATCTTATACTCCTCAATAATAATATAATACCATTATTCTATCTATTTAACAATCACGCTTACTTTACATTAAAGAAAAAAGTATTAATCTAATTGTTAATACTCATTTAATCTTTCATTGTTAATTTTTTTTTCTAGTTCTTCATATGTAAGACTACTGTTTAGCATAAATTGAATAGCACTTATAACAGCCGTAGAATCAAAATAACTTCTTTTATAATAACCATTTGTTAAATATCCACTTATTCCACTACTTTTTTTATTATTTTGAGTATTTAATATTTCTTCAATAACTCGATTTAAAGATTTATCATCTTTTATCCACTCAAACATTGCCTTAGTTATTTGTAATCCTTAAGATTTTCCAAAATATTCATTACCATTTAAATCTACAATTGAAGCATAAGTTACGATAAAATAATAATCACCAATTTGCTCATAACCGCCTTCAATACTTATCAGTAAATCAAAACTTATATCATTGTCTATACAATATTTAAACAATTCTTGATTTCTATTATGTGCTCCTATTAATGTTTCTTCATCTATAGGCTTAGAACCAACATGAGAGTCAACTGCTAGAGTATAAATCTTAAAGCCCGTTATATTTAAACTATCTAAAGCTATTTGAATAGACTCTTTTTTTGTAGGATTATTAGATCCTAAAATAATTTTAATACTAACACCTCCTTAAATCTAACACTTTAGGTTTAAATCCCAATTCTTCTAAATCCTTACATTTATCTTTAATTCCCAAAGTTTTTCTTTCTCCATCTGAGAAAACATCAACAGCATTTGGAATAACTATAATATCATTGCCCTTCTCTGAAATCCATTTAACTAATTCCTCAGTTTCATTACCCACTCTATAAGATGATAAATAAAGTTTCATATAACTTCATCTCCTTTTTATTATTCTATCACATTAAAAAAAATATTCTATTCTAAACCTAAACTAGATTCATTTACCAAATAACTAATTATAAGTAATATCTCAAGAAAAAATTTATTCTAATCCTCTAGCATTTATTCTCCTAAAAACTTGATTATTTTAAAGTTCAAACTAATTTTGTTACAAAGCATTCTTTTAAATCATAAAAATATTTAGTTTTATCTAAATATTTATCTTCTTTCTAAATTAAAACTAATCTTCTCATGTTCTTTAACTGTTTAACACTCAGTTAAAAATACACAAGTAAAAAATAAACTCTAAATAATTGCAAATCAACTACTTAATTATTCTCAATAAATTCAAAGTAATAAGAAGTATATCTCTACTAACACTCTTCTATTTTAATTAATTAATGATTCCTTTTCTTCATTAACTTGCTTTTGTAATAATTCTAATTCTTTGATATTCTTATTGTCTTTTAATACTTTCATTTATCTTCTTGCAGAATTATTGAGTCTAACTAGTCTTTCACTTTGAGGTACTTTTTCTTCAATCAATTCCGCATTCGTATTTTGAAGATTATTTAATATTACTAAATGCAGTAAGTCAGTGTAATCTCTCATATTTCCCTTGTATGATATATATAGTCAGTTACAAGAGAGATTTTGTATTTAATACTGA
>CANSAJ010000030.1 GCA_947644695.1 uncultured Bacillota bacterium | reverse complement strand
TACAGTAACATTAACAACAGAGAAGTTACCAACAACATGTACAGTAGACTTCAAGGCAGGATATGAAGTAGCCTTAGTAGGAAGCAACATAAGTATAACAGCACCAGCAAACAAGACAGTAGGAAGAATAGGTTCAACCTCATTCCAAGTAACAGTAAATAGCGGATACACCTTAACAGGAGCAAGTGTAACATGTACAAACAATGCAAGTGCAAGCATAACCAATGGAACCGTAAATGTAAGTAATATAAAATCAAATACCACATGTACAGTAGTACCAAAAGAAGAGATAAAGGTAACACTAGTAGTAAACAACGGTACAGGAGGTACAACTAAAACCATAGATACTGCAGGAGGAAGTCTAACATTTACAGGAGTATCACCAAATAGTGGCTACATATTAGACACAGCTAATATGACATGTAATAAAGGAGCAAATATAACATTAAATGGAACAACAGTAATAGTAAGTAATATAAATAGCAGTCAAACATGTACAATACCATCAAAATTAGCAGTTTTGCTAAAAGATAAAATCTTAGCAGATCATCCAACAAGACCAGTAGCTAGACCCAATTTAAATAGTGATGTATTTGTGGCAGAGAATGCCAAAACATTATATACAGCAAGTGGAAAATGGACAGAAGATTTAAACAATGATGGAGAAGGAGAAATAGTATATTATTTCTCAGGTAATGCATTAGATAACTGGGTTAAATTTGCAGGATTATATTGGAGAATAATAAGAATAAATGAAGACTCTAGTGTAAGACTACTTTATGTAGGCCCAGATAAGAATACAGAGGAAGGGTATATAGGAAAAAGTGCATTTAATTCTAATTATGATGATCCAACATATGTAGGATATATGTATGGAAGTAGTGGAAGTTTAGCAAATAATAGAAATAATACAACAGATTCAACTATAAAGGGAGTAATAGATACATGGTACGATAATGCAATAAAACCAAGTTATAATGGCTATATAAGTAGAACAGCAATCTATTGTAATGATCGAGCAAATACAGGGTATAGTATATCAGCAACATTCTACTATGCCGCATATAAAAGACTTGTAAATCCTAAGACTCCATCATATAAATGTGGAAATAATGAGAATGGTAGTCTTTATAGTGGAACAAATGGAGCAAGTAATGAAGATAAGTTTACAGGCAGCACTAATATAGGAAATAGAAAACTAACAAATCCAGTAGCATTAATGACAGCAGATGAGGTTTCATTTGCAGGCGGAAAGTATAATACAAATGCGCCAGCATATTATTACTACAACGCCGCCGGAGGCAGTGTAACAAGTTCATCAGGTTGGTGGACAATGAGTCCGTCTTACTGGGGTGGTAGTAATACTTATAGTTACTCGTACGTGTTTCATGTGCGCGGTTCTGATGCTCCTGGCTACTTGTCTATTTCTTATGCTGGTCATACCATATATGGAGCGCGTCCAGTCTTATCTTTAAAATCATGTGTATTATGGAAAAGTGGAAATGGAACATCAGATAATCCATATACAGTAGACACTTTAGATACTACATGTAGCACTGCTGAAAACTAGGAGGCACCTATGATAAATGAACAAGCAATAAATACAAGAATAGGTAAAAACATCAAAAGATACAGAACTTTATATAATGCCAATGTAGGAACACTAACTCAAAAAGATCTAGCTAAAAAAATAGGTGTATCAGTATCATTAATAGGAGGCTTGGAAAGTACAAATATAAAGCAAGGTATAAGTCTCTATAACTTATACAAAATAAGTGAAGTTTTAAATGTACCAATAAATAAATTTTTTGAATAAGTAGAAAACACTCAAAATACTAAAATAATATATGCTAAATAAGTCATTAACCTCTTAGTTCTCTTGAAAAACTACTAATTAAGTGCTATAATTTGACTAGAAACGAAGGGAGGGAAGAAAATGACTCATGTAGAAGTAAAGAATGGTAACATAGAGAATGCTTTAAAAAGATTTAAAATTAAAGTTCAACGTAGTGGTGTCCCTTCTGAAATGAAAAAAAGAAAAGAATACTCAAAACCAGGAGTAGTTAGAAGAGAAGCAAAGAAAGAAGCTATTAAAAACGCTAGAAGAAATAATAGAAAACATAGAGACTAAGGAGGTTTAGAACCTATGACTTTATATGAACAAATAACAGAAAAAATGAAAGAGTCAATGCGTGCTCAAGATAAAGAAACTTTAAGTACAATCAAACTATTAAAAAGTGCTATTGATTTAAATAAAATAAATAATAAACTTGATACTGTTACAGATGATTTAGTAATTGAAGTTGCTAGTAAACAAGTTAAAACTCATAGAGAAAGCATTGAAGAATTTAGAAGCGCTGGAAGAGATGACCTTGCAGATGCTCTAGCCCGCGAAATTGAAATAATAAGTGAATATTTACCTACACAATTAACTAAAGAAGAACTAGAAAAAGAAATAAATGCTATTTTTGATATAGTTAAACCAGAAAGTAAAAAAGATATGGGAAAAATTATGAAAGAAGCTAATACTAGATTAAAGGGAAGAGCTGATTTCAAAATGGTAAGTGAAATAGTAAATAGTAAACTAGGTGCCTAACAAGGCACTTTTTTTAATGACTAAAATCTATTTTTATACTATAATAAAATTAAGAAAAAAGAAAATATGGAGGGCCTATGTTCGAATTTAAAAATGTTTCAAAAAATTACCAAAAAAAGAAAGGTACACCTATAAAAGCATTGAACAACATAAGCTTTACATTAAATAGCACTGGTTTAATTTTTTTGGTCGGAAAAAGTGGCTCAGGAAAAAGCACTCTTTTAAATATAATGGGTGGCATAGACAACATAGATTCTGGGACTATAATCTTAAATAATAAAGAATTTAATAAATTTAAACCCTCAGAAATGGATGCTTACAGAAATTCATATATAGGCTTTATATTTCAAGAATTTAATCTTTTAGAAGAATTTAATGTATACCAAAATATTGAACTATCTTTAGACTTAAAACGTATGAAAAAAGATAAAAATGCTATTCTTAAATCATTAGAAATGGTTGAAATGAAAGACATGGAGAACAGACGTATAAACGAATTATCTGGAGGAGAAAAACAACGAGTAGGAATTGCTCGAGCACTCATAAAAAATCCTCGCATAATTCTAGCTGATGAGCCAACAGGAAATTTAGATAGTAACACGAGTGAACAAATATTCAAAATATTAAAAAATATTTCCAAAACAAAACTAGTTGTTGTAGTAACTCATGATGTAGATTCTGCTCTTAACTATGCTGACAGAATAATAGAATTAAAAGATGGAAAAATATTAAAAGATGAAACATACAGAGAAACTGAAAACATTGACGAGACTAAAGAAATGATGAGCCCAAAATTGTCTACGATAAATTCATGCCGAATTGCACTAGCAAACCTAAAACAAAAAAAATTAAGATTAATAATAACTATTATTTTAGTTACATTTGCGTTATCTTTTTTCACTTTTTCTTATAGTTTAACCAATTACGATCTTCCTAACTCTCATGCTAATGCAATGGTAAAAAATAATGAGTCAAACATAATCATAAAAAGAACAATAAATGGAAAAGAAACTAATGTAAATAAAGGCTTATCAGTATTTACTAACACTCATTTAGAAGAAATAGAAAAGAAATTAAATGTTCCATATAAAAAAGTAATTAAAATTAATGAGAATAATGGCTATCAAAAAATAGAACTAGGTGATGCGTCTAATCCCGAATATGCATACTATAACCTTTTCATGTATGAAAACAGATTTATTGCTTTTCCTAACTCTGAATTAAATAATATAAGTATTATAGGAAAAATCCCATCTAATAAAAATGAAATATTGATTCATAAAATACTTGCAGATTATATAATCAATCGTGGGGTAGGAGTAGTTAAACAAAATGCTTTAGGTGAAAATGAACTTGTAAACTATAAACCAGAAAATTATGAAGAATTAATAAATGGAAACGAAGAAATATTATTTGGCTCAAATAAATTAAAAATATCAGGAATAATAAACGAGAACTTAGAAAAATATGAATCTCTAAAAACCTTGAGAGTAGAAGAAGTATACGATAATCCCCCTGCACTCTATAAAGAATTTGAAGAAAGATTTAACACTTTAACATATACATTTATAGTGAATGAAGAATTCTTTAATAATTTAGAAATGCCATCAAATACACTACTTGATACTAACATTTATGCAACTAAAACTTTTTATGAAACAGAACGCTTATATGGTTACACAACAAATTATATTGAATTCTTAAATGAAAATGAAAAATTAAATATATATGATGGCACATCCTATAAAGAAATAACAAATAGTGATTTACAAGAAGACGAGATAATTTTAGGAGTAATGTCTTTAGATGAAATAACAAATAATGATTTCTCTGAATCAAAACAAAAAGCTCTAGAAGATTACAAAGATAACATAACATTAAGTGACTTTGAAGCATCATATAGAAAATTTTATATGAACTTTCTCCAAAGCTATATAAATGAGAATAGTATAATAGGTTCAAATATTACTATCCAAATTACTGATACATATAACAGAATAAATGATCAAGGTGAAACAATAAAGAAAACTTTTAAAATTAAAGGTATAGAATATGAAAACGGAACCTCTCACTATATAAATAAATCTAACTTGGAAAAATATATGAGAGACAATATAGAAACTATGTATTTAACATTAAATGTAAAAGAAAAAGAAAAGTTAGAAAATATATTTAAAGAATTTCCTGAAAGCAAAGAAAAATACATAAGTACTACTATTTACTCTAATAGCATAAAAACTATAAAAAAGACTATAAAGAAACTAAGTCCTATAATGACATATTTATCATTAGCATTTTTAATATTTGGAATATTACTATTTATGAATTATATTATTTTAAGTATCAATGCAAATAAGAAAAGAATAGGGATACTAAGAAGCCTAGGCGCTAGAAAAATAGACACATTAAAAATATTCTATACTGAAGGTGTGTTAATTGGATTAACATCATTCATAATTTCTTCATTACTTTGTATATATTTTATAAAATTTGGAAATATTTATATCTCTAAAGAACTATTCTTTGATATAGAACCACTAATATTTAATGATAAAACTATACTTGCACTATTAATCATAGTTATATTAGTAGTTCTAGTATCTTCAAGTATATCTATATTAAAAATATCTAAATTAAATCCAATAGATGCAATAAATAATAAATAAAAATTGACATAACATAATAAATATAGTAAAATTAAATCCATAAGAACTCGTACCGCTAGGCGTTTCGAACGTTATGTGTAGGGCACAGATTAGTGCATTATCACACAGTGGCAGAGTTCTTTTTTCGTTTATACATAGTTTTGATTTCTAAACTGTGACTTTTATGAGAAACATAAGTAACTAAATAATAATAATGATTTTGTATCAATTTTTTAAACACTATAACTTTATTATTATTTCCTGTAACACCCGATAAACGCACTGAATCAAAATTAGAAACTAAATAAGGAATTAAACTAAAATCATTATCTCTTACTTCTATTTGACCAACAGCCATTTCTTTAAATGGATTACCATGCCTTTTGTAAATATGTTTAACAACATGCATCTGTAAAGATAAATTATAATTTTTAATACTAATTCTAGAACGAACTTTAATCCTTTGATTAAGCTCATCACTAATTTTTCCAAAATACAACTTCAAATTACTAGAAAAAATATTTCTTGAAGTTTTAATAAACTCACATAAATCTTTTTCTTTACTCATAACAGTAACTTTCCCATTCTTAAAATTAAGTTTTTCTCTTTTAGAATATTCTATAAAAGAATGATCTTTAAAAAAGTCATAATTAACTACGTTGAAAAGCTCTTTTTCTTCCTCCCTCCAATAAAATAATTCATCTAAATAAATATCATATAACATAAAATGTTCCTCCTCCTTTAGTATAAAAATCATAATACAAATACATTTGTTTGTCAACAATAAAAACAAACATTTTTTCGAGTTTGACACAAAAGTTTTTAAAGTTATATAAAATTAATATTTAAAGCATAAAATTACTAGGTGATAAATGTGTTAAATAATATAAGTACTTTTCTAAGTCGTGAAGATTATAGAATAAGTATAATAAATAACGGTCTACATATTTTAAATTACACAAGTGTAGTAGACATAACAAACGATGAAGCTATAATAAAAATAAATACAAAAATAATAAAAATATATGGAACCAGTTTAAGACTAATAGAACTAGATAAAAAAGAATTATTACTTAAAGGAATAATAAAAAAGGTGTATATAAATGAAAACTAATTTAGTACTAATAAGTATAAAAAAACACACTTATGCCGAAGTATTAAAAATATTAATAAAAAAATCAATATATTATAAAGACCTTATTTGTACCGAAAAAGAAATTACTTTAAAATTAAGTAAAGAAGATTATTTAATCTTAAAAAGAGAATTAAAAAATGTTTATCTTACAAAATACCTAGGATTTAAAGGATTTTTATCATTTCTAAAAAAGCATTCAATTTTAATAATATGTTTTATAATAACTTATATTATTTTAGTAATATTATCTAATGTTATATTTGACATCGAAATAATAACCAACAATTCAGAATTAAAAAGAGTCATAACCTTATATTTAAAGGACTATGACATAGAAAAATACAAATTTATAAAAAGTAACAAAGAACTAAATAAAATTAAAGAAAAAATATTAGAAGAAAACAAAACTACTTTAGAATGGATAGAAATAGAAAGAATAGGAACTACTTATAAAATTAATTTAACAGAAAGAGTAATAAATGAAGAGCAATTAGAAGAAAAAGGAACTGACATAGTAGCTAAAAAGGATGCTTTACTAACATATGTCATAACAAAAAATGGAAGTAAAGTAAAAGAATTAAATGAAATAGTAAAAAAGGGAGAAGTAATTATTTCAGGAAACATTATACAAAATGAAGAAATAGTTGATACAGTAAGATCTAAAGGGGAAGCTTATGGAGAAGTATGGTACACAGTAACTTCCACAGTTCCATATAAACATACAGAATATGAGACTACTGGTGAAACTATAAATCATATATACTTAGAACTATTTGGTAAAAAAATAACACTTATGGGCAAATATGATACTAACAGTTCTATGAACGAAACAACTGTACTAGTTGATAAGCCATATTTATTTTTCAGAGTCATGAAAGAGAAAAAAGAACTTTATAAATATGTAACACATACATTAACTGAAGACGAAGCATATGAAGAAGCAATAAAACGCGCAGATAAAAGTATAAATACAAAACTTAGCCAAACAGAATACATAATAGACAAAAAAGTTTTGAAAATTAATAAGTATAGTAGTAAAATAGAACTAGAGATATTTTATAAGGTTTATGAAAACATAGGAGAAGAAAAAGAAATCATAATAGAACCTAAACCTGAAGGAGAATAAAAATGGTTAAAACAGCTGTATTTGATTTACTAGAAGGCACTTGGCCTACATTGATCATATTTCTAGTAATAGTAATAATATTAAGAATATTTTATTTAAAAAATGCAAATAAAAAACTCATATTACACGAGGAACTACTTTTACTTGCATTTATAACTTATATATTACTTTTATTTGAACTAGTAACAAGTAGAGATGTTTACATGCCAGGAACAAACTTAATACCTTTTAGAGAAATGTTTAGGTATCCTGTAGGTAGTGAAAACTTTTATCAACAAGTAGTAGGCAATATAATACTTTTCATGCCATTTGGCTTCTTTGCAACATATTATACAAAAGTAAACAAAATAAGAAATATATCTCTTATAACATTTTTGGTAAGCTTAACTATTGAAGTGGTACAAAAATTTATAGGTAGAAGCTTTGATATCGATGATATAATACTAAACGTAATCGGGGGAGTATCAGGATTTTTAATATACGTAGCTTTAGATGCAATAAGAAAAAAACTTCCTGGATTCTTTCAAAAAGATGGATTTTATAGCTTTTTATCAATATTAGTGTTAGTATTAATGCTTCTATATATGTTAGGAATAATAAATATTTAATGGTGAAAAAATGAATTATGAAATAACAAACTTAACGGATGAAAAAATAGATACAAAATTACTTGAAGAGTTAATAGATTTTACCAGTAAAAAACTAGAACTCACTCCATCTATAGTTAGTATAGTTTTAGTAGATAATGAATATATTCATAAAATTAACAAAACATATAGAAACGTAGATGCACCAACAGATGTAATTAGTTTTGCATTTTTAGATGAAAAAACAAACCCTAAACTAGAAATAACAAATTTAGGAGAAATCTATATAAGTTTAGAAAAAGCTCATAGTCAAGCAATAGAATATAATCACTCTTTTGAAAGAGAGTTAAGCTTTTTAATAGTCCATGGGTTATTACATTTATTAGGCTATGATCACATGACAAAAGAAGATGAAAAAGAAATGTTTGACTTACAAAAAGATATACTAAATAGTTTAGGAATAGAAAGATAGGTATTATAATGAAGGAAAAATTAACAGAATTAATAAAAAATAGCTATGCACCTTATTCAGGTGTTCACTTCGCTTGCATTGTAGAAACAAAAGAAGGAAAATTATATGAAGGAGTAAATATAGAAAATGCCTCTTATGGAGGAACCATATGTGCAGAAAGAAATGCAATAAATAATGCTGTATCAAATGGAGAAAGAGAATTTGCTTCTCTATACTTGATGACAGATGCTAATCATTTATGTATGCCATGCCATATATGTAAACAATCTATACTAGAGTTTTTTGATAGCTCTACATTATTTAATATAATGAACATAAATGGAGAAAGTAAAATATATACATTTAAAGAAATAATGAATACAACATTTAGTAAGGAAGATTTAAAATGAGAAGTGGATTTATAAGTATATTAGGTAGACCCAATGTAGGAAAAAGTACATTATTAAATAGAATAGTAGGAGAAAAAATAGCAATTACTAGTGATAAACCGCAAACTACAAGAAATTTAATACAAGGAGTATATACAAAAGATGATGTACAAATAGTTTTTGTAGATACACCAGGCATACATAAGCCAGTTCATAAACTAGGAAATAAACTAAATAATCAAGCATACTATAGTGCGGATGACGTAGATGCAATTTTATTAGTAATGGACGCAAAAGAAAATATTGGAAAAGGTGATATGTTCGTAATAGATAAACTAAAGTTAGCAGATAAACCTGTAATACTAGCTTTAAATAAAATAGATAATTTATCAAATGATGAAATAATAAAAAAAATAGATGAAACAAAAGACTTATATAACTTTGCTGAAATAGTACCTGTAAGTGCACTAGAAGATGATAACATAGATAGATTACTTGAAGTATTAACTAAATACTTAACAGATAATGTAAAATACTTTCCAGCTGAAGAAATAACTTCAAGTAGTTTAGAATTTAGACTTTGTGAAATAGTAAGAGAAAAAATATTAGAACTAACTGAAGATGAAGTACCGCATTCAGTAGCATGTATTTTAAGTGACTTAACAGAAGATAATGACACAATAAATATTTATATAGATATAATAGTTGATAGAGATTCTTTAAAAAAGATCATAATAGGCAAAAAGGGAATAATGTTAAAAAACATTGGAATGAAAGCGCGTCAAGATATGGAACATATTTTAGGTAAACAAGTATACTTAGAATTATATGTAAAAACACTAAAAAAATGGAGAGATAAAGAAAAATATTTAAATGAATTAGGATTTAATGATTTTTAATGCATAAATTTTATTATATCATCACAATATTAATTAGGTGATGATATGAAAAAAATAGATTTATGGAAAAAATTCGCTGAATCAGGTAGTGTAGAAGACTACCTAAATTATAAAAAGAAAGGCAAAAAGAAATAAGAAATGGAAATTATTAGCATAGAAGGATTTGTAGTTTATACTCTTAGTTATGGAGAAAACAGCAAAATATTACATATATTAACTAAAGAAAAAGGAATAATAAGTGTAATATCAAAAGGATGTTTAAGAGAAAAAAGTAAACTAAGAGTAATAAGCTCAGTCTTTACCTATGCTATTTTTCACATTAAATATAAAGAAGGAAAACTAAGCACACTTATAAGTGCAGATGTTATAGACTACTTAATAAATACAAAAAGTGACATAGAAAAAATAGGCTACTTAAGTTATCTAACAGAACTAACTAAAAATGTTTACAAGCAATCTCCAGAAGAAGAAGTATATAAAATATTTATAAGTGCAATTTTAAAAATAGAAGCTAACTTTAATCCAAAAGTAATAACAAATATTGTAGAATTGAAATTTCTTGACTACTTAGGAATTAGTTTAAATTTAGATGGATGTGTAGAATGTGCATCTACTAGTGTAGTAAGTCTATCTCATACTAAAGGTGGTTACATATGTTCAAAACATAGGACTAACGAACCTCTTTATGATGCTGCATTTTTAAAAATGATAAAAGCATATTATTTTGTAGATATTAATAAAATAACAGAACTAAACCTAAAAACAAATGTAATAAACCAAATAGACTCATTTCTTAATATTTATTATAAGGAATACACTGGATTATATTTAAAAAGTAAAAACTTTCTAAACAATATAAAAAGTAGCTAACACTTTCGTTAACTACTTTTCTTCTTTAGTGAGTTCATCCATACTTACCTCAAGAACAGTAGCGATTTTATATAAAGTTTCAACTGAGAAACCAGATTTACCACCGCTAGTTTCAATTCTTCTAATAAAATCATATGAAAGTTCAGTATACAAAGCGAGTTGCTCTTGAGTGAGACCTCTTTCTTTTCTAAACTTTCTAATATTAGTAGAAATTATTCTTTTGATGTTAGGATTAAAATCATAAAATTTTTCTTTTATCATTTTTCGCCCCACCTAAGTAGCAATATATCATTACTTTAGAAAAAGCTTCGTGACCTAGTAATACCGGTTATTTAAGTAAAATTAAAACTAAAAATGTGGTATAATGGATACCATAAAATGAGCCTATCATGACCAGTTATTATTTGCTTTACAGTAAAAAAGAGTAAAACACACCTAAATTTCCCGTATTTACAGGGCAAAAACAAGTTTTTTCTATCAAAAAAGCCAATAAATAAAAGAACAGCCTTATATTAATAATATAACAATAAATATACATAAAATACACCAAGTAACCAAGTAGATTACTGATACTATTTTTTTAAAAATTTATCTTACAAAGGGTTGTAGAATCTCAATTATTATAGTATTATTAGAAAGTAATATACAAATTAGATTAATTTAATTACTTGACGCATAAAAATAATATATATATAATAAAATTAGAAAAGCGATGATGAGTAGATGGTAAATACTCTAGGCTATAATAATTAAGAGATTCTTCTAGAATAATTTAGGTGGAACCGCGGAGCATACTTCGTCCTAAAAGACTCTAGAAGTTTTTATTTTAAAGGAGGACAAAATGAATAATGAATTAACTATGGAAAAACTTGTGAATATTTGTAAAAATTATGGTTTCATATTTCAAGGAAGTGAAATTTATGGAGGTTTAGCCAATACTTGGGACTTTGGACCAGTGGGAGTAGAACTTAAAAAAAATATAAAAAATGCTTGGATGAAAAAATTCATACAAGAAGATCCTAATAATGTAGGATTAGATTCTGCAATACTTATGAATCCAAAAGTTTGGGAAGCAAGCGGACACTTAGGAACCTTTACAGATCCACTTATAGACTGTAAAAATTGTAAAACACGTCATCGTGCAGACAAACTTGTAGAAGCAAGTGGAGTAGAAGATGCAGGTGGAATGACTAAAGAAGAGTTAATTAAATATATTAAAGAACACAATATCGTATGTCCAAAGTGTGGAAAATTAGACTATACTGACATAAGAGAATTTAATTTAATGTTTAAAACTTTCCAAGGAGTAACAGAAGAAGCTAAAAGTACAGTATATCTTCGCCCAGAAACCGCCCAAGGAATATTTGCAGACTTCTTAAATGTTCAAAGAAGCATGAGACTTAAAGTTCCTTTCGGTATAGGACAAGTAGGTAAAAGCTTTAGAAATGAAATAACACCAGGAAATTTTATATTTAGAGTAAGAGAATTTGAACAAATGGAATTAGAATTTTTCTGCAAACCAGGAACTGAACTAGAATGGTTCAAACACTACAAAGAATACTGTAAAAACTTCTTATTAAATCTAGGAATAAAAGAGGAGCATCTTCGACTAAGAGATCATTCTAAAGAAGAATTATCTTTTTACAGCAATGCTACAACTGATATAGAATACAAATTCCCATTTGGATGGGGAGAACTTTGGGGAATTGCAAGTCGTACAAATTATGATTTAGGCCAACACCAAAAATTTTCAGGAGAAAAAATGGAATACTTAGACCCAGAAACTAATGAAAAATATATCCCATATGTAATAGAACCAAGTGTTGGAGTAGAAAGAACAGTTTTAACAGTTTTATGCGATGCTTATGAAGAAGAAACTTTAAAAGATGGGTCAACTAGAGAAGTAATGCATTTTCATCCCTTTATAGCCCCTTATAAATTAGCAATCCTTCCTTTAGTAAAAAAATTTCATAATGAAAAAGCTACAGAAATATATAAAGATCTCTCTAAATATTTCATGTGTACTTATGATGAATCAGGAAACATTGGAAAAAGATATCGTCGTGCAGACATTATTGGAACGCCATTTGCAATAACAATAGATGATGAAACACTAAATAATAAAACAGTAACAATAAGAGAAAGAGATACAATGGAACAAACTACATTAAAAATAGAAGAAATTAAAGAATTTGTAGAAAAAAGACTAACTTTTTAATTAGAACTAAAATATTAATTAGTGTATAATAAATAGTAAGATAGGATTGGTAAGATGTTACAGTATTTAATAGATTTTATATTTTTTAGCATAACAGGTTTTATTGGAGAAATAATACATGCTTTTGTAAATAAAAGTAAAAGTGGAAAAGCTTTAAGAGGCCCTTGGTGTCCGCTATATGGAATAGGTGGAATTATTATAATCTCAATTATAAACTTAACTAACAAAAATCCACTAGTAATATTTATTCTAGGATGTATTCTAGCTAGTATAATTGAATATTTAGCTTCAGTATTTTTAGAGAAAATATTTAAAACAAAATGGTGGGATTACTCTAAAAGAAAATTTAACCTTAATGGACGTATATATTTAAAAAACTCTCTTCTTTTTGGAATTCTAACATTGATATTATATTATTTATATATTTACTATCAAAAATTATCTACAAGATTACTTAAGAATAAAATTTATATAGCTATTATACTAATAATTATTATATTAATAATAATAGATGGAATAATTACAATAGTAGAAGCATTAGAATTAAAAAGAAGACTAGAAATAATAGATAATAAATCTGATAATAAAAATACTTTAAAAGAAAATATTAAAAAGTTGAAAACCAATTTAAATCCCAATAGATTATTAAATAAATTCTCAACTGAAAAAGACGAAAAAATAACTATAGTAAAAAAATACTATAAAACAAAAACTAAAAAATAAATATTTGAATTGCTTATAATTAATAATTATGGTAAAATAATTTATGAAAAATATAATTGGAGGCATAATATGGCATTTGGAAATTTTAAAATATTTGAAACAAAAGAAGAAGATATAGATGGAATATCAGAAGATGAATATTATACAGTAGCCCAAGCAGATCCAAAAAAAGGTGGAAACGGTTCAGGTAAAATGATACTTGTAGAACCAAGAGCATATTCAGAATCTCAACAAATAGCTGACCACCTAAAATCAAGAAACAGTGTAGTAGTAAATTTTAAAAGAGTAACATCTGATCAATCCAAAAGAATAATTGACTTTTTAAGTGGTACATTGTATGCTATAAATGGAGACTTACAAAAGATAGGAGATGGAATATATCTATGCACTCCTAAAAACATTGATGTACAAGGGAGAATATCAGAAGAAGAAAAAACAAGTGATAATGGGGAAGATTGGTAATTAACAAAAGTAAATAAGAGGGTGTCCTATGAATAATTTCGATACAGTTTTTAGAGGCTATGATAAAGATCAAGTAAAAGAATATTTAGATAGAGTAATAGAAGAATATGAAAGACTACTTGATGAAAAAAAAGCTGCAGATAAAAAAGTAAATGATTTAAATGAAAAACTAGCTTCATACCAAAATTTAGAATCAACTTTAAATCGAGCATTGTTTAATGCAGAAAATGCTAGTGATGAAATAAAAAAAGTTGCAAGACAAGAAGCAGAATCTTTAGTAAATGAAGCTAAACGAAATGCTAATAGAATAATAAATGATGCACTAATAAAAGCTGAAAAAGCAGGAGACACTGCAGATAGATTAAAACGAAATGTAGATAGATTAAAACGTAGACTAAAAGCGATTATCGAAGGACAACTTGAAGTTATAGATGAAATGGATAGACTAGACTTTAAAGATGAAGATTACTAAGGTCATAAAAAATGACCTTTTATTTTGGAGGACATAAATGAATGAATTATTTGCAAAAATTATAGAATTTATATTTTCTAAAAAATTCTATGGTCCTATAATATATATCACAGTAGGATGGCTAATTTATAAAGCTATAAATAGTATAATAAGCAAAATTATTTTAAAAAGAAGTAAAAAGAAAAATCACAAAAAAGAAGATACAGTAGTTAATCTGATAAGAAGTATAATTAAATATATAATTATTATAATTGTAGTTTTAGTAATTTTAGAGACTTATGGAGTCAATACAAGTAGTATATTAACTAGCTTAGGAATAGCTGGATTTGTAGTGGGTTTAGCTTTCCAAGATACAATGAAAAACATGCTGGCAGGAATATTTATAATATTTGATAACAGATATAACATTGGAGATGTAGTGCAAATAAATGATTTTAAAGGAGAAGTACTTGCTTTAGGACTCCAAACTACTAAATTAAAGTCCGCTACAGGCGAAGTATTTACAATAGCGAATAGTAATATAACATCAGTAACTAATTTTACAGAAAGTGACACATTATTAATTATGGATTTAGGTGTAGGTTATAATACTGATATAAATCATTTAGAAAAAGTATTAACTAAATTAAAACCAAAAGTTAAAAAAATCGAAAACGTAAAAGGCGAATTAGATCTTTTAGGAATAGATTCATTTGCAAGTAGTGAAATTATTTATAAAATATCAGTTCTATGTAAACCAAATACTCATTATAAAATAAAAAGAGAAATATTAAAATTAATAAAAATAGAATTCGATAAAGAAGGTATAGAAATACCATTTACACAAATAGACATACATTTATTAAAAGAAAATCCGAAGAAGAAAAAATCTAATATTGAATAAAATAAAAAACTTTGATAAAATGTACTTAATGAAGGAAACTTCATAAAATAAAAAGGAAGCATTTAGTAATCTAAATGTCTACCTATAATTAAGGGACATCAAGTCGTAAGACTTGGTGTTATTTTTCTAATATTGCCACTATTAAAGCGACAACAATTAGAATAGCACAAATGTGTTCTAATACACGAAGTATGAAGTTCCTCCATTTCACTAAGCCTCACCTCCAGTAGAATATTCTTCATCATGTTTATTAAGTATTGAAAGGTAGGCAAACACCTAGTTACTAAATTGCTCCTAATTAAAGACTAACATAGTTTAAGAAGATTGTCTATAAAAATATGTACCTAAATAAAATACTGAAAATTGAATTTTGTTCTCCCAATTTTAATTATTGTATAAATCTTCTAATCAGTAACATACTAGTATTATCTGAAATAATAAAAAGTTATTGACAGTAGTAATATAAAATAATAAAATGTAAGTGTAGATAATAAAAGGAGACGCGCATTACTATGAAGAAACTAATCTCTCTTGATTTAATAGATAAAAAAATCGGGGGGGG
>CANSAJ010000029.1 GCA_947644695.1 uncultured Bacillota bacterium | reverse complement strand
TTGCTTGGTCTCCACTTAGAGTACTTGTTACATATGTTGGTTTTGTTGTATCTACATTAAAACTACCATATGTCTTTTCACTTGTTGTTGTTAATCCTACTCCATTTGTTGCTCTTACTTTAAATGATATTTCTCCATCCACTGTTACAGTAAATTTTCCTTCTACTGCTTCTGTCCATGTTCCTTCTGTTCCATTTACTATTAGTAAGTATTCATATGAACTGATTCCGCTTTCTTGATCTTCTGCATTGATTGTTACTTCAAATGCTTGGTTCCATTCATCAGCTTCAGTTTTTACTCCTTCTTCTATTGTTGCACTTACATTTGTTGGAGCTGTTGCATCTACTTTATATGGTCCAAAAGGTCCAGAAATTGTTTCGTTTCCGTATTCATCCTTAACTTTTATACCAACATATATAGGACTACCAGTTTCATCAATCGGAAATTTTGGATTACCATTTTCATCTTTTTCTGTTACTTGATTCCATTTGTCTGCTGGTAAATCTTTCATTTCTTCTTTACTTAATGGTGAATCTATAATTACATATTCGTATTCTTTATCTTTATTTGCATCATTTGGATTTTCATTAATTGTAATGTCAAATGCGCCGTTCCAATCATCTTTATTAATATCTGTTGGTTCTGTTATAGTGATTTCACCTGGATTTGTTGTATCTAAATTTTTAACTTCGATATTTACTGGTGTTTGATTTCCTGCTGCATCTGAAACTATTACATTTAGGCTTTCAACTTTTCTATTTGCTGTTAAAGTGATTTCTTGTGCTGGTAAGTCTTTAGTTTCTATAACTAATCCAGCTGCTGTTAACTCACCAATATTATCAATATTTACTAATTCATTAGCTTTTAAAGTGATTGTTACTGGTTGATTTGTTTTATCAGTTGTACTATAAATAGGATTTTCTACTACTGGTGGGATACTATCTAATGTAAATGTTGCATTTAAAATATTACCATAATCATCTGTTACAGTTAGAAGATATTCTCCATCTTTATAAGTTTCTTTTAATAATACTCCATTATCAATTCCGTAAGAAATATTTGTTAAAAGAGATTCGTAGGTTCCATCATCTTTTTTAATAGATAAGCTTCCTGTTCCTTTATCAAATGCTAATAAAGAACCTTTTATTTCTCCATCTACTTCTTTTTTATGATTATATGATCCTTTATTTTTAATATCGCCAATTAATTTTGGCATTTCTTTATTTATATTTTTTACTGATATAGTTATTTCATCAGATAAATCTGTTCCTATTCCATATACTGTAAGTATTTCATCTTCTTCAGTATTGTTGTAGAAAATTTTTGTTAATTCTGTTTTAGAATCACTAAGTGTCCATTCATTTAATGCCGCACTGGTTTTAAAAGTTATAGGCATGTTGAATGTGATTGTAACCAAAACCCTGTCATTTGTAAAATCATATGTGCTATAAGTAATTTCACTTTGTAAACCGCTTACTACTTCTCCATCTTCATTATTTGTAGTACTATCTCCATAAGTAAGTGAACCACCTAAAACTTCTTTTGGAACTTTTGTCGCTACTTCACTTGCATCATAAATGATAGTTGCATCATATGCATTTTTTCCATCTTCATTTGTGATTGTTACAAATGAATAATCTAAGTATTTATTGTCAGATGACAAAAATCCGCTGTTTACAAGTGTTTTCGCACTTATTCCATATGAATCCTCTATTGCTATTTTATTAGATTCTACATATCTCTTAGCGGCTACTTCGATTTCCTTTTCTAAACTAATATTATTTGAATTATTTAATAAGTTGTATAGCCCTAAACCTGAAGCACCTATTGCTACCACAGATGTAGCTGCTATACCTAAAATATGATTTTTACGTAATTTTGGTCTTGTCATAAATTATCCCCCCTCATAAATTTTATAATGTAATTTTATCATATTATTGTCAATTTGTCAAAGCTTGACACATTTTTTCAAATATAAGTTTGCTTTTCCATTTATTGTATTTTTATTAATTTATATTTTTACATCCATTATATTCATCCTTACCCTCCTATATTATATGTTCAGTATAGCACTCTAATTAATAGAAGTCAAAATATAATTGATTTTTTCATCAAAAAAACTCTATATTTCTATAGAGTTATTATATTATATAGTTACACCTGATAGATCAAATGTATAAGTCATTTTATCTCCAAGTCCCCAATACATTGTTAAAGTCATTTTATCATCAGCATCAAATACTCTTTTCTGAAGTTCCACTCTTATATTAAATATTGCTTTATCTCCACTTATCGCATTCCAGTTTCCAATATTACTGCTTGATAATTTTCTCGGAGAGTTAACTGGCATACCATATGAAGATCCTGATGTAAATGCCAAAGAATATGTTCCTTTACTCAATGTATCAGCATTTAAAACCTTAGGTGCTTCAATATTTATATGTAATACATAAACTGTCATATTAGAAGAATTCTTTTCTCCTTCTATTTTCCCATTTATTATAACTGATTTTGTATCACTAGCTGAACTAGAAGCATAAATTCCTTTTCCGCTTACTGTAGCTCTTCCTGGTATAAGAACAACAGGTTTGTCTGGATTTGGTTTGCCAGGTTCAAAACCTGAAGCCGAGTCACTTCCATCCCAAGAGCTTCCCGAATTGTTTCCAGAGCCAGAACCAGAGTTATCTCCAGTAGTGCCATTATTATTTCCACCCCAATTGTTATTTGATCCTCCTGGATTTGTAACATTTGTTGGTGGTGTTTGATTATTATTGTTATTATTATTGTTATTATTAGTGCTGTTATTATTATTCAAATTACTATTAGTCCCTTCATTATTTTGATCTTGTTTAATGCTACTTGATCCATTGTTATTTGTACTAGAATTAGTACCATTATTGTTACTACTTCCTGAATTACTAGATGGATTTTTTACATTGCCAGAACTTCCACTTTCGTATAGTTTGCCTTCTGTACCATCATCATCAGTTGCTGCAAATGTATAAGCTAAAAAGCTTATAGCACAGAATAACAGAATTCCAAATATTATTTTTTTATTATTCATTTATATCACCCCTTATTGAAGTTCATTCAAAATATATCACATTTTACTTCGCTTGTCAATTCATTCTTATTAAGCGCTCACTCTTTTTTTACTAATAACATCAACCATATACATATATATTCTTCTAAATCTTTCTTGTTCTTGTTTATCTGTTATTTTAAAGTTTAACCTTACTTGATATCCACTTTCCATAGTTAGCAATATTGCCGAATGTGTTCCTCTTAGTTCTATTGCTGTAGAAGATACTGTTATAAATGGGAAAAAGTGTACCGTTTCTTTTTCTACTATAAATCCTGTCACATCATATATTATTATTTTTGAAGATGTTAAAAGGAAAACATTTGCGCCTGAACTATATGCAATTAAGATTTGCTCATCTTTCTCTATGTATGCGTATACATCTTTTGGTAATTCGTTTAAATTTAATTCTTTGGAGAAGTTATAATATCTTGTCATCTCCTTATATTTAATATATGCCATTTTTTATCAATCCTTTCCTACTTTTTCACTAATGGCCAGATACGAAATTCTACTTTACCCACTATTTTATTTTTAGATACAAATCCAAAAGTTCTGCTGTCTTTTGAGTTTTCTCTATTATCTCCTAATACAAAGTAATTGTTTTCTGGAATTGTTAAGCTTTCAAATTTTTCTAAAGTAAAATCTTCTGTTGATCCTGTACGTTTAAAGTCTTCTTTTATTTTTTCTCCATTTATATAAAGTTCATTATCTTTGTATTCTAAAGTGTCACCAGGTAATCCTATTATTCTTTTAATCATGTATTTCGAATCTTTAGAATCTACTACAACGACTTCAAATCTTTTTGGGTCAAATATTTTGTACTTTATTTTGTTCAATACATAAATGTCACCTTCTATATAGTTCGGTTCCATCGAAGGTCCAATCACTTGTTGAAACGAGACTATATATATGAATAAAATTAATACAATTATAGTTATTCCAATATATTTTGCTCCATCTTTTGCAAGTTCTTTTATTCCTCTTGTATCCATAAATCTTCACCCGCTACTTTATGATAATTATAGCACGCGATTTTATTTATGTAAATCTTACTAGTCACTCGGTATACACTTTTCTATGTAAAAAGCAAGGAAAATATCCTTGCTAAAATCTATAATACTAATTTGTTTGTTTTTTCTTCAACTATGTATTCTGGATATTCGAATACTACTCCACTTACTAATATTTCTCTCATTTGATATAAATCTTGTAAATTCATATCTGTAAGTTCAACTGATGTTGGTGTTTCTTCTGGCATTGAAGTTTCTTCAATTTCTGGCGGAGTCGCTGTTGGCTCTGCAGGTGGAAATTCTATTTTATCTGTAGAACCTATTCCACTTTGTCCTTTTCCATCAGTTATTTCGTCTTCTCTATCACCAGGCTCTGGTGTTGGTTTTACACTTGGTGTTGGCTTTTCACTTGGTGTTGGTTCTGTACTTGGTGTTGGCTTTTCACTTGGTGTTGGTTCTGTACTTGGAGTTGGCTTTTCGCTTGGTGTTGGTTCTGTACTTGGAGTTGGCTTTTCGCTTGGTGTTGGTTTTGTACTTGGAGTTGGCTTTTCGCTTGGTGTTGGCTTCGCACTTGGCGTTGGTTTTGTACTTGGTGTAGGATCAGTCGGTCTATTTGTTGGATATGTTGGTTCATCTGAAGGTGTTGGCTTTTCACTTGGCGTTGGTGTTGCACTTGGTGTTGGCTTCGCACTTGGCGTTGGTGTTACACTTGGTGTTGGCTTCGCACTTGGCGTTGGTGTTGCACTTGGCGTTGGTGTTACACTTGATGTTGGTGTTGCGCTTGGTGTTGGTGTTGCGCTTGGTGTTGGTGTTGCGCTTGGTGTTGGTGTTGCACTTGGCGTTGGTGTATTCTGTGTAACTTCTTTTATATTATTTATCAATACTGTAACTGTTTTTTTGTTACCCGCTAAATCTTTAACTGTAACATCTTCTTTTGTATTAGCACTATATATTTTTGTCATTGATTTTTTATCAGCACTTAGTTTCCATCCATTTAATGAAGCCATTTTTTCATCAGCTGTTATTGTTACAAGCACTTTTCCATCAGAAAGTTCACTATATGATACTTTTACATTATTAAATGTTTTATCAATATTAGTAATTCTAACTGTTACTGTGTATGTTCTTCCTAACTCGTCATAAACTACTACCCTTTCAGTTGCATTGTATTTATATGTTTTTGTCATTGAATTACCATTTTCTGATAAAATCCATCCATTTGCTTTTGTATCAAATATTCCATCTGCAGTTATAGTCGCTTTTACATTTCCATTAGTTAAATTTTTTGTACTATAAGAAACTTTTAAATTTAATTCTGGAATTTCTGGTGTTTCTGTTGGATTTGTTGTAATTTCTGGTGTTTCTATTGGTTCTGGTGTTTCAACAACTGTAGTAATATTCGTTAATACTTCGTCTTTTGTATATAAATTTGTTATATTATCTTCAATAGTATCTTCAATAGTTTTTTTAGGTACATTATAATTTATAGCTTTATTTGTTTTTGCTGGTGCATTATTCAATACTGCTAAAATTGCAGCTACCGCAGATATGCCTCCTAATACACTTAAAGTTTTCTTTTTAGTTTTATTCATTTTTTCATTCTCCATTCTTTTTTGTTTCATTATTTCTCTTATTTTATTTATTTTGTCTTTTTTTCTCTTTCTTTCTTTTTTCTTCTCTTTAGAATTCATAATTACCCCCTTTAATGAAATCTCTTTTTATTATAATGATTTTAAAGATTTTGTCAAGGTTTTGTAACCAAAAAAAGTACATTTCGTTTTAAATGTATCTTTTATTCTTTTTTCCTTAGTTAAATTTACTCATTTGTTTCATAAGTTGATTTACTTGTTTTTGATTTGGCGTTCTGCCCATTCCCCTCATTAAAGTTTTAATCATTTCTTCATTTATTGGTGGATTTTTCTTTAATTCTTTCATTAAAAAATGCCTTGCTACAAAAAATCCAATTATCAATCCTACAACTAGTCCACCTAGTAAGTATAGAATATCTATTAACATTTATATTTACCTCCTTAATATAATTATATAATGATTAAATAAAAATAACAACTTTTATTTTACCTTACACAACTTTTATAACTTACATTTTTTAAATAAAAATAATCCATATTTATAAAATCACAAACAAATAGATATGGTATATTTTCCAAATCTCTAAAAAATGATGGATAAAAAGTATTGCTTTTTATTTTTAAGTGACTATTATTTATTAATAATTTTGTCGTTTCATTATTTAAAAAATCATTTATTAAATGAGTACTTCCAAATGATGAATAAGATATATTTTCTATATTGGTATCTTTTATTAATTTATTAAAATTTTTCTTAGGAATGGTTTTACATATTTTATCAAACATTTTAAATCCTAGTACTACATCGTCATTATTTAATAAATATATAGATTCTAGAAGTTTATATAAATTTTCTGGTTTATTTTTTGTTATTTCATATATTTCTTTCCTAATTAAAAAAATATAATATATTCTCATATTCATCACCATGAAAATTATATTATATTAGTTGAGCTAATTTTGTCGTTTTTTAGGTTGGTTTTGTATATTTAGGTTCTAATTTTATTTCTTTTGTTTCACCTTTGTTTATTATATTATCTGTTATATCAGTATCTTTAGCATAGCCATAACCATTAAAAGTGAAATTAACTCCTATTAGTTTTCCGTATTCTAGTATATCATTACGAGACCAGTTTTCTATATTTGTGTATTTCAGCTCACTATCATTTGTTAATAAAAATAATTTATCATTAGAATTAAGTACAGAATCTTTACTTGGATATTGCTTTATAATTTTATCTCCTTCGCCAATAATTATTGGTGTTATAATTTTATCTTTTAGTTGATCTTTTATTTCATCTGTTTTTTTGTTAATGTAAGATTCAGTCACGAAAGTATCAGAATTTGTATTATATCCATTATCTACAATTCCTAAATAAGTGCTCACATCTTCTATAAGCGTTTTTGTCGCTTCACTTATTAAATATGGATGTGACATTTTACTTACCGCTACATAAACTATGATTTGTGGATCTTCATATGGAAATAATCCTGCAAAACTTCTTATATAGTTTGTGCTTCCAGTTAGATAACCACCATCGGAGGAAGCCATCTCTGCCGTTCCTGTTTTTCCTATAGTTGTTACAATATCTGTTTTATATGCTGTTCCACTGGCAGTTCTTTCATTTGAATTTACTACTCCCCACATCATATCTTGGATTTTTTTAATGGTTTCTTTTGAGGCAACTTTTGTTACTTCTGTTCTTTTATTTTCTAAAATTATTTCTTTAGTGTTTGCATCTTCAATTTTTGATACTATATAAGGTTTTATTATTGTTCCTTCATTAGCTATAGAAGTTAGAGCTTGTACCATTTGTACTGGCGTTACACTCATCCCTTGTCCAAATGAGGCATTTGCAACTTCTACATTATATTGGAATTTTAATGAGCCTGTTTGTTCATTAGGTAATCCTATTTTTGTCTTTTTACCAAGGCCCAGTTTAGTATAAAAATCTTTTAGTGCATTTCCACCAAGTCTTTGAGATAGAATTGTGGCAGCTACATTAGAGCTTCCATAGAATCCTTGGTCAAAGGTAATACTTCCCCATCCATAACCATTCCAGTCTTTTATTAATGCATCTTCAACTTGTATTGAACCTGAATTATATTTTTCTTCTCCATTATATAAATTGTTTTCGATAGCGGCCATAAATGAGAAAATTTTCATCGTTGAACCTGGTTCGTAAGTATAAGATACGAAAGGATCATAATAATTGACTATTTCTTTAGTGTTTGGATCGAAGCTTGGGCTAGAAGCAACTCCCAATATTTCTCCTGTTTTGGCATTTACTACGCTTATTGTTGCCCATTCATGACTAGCAGCTGTTTCAATTTTAGTTATGGCTTGTTCTGCAAACATTTGTATATTAGTATCTATTGTTAAGTATATGTTTTTACCACTTTCCGCTTTTTCAACAACTTCATCAGTATTAGCGATTTTGTATCCATAAATATCACCTTCATATGTTCTAGAACCATCTCTTCCTGTTAATTCTTTATTATATTCTAGTTCTAATCCCATTTCACCGACTATTGAACCATCTTCATCCGTTTTGGCATAGCCTAAAGTATAGCTTAGAAAGTCTCTGTTAGGATAATATCTTTTAACTCCTCTCATGAATTCTATTCCTGGCAAATTTAATGATTCTATAGTTTCCTTTTGTAGTTCAGTTATTCCTTTTCCGCCAGGTCCTAATTCAACTTGATAAACACCTTCAGTTTTCAAAAGTTCAAGTATTCTTTCTTCGCTCATATTAATTAATGGGCTTAATTTTTGGGCGGTCATTTCTTTATCTACAACATGCTCAGGGTGATTTTTATCTGTTGTTCTTGTTTCAGATAGAATTGCTATTACTGTGTAGCTATTTACATTAACTGCTAATACATTTTCTAAAGAATCGTAAATTGTACCTCTGTCTGCTATTATGGTTTCTTTTACAGTATTTCTATTTTGGCTAAAAGCGGTTAGATCTATGCCATCAACTTTAGGGCTCAATACAACATACGAAAGCTTGGCAATTATTGCTAGAAATAAAAAAACAACAACTAGTATAAATATTTTGCTAATTCTAACAGTTCTTGCTTTTTTCACTTATACACCTCTTATTCTGTAACAACTACTATATTATTGTTATTATACTCTAGTCCATGATTAGTTGCAACTGCTTCAACATTTTCCAGTGAAGCTAATTCATTTATTTTCATCTCTAAGCTTTGATTTAAATCAGTTTGTTTATTTATTTTTTTCTTTATACTTTCTACTTCTATATTAGTTTTAGATAATAATGCCATGGAAAAAGATTGCCCTAATATATTACCAACAATTAAAAGTCCAATTAACAAGTATAATATTTTTTCTCCTTTTAAAAATTTTTTTCTTTTTTTTGCCATTTTATCGCTCACCTTTTTATATCTTTTCTATTATTCTTAATTTAGCACTTCTGCTTCTTTTATTTTCTTTTATTTCATTATCACTAGGTATTATTGCTTTTTTAGTGATTAGTTTACCTTTTGCTTTCATTTCATCAGGTACGATTGGTAATTTTTTTGCCAGTTCGTTATCACTTGATAATTCTTTGAAAACTTCTTTAACTATCCTATCTTCTAATGAATGAAATGTAATTATACAAAGTCTTCCATTAGATTTAAGTAAATCAAATGCATCTTTAATACTTGTTTCTAAAATTCTTAGTTCATCATTTACTTCAATTCTTATAGCTTGAAATGTTTTTCTACACGGATTACTTTTATTTCTATATGATTCAGGTACGTTGTTTTTTATTATCTCAGCTAATTCTAATGTTGTTTTTATTGGTCTATTATTTACAATAGCTTTTCCTATGGATTTTGCATTTGCTTCTTCTCCATAAACATACAAAATATTAATTAGCTCATCTAATCTGTAGTTATTTACTACTTCATAAGCGCTTAGTGGATTTCTTTTGTCCATTCTCATATCTAGAGGTGCATCTTTGTGAAAGCTAAAACCTCTTTCGGCATCATCTAGTTGAGGACTACTTACTCCTAAATCGAATAGTATTCCATCAACTTTTGTGCCAATAAAATCCTTCATATTTTTAAAATTTGTATGAAAGATCTTATAATTGTTTCCTATAGTTTTTAATTTCTCATTACTATAGTTTACTGCATTCTCATCTTGATCAAAGGCGAATAGGAACCCCTCAGTTTCTAATTCTCTTAATATTTCCCCTGAATGACCAGCAAATCCTAATGTAGCATCTATATAAGTCCCGTCTGGTTTTATATTTAATCCTTCAATAGCTTCATTTAATAAAACACTTTTATGCATTTAAGTCACCTATTTCAAATAAATTTTCTGCTAGACTGCTAAAGTTGTCTATGTTATTTTCTAAGAAGTTATTGAAACTTTCCTCTGACCATATTTCAAGTCGCTCGTTAACGCCGATTATTACACAGTCTTTAGATAAACCGGCGTATGCGACTAATGGTGAGGTAATATTTATTCGACCTGTTTTGTCGAATTCACAGACAGTAGCTCCGCTTAAGAAAAATCTTAAAAAATCTCTAGCGTCTTTTTTTGTGAAAGGAAGAGAACTTAATTTGTTCACGATTTTTTCCCATTCTACTTTAGAGTAGACAAATAAGCATTTATCTAGTCCTCTTGTAACTATAAATTCGTTACCAATTTCATTTCTTAATTTTGATGGGATAATTAATCTGCCTTTTTCATCCATGCGCAAGTGAAATTCGCCTATTAACATTTCAAATCCCCCACTTTCTTCCACTTCTCTCCACTATCTACCACCATTCTACTCTAGTAGTGTTTGTTTGTAAAGATTAAAAATAGCATCTTTTACATTTTATAGACAATAAAAAAGAAACTAATTGTTTCTTTTTTCAAGTATTCTTTTTATATCTTCTTCAGTTATAGTTGGGTCACTTGCTAATTCAGCTAAAAGTTCTTCCTTACTTTTTCTTACAAGTTCTCTTCTTAATGAATGCAAAAATTCTTTTTTAGGGTTACATCTTACAATTATTCCTGTTTTAGTTAATCTGCATTTTGGTAAAGGCAAACTTCTTTTAGTGCAATCTCTTTTTATTTTTTCCATACCTAATCCCCAAGAAGAAGAAAAACCTGCATAATAAAATGTTCTAGCTATATTAGGGTTATGCGGAAGTGCTGGATGAGGATTATATATTTCTTCTGTGCTTAGACTTTCATTTAATTCACCTTGATTAGCTATTGTTATTTTATTTCTATAAATACCTACTTGTATAGGATTTTGCGAATCATATGCTCTATGTTGAACAGCATTTAATATTATTTCTCTCATTACAGTTTTAGGAATTAAGGCTTGTCTTACGTTTTTTAAACCTTCATATTTTTCTAATAAAGGTATGTATTTTTCGTATATAAGGTTTAGTGCTGATTCAGTTTGAAATAATATAGAACCGTGTATTTCATCTTCCTCAATTATGTCTATGTTATTTGGTGCGAAGAGTGCTATTTTAATATAGGAACCATTCACCCAAAATTCAGGATCTTTTCCAAATATTAAAAGTCCTGCTTTTGAAATTGAGTTTCTTTTAATTAATCTTAAGTTTTTTAATAACATTTCTGTTCCTATATTAATATTTTCTTCTGGCAATCTTCCAGATTCTAAAGAAAGTTCTTTAAATGCTTCTATAGCTTTGTTGTCTAAATCATATAAGCTTGATGAACGTTCTTCCATTTCTTCAAATCGTCTTCCTATCTTTTTTAATATTAGTCTATCTAATTCTATCCCAACTGCTTCAAATGTATTGGAGCCACTTCTTAAAAAGTATTTACCTTTATAACTTATAGGAAATTCATTTTTCTCAACTTTAATAACAACATAGTTTTTACTTTTCTTTGTTTTTACTCTCGCTTCAACAGTTATGCCTAAAAAATCTCTAACTTTATGAGGAACCTTATAAACTAAACCCTCAGGATCTTCAACTCCTGTCACTTTACCTTTATCATTAACTCCAATATATAAAAGTCCTCCATTTGAATTTGCAAAGGCACATATCCATTTTAAATATTCGTCTTTCCATATTTCTTTCCATTCAATATTTTGATTTTCTTTCACATAATCACCAGCCTACTAATTTTATTTTACATTTATTTTATGAAAAAAGATACAACTTTATGAATTGTATCCATTATTTAATATTTTATGACCTTGACTATATACTTCTAATAAATCTTTATCTTCTATTTCTTCATCAGAAATGTAGTGACTTAATAGAATTTTACCGTCTTTAACAAATAAAACTGTAGGTGCATATATCTTTTTATAATCTGTTTTTATTTCTTTACCATCTTCTTTAATTATTGTATAATCTTCTGCATATAATCCTAATTTATTAATTAAATTATTATAAAAATCTGATGGGTGTTGTTTAACTGAAACTGAATCATCTTCATTTAATTTTAATATAGTTTCATCATTTTTCATATTATAAATATAGATTTTTTCATTTGTTTTGACATCTACTAATAAGTTTATAATTCTGTTTGCAGTTTTTCTACTATTTATCAAAATAATTATACCAGTTTCTTTATCTAACACATGCATTAGTTCTTTATTTGTTACATTTGTAAAAATTTTGTTTTGATTGTCATTGTAAGTTATTAATGATATATCATCTCTATCTAGTATTGTATCAAAGTATGTTAAGAATAATAACAAGAAGCCTGCTAGAGTACACAGGCTTAATTTTATTAATTCATTTTTTGTTTTTTTGTTAAGAAACTTTTTCATTTTTATGCGTTTGAAATTTGACTCCTTACTTCGTCTGCGAAGTTTTCTACTTTTTTCTCTATACCTTCTCCCACTTCATAACGTACCATTTTAGTTACATCACTGTTATGTTGTTCAAGATATGTTTTTACTGTTAAGTCTCCATCTTTTACAAATGTTTGCTCGATTAAGCAAATTTCTGCATAAAATTTATCAAGTCTTCCTTCTATAATTTTATCTATGAATTCTGGTTTTTTACCTTCTGTTAAAGCTTGTTCTGTAAGTACACTTTTTTCGTGTTCTACTTTTTCAGCTGGAACTTCTTCACGTGTAACATAATTTGGTCTCATTGCAGCTGATTGCATTGCTAGATCTTTTGCAACTGTCTCTTCACTACCTTTTAATACTATTAATGAAGCGATTTTTCCACCCATATGTAGGTAAGTTCCAAATATTTCATCATCATTTTTGTTAATATTTTCAAATCTTCTAAGACTTAATTTTTCTCCAATAGTTGCTGTTGTATTTACAATCAAATCATTAAGTGTAATATTATCTGTAGAAAGATTTAATGCTTCTTCTAATGTATTAACTTCACTATTTAGAATAGTATTTCCGATTGTATCTACCATGTTAATGAACTCTTGATTTTTAGCAACAAAGTCAGTTTCTGCATTAACTTCTATAATAGTAGCTTTGTTTCCTTTAATGTAAATATTTGCTAGGCCTTCTGCTGCAATTCTATCGTTTTTCTTAGCTGCTTTACTTATTCCTTTTTCTCTTAAATAATCAACAGCTTTGTCCATGTCTCCATTACTTTCACTTAAAGCTTTTTTACAATCTAGCATTCCAGCACCAGTCATGTCACGTAGTGCTTTAACATCACTTGCTTTTATATCCATAATAATTCTCCATTCTTAATTTATTTTAAAGCATCAATTAACTCATCTTTTTTCATTGCTGAGTAACCTTTAACACCTTTATCTTTTGCTAATGCTTTTAAATCAGCTAGTTTCATATCTTCAAGATTAGTGTTTTCTTCTGGTTCAACTGTAGGTTCTGCTTCATTTGTTTCTATTTCTTTTTCAATAACTTTGATTTCTTCTTTTTTATTTCCTTCTTTTTGTTTTTTAGGTTTTACAAATTCATCTTCTGTTATGTAGTCTTCTAATGGAAGTCCATTTCCTTCACATACTGCATTTGCAAGTACACCTAATACTACTTTTACCGCACGTACTGCATCATCATTTCCAGGGATTACATAATCTACGTCATCTGGATCTGAGTTTGTATCTACAATACCAAATACAGGTATTCCAAGTTTTCTTGCTTCACGAATTGCATTTATTTCAATACGTGGATCAGTTATGATTAATGCTTGTGGTAACTTTGTCATTTCTCTTATACCACATAAAATTTTGTTTAACTTGTCGTATTCTTTTTGTAATTTTGATACTTCTTTTTTAGGAAGTAATTCAAATTTACCTTCTTCTTGCATTTTTTCTATTTGTGCTAAGCGGTTGATTCTTTCTCTTATTGTTTTAAAGTTTGTAAGAATTCCTCCAAGCCAACGTTCAGTTATGTAATAACCTCCACATCTTTTTGCTTCTTCAATACTAGCTTCTTGAGCTTGTTTTTTAGTTCCAACAAATAATGCTTTACCGCCATTTTCACAGGCTTTAAATAATGCAGCATAAGCTTCTTGTAGTTTTTCTACTGTTTTTTCTAAATCAATAATGTAAATGTCATCTCTAGATGTATAGATATATTCTTTCATCTTAGGATTCCATCTTTTTGTTTGATGTCCAAAATGTACACCAGCTTCTAATAAATAACTTTTTGATATGACTTTTTTAGTTTCTTCTGCCATATATTTCACTCTTCCTTTCGTTTTTAACTTCCCTTTGATTCTAAATTTTTACACCTATAACAAGTTAGGCACTAGTAAAAATAATTCTCAAAAGTGCTTATTTTTAAAGCCGTTTTAATTTTATCATAATATTATATGTTTATCAAATAATTTTTTTCATAGAAAAAGTAGTACAATATTTACTACTTTATTCAAAGAATTTATTTATTGGAACATTGAGAACTTCACTTATTTTGTATAAGTTGTAAAGACTTATTCCCTGTTTTATATTTGTGCTTTCTAATCCACCAATTAGTGATACTGATACACCTATTCTTTTAGCTAAGTCACTTTGAGTTAGTTCACCTACATTGGCATTATATAATGTTCTGTATCTTTTAATATTTCTTCCTATTCTATTATTTATCATTTCTTCATTTATCATGGTCGTCTCCTAGTTTTCTGCTGATGAGCAAGTTGAGTCTAATGTATCTACAATGTATGGATTATTACTTGTACCAGTTCCACTTTTCCATTTAACACATGACTTTAGTGATAGGACCGGACGTACTCCGCCTAAAGAATTGACGACATTAATGTAACTCAAGGCGCCAGGAGAGTCAGAACCATACACGCGAAACACGCCCGAGTAAGTAAGATTAGAATACCAGAAATACGGACTCATTGTCCACCACCAGGTGGACCCAGTTATGCTACCTCCAGCAGCGTTGTAGTAATAATATGCTGGTGCTTCTGTTTGGTATTTACCTCCAGCAAATGCTACTTCATCTGCTGTCATCAAAGCTACTGGCATATCTTTTAATGCCCCATTTCCTGTGCTTGTACTTCCAGTAAATTTATCCAAATTACTTGCACCATTTGTTCCAGTGTACAAACTTCCTGAAGCATTATTTCCACATTTATATGATGGAACTTTATTTGACTCTAGTCTATATCTTGCCGCATAGTAGAATGTCGCTGATGTTCTATATCCTACATTTGCTCGATCATTACAATAGATTGCTGTTTTACTTACATAATTACCATAGCTTGTTTTTATCTTGCTATTATACCATGTATCTACTACTCCTTTTATTGTTGAGTTAGTCGTATTATTTCTATTACTTGCAACACTTCCTGTTGTTCCATACATATATCCTACATACATTGGACTAGTATATGTTGTGTTATATGCAGCTGTCGTCTCATTTATATATCCTTTTTCTGTATTTTTATCTGGGCCTACATAAAGTAGTCTTACACTTCCATCTTCATTTATTCTAATTATTCTCCAATATAGTCCTGCAAAATATACCCAGTTATCTAATGCATTTCCTGAAAAATAATATACTGTATTCCCTCCTTCGGTCTGATTTCCACTTGCTGTATATAGTGTTCCTGTATTTTCATCAGCAAATGTTCCTGTATTTAAATCTGGTCTAGAACCTGGTCTAGTTGGATGATCTGCTAGTATTTGATCTTTTAATAATGGAGCAACTTTAGATGGGATTGTACATGTTTGACTGCTATTTATATTACTTACTGTTACTGTTGTTCCATTTAATACTATTGTTGCTCCTCCTGTGCATGTCATATTAGCAGTATCTAATATATAGCCACTATTTGGTGATACTCCTGTGAATGCCAGACTTCCTCCTGGTGTTAATATTGTCTTACTCGTACCTCCTGTACCATTGTTTACTACTAATGTTACCTTTATCTCTTCTTTTGGTACTA
>CANSAJ010000028.1 GCA_947644695.1 uncultured Bacillota bacterium | reverse complement strand
GATAAACTATAATCTTACAATGAATATAACAGGTGGGTCTTTAAAACCTGCTAATATAATGGTAGCGCATGGAGATTCAGGAGAATTCACAATAACACCAAGTGAAGACTATACATTAGATAATCCAACAATAACATGTACAGGAGGTGCAAGTCACACTTTAAATGGAAGTACCATCACTATAAGTGCAGTTATATCTACTCAGACATGTAATGTGGTATTAAAAGAATTACCTAAATCATTAAAAGATAAAATATTAGCTGACCATCCAACAAGACCAGGAGTACGACCTAATTTAAATAGTGATATATATCAAGATGAAAATACAGGAACCCTTTATACAGCGAATGGAAACATCACTGAAGGTGGAAGTACAGTATACTACTTCTCAGGTAATGCACAAGACAACTGGATATACTTTGCAGGAATATATTGGAGAATAATTAGGATAAATGAAGATGGAAGTGTAAGGCTTTTATATGTAGGTCAGGACAAAAATACGACATCAGGATATATTGCAACAAGTGTTTATAATAAAAGATACGATGACCCAATGTATGTAGGATATAAGTATGGAAGTAGTGGAACTTTAGCAAGTAATAGAACTAACGCAACAGATTCTACAATCAAGGGAATAATAGATACGTGGTATAATAGTACTATAAAGCCAAGTTATAATGATTATATAAGTAAAACAGCAGTTTATTGTAATGACAGGGCAAATGAAGGATATAGTACAACAGTAACATTCAACTATGCAGCTAATAAAAGATTAGTAGACTCTAAAGTTCCATCATATAAATGTGGAAATAATGCTTCAGGGAATTTATATACAGGAACAAATGGAGCGAATATAGCAGACAAGTTTACATCAAGCACTACCACAGGCAATGGTAAGTTAACAAATCCAGTATCCTTGATGACAGCAGATGAGGCAGCTTTTGCGGGAGGTAAATATAAATCAAATGCTTCAACATATCTTTATTTTAATGCAGCTGGGGGTAGCGCAACTGGTTCAGAATGGTGGTGGACGATGTCTCCTTATCGTTGGTATAGTAATGGTAATATATCAGCATTGTTTAGTATTGGAGGTTCTAATGATCCTGGCCATATGACTAATTATGTTGTTAATAGTGAATATGGAGTACGTCCAGTGTTATCGTTAAAATCATGTGTTAACTGGAAAAGCGGAGATGGAACGAGTGATAATCCATATACAGTGGATGCTTTAGATTCAACATGTAGCACATCATTAAATTAAAAAGGGTAAATATTGAAAAATAAAACAATAATGGATCTGATTTCATTACTGTTTTATTTTTATTTTAATATACTTTTAGGAAGTGATTCTCTTTTATCTGTTTTTGATAAGAGATAGTCTATATTGGTGTTATAAAAATCTGCTAAGTCACTTAAGTAGTTTATTGGAATTAATCTTTTTCCTATTTCATATTCACTGTATTGTTGTTGTTTTATTTTAAGGTAATTTGCTACGTCTTTTTGTAGTAAATCATTATCTTCTCTTAGTTCTTTTAATCTTGATATATTCATATCTTTAAAGCTCCTTTATGTTAATAATCTCATACAAAAGAAGTGTTGTCTTGACTGTACAAAACATGTTTTGTATAATTGTATTGATATACAATAGATGTTTTGTATGAGAAAGGTAGTAAAAGTAATGAATAAGAAGTTTGTATTGTATGGGGTAGTGTTAATATTATTATTATGTGTAGGAATGAGTTATGCATACTTTACTGGGAATATAAGTGGAAATAGAAAAGAGATAACTGTAACTTCAAAGAATGTTAGGATACTTTTTACAGATAATAATGAATTAACTGGTGGAGAGATATTACCAGGATGGAAAGAAAGTAAGACGTTTAGTGTAAAGAATGAAAGTAAAGATGTTTTTATTTATAATATAATATTTAAGGATTTAGTAAATACATTTGTGACAGAAGGATTTTTACAATATAAAATTACATCAAGCAATGGATATAATATGAGTGGTTATTTAGATGTACCTAAGAGTAGTAGTCCTCAGAATATAGTGTTAGCACATGATATAGAGATTCCTTCAGGAGTAACCCAAGAATATACAATAGAGTTCGTATATCATGATAGTGAAGAAATAGATCAAAGTGAAGATATGGGGAAGGTATTTAGTGGGACTATATATATTGAAGAAGGAACAGTTAAAGCAGGAACACTTACAAGTAAGATATTATCAGATCATCCAACAAGACCAGGAGCTAGACCAAATTTAAACAGTGATGTATTTACAGACAACAATACAGAAACTTTATATACAGCAAGTGGAAATTTAACAGAGGATGGAGAAACAGTATATTACTTCTCAGGAAATGCGTTAGATAACTGGGTATATTTTGCTGGAATTTATTGGAGAATTATTAGAATAAATGAGGAAGGAAGTGTAAGACTACTTTATGTAGGGCCAGATAAAAATACAGAAGCAGGATATATAGGAAAAAGTGCATATAATACAAATTATAATGATCCAATGTATGTAGGATATATGTATGGTGATTCTGGGAGTTTAGAAAATAACAGAAAAAATACTACAGATTCAACAATAAAAGGAGTAATAGATACATGGTATGATGATACGATAGAACTTAATTATGATGGATATGTTAGTAAAACTGCAATCTATTGTAATGATCGAGCAAATGAAGGATATAGTACATCAGCTACAGTCAATTATGCGGCTAACTATAGATTAGTAAAAAATAAAGCTCCATCATATAAATGCGGGAATGATGCTAGTGGGAATTTATATACAGGAATAAACGGAGCGGATATCGCAGATAAGTTTACAGTTAGTGCGTTGACTGGTAATGGAAAGTTAACAAATCCAGTAGCCTTGATGACAGCAGATGAAGCGGTGTATGCAGGTGCTAAATTTCAAACATTAGCGCCAGCGTATTATTACTACAATGCCGCCGGAGGAAGTGTAACTGGTTCCGTCGATTGGTGGACAATGAGTCCGTATACTTTTGGAGCTTCAGTACTCACATTTTATGTACGTGGTTCTGACACTCCTGGCAACTTTACTTTTGATGGCATCCACAGAACAAATGAAGTGCGTCCAGTGTTATCTCTAAAGTCTTGCGTAAAATGGAAGAGTGGAGATGGAACAAGTGATAATCCATATGAGATTGATATAGATAGGACATGTGCAGAACAGAATGAGAAGACTAAGTATAATGTGGAGATGAATATAACAGGTGGTACTATTAAGCCAAGTAATGTTTTGGTAGCAGAGGGAGAATCAAAAAAGTTTACTATAACACCAAGTGAAGGATATTCTTTAAGTAATCCTACAATTAATTGTAGTGGAGAAGCTACTATAAGTATAAGTGGAAATACACTAACTATAAGTAATATTAAAGAAGCTCAGACATGTAGTGTGGTATTAAAGAAGGCTACATATAATGTATCAATAAGTGTAACAGGAGGAAGTTCAAATCCAACAAGTGCATTAATAGTGCATGGTTCTTCGAGGACATTTACAATAATTTCAAGTACTGGTTATACATTGGAAGGAGCCACAGTAAGTGGTTCTGGATGTACATTAAGTGGAAGAATATTAACAGTAAGTAATGTAACATCAAATAGAACCTGCGCGGTGATATTAAAAGAATTACCAAAATTATTAAAAAATCAAATCTTAGCAGATCATCCAACCAGACCAGGAGCAAGACCAAATTTAAATAGTGGTATATTTATTACAGATAATACAGGAACTTTATATACAGCAAGTGGAAATCAAACTGAGAATGGTAAAACAGTATATTATTTTGCAGGTAATGCATTAGATAACTGGGTATATTTCGCAAATATTTACTGGAGGATAATAAGAATAAATGAAGACTTAAGTGTAAGACTTTTATATGTAGGAGGTGATAAGAATACTACTAATGCATTTATAGGAGAAAGTAAGTATGCAACAGGAAATTACAGCACTATGAGTGATCCAAAATATGTAGGATACATGTATGGAGCTAGTGGAAGCGTAGCAAGTAATCGTAATAATAATACAAATTCATTAGTAAAAGGTGTGGTAGATACATGGTATAATAATACGCTAAAGAATAGTTATCATAATTATGTAAGTAAAACTGCAATCTATTGTAATGACCGAGCAAATGAAGGTTATACAACATCTTCAACTACATCATTTGACTATGCTGCGTATAAGAGACTTGTGGATGCAAAAGCCCCATCATATAAATGTGGGAATAATGCTAGTGGAAGTTTGTATACAGGAATAAATGGAGCAGATGTAGCTGATAAATTTACAGGAAGTATAAGTACAGGAAATGGAAAACTTTCAGGGGCACCAGCAGCTTTAATGACAGCAGATGAGTTGGCATTTGCTGGAACGAAATATGATGGATATTTATCAGGTTATTATGATAAAAATGCTTTAGGTACTTCTATTAATGATAGTGAAGATATTTGTGCTTGGTGGACAATGAGTCCATTAGCTTACTGGAGTGTTGCCAACACTAGTAATTATGCTTCAATTTTTACTGTTGGAAGTTGTAAGAATGATAGTGGATTAATTGCTGTAGGAACTAATGATAAGTTGCTTGTTCGTCCAGTCTTATCATTAAAGTCATGTGTCAAATGGAAAAGTGGAGATGGAACAAGTGATAATCCATATACAGTGGATACTTTGGACTCTTCATGTTCTTCTGCTGAAAATTAGTGGCATTTAAATGCTACTTTTTGTTTACATTTGTCATATTATTCCAATTGAAAGTGCTTACTTTTTATGGTACAATTTATTCTGGAAAGGTATGATAGAATGAAAGTAACTAAAAAAGATAAAAGAAGATTA
The DNA here is from genome assembly GCA_947644695.1 of uncultured Bacillota bacterium. Lineage (GTDB taxonomy): Bacteria > Bacillota_I > Bacilli_A > RF39 > UBA660 > MGBC139354. The sequence continues at coordinate 11,448 of CANSAJ010000028.1, read as the reverse complement.
ACTGTTTTAATATGTATTTTTGTTCCTTTACTTACAATTTTTGTAAGTAATATGTTTAGTTATTGGTCTTCTATTTTTACTAATGTTAAAGAGAAAAAAGAATTAGAAGAAAAATATGTTTCTATTTTAGAAAGAGAAGAACTTTTAAAAAGTGAGATATTAAAGTTGCAAGATGAAGAATATATAGCAAGGTATGCAAGAGAAAAATATCTTTATAGTAAAGCTGGAGAATTAATTATAAAAATAGATTAAAGAATAAATTGAAGTCAATAGTTTTAATTTATTTTTTTTCATGTATAATTTTAAATAAGAGTTAGGAGTAGTTTGTATGTTTGAAAGATTAAATGATAAGCAGAGAGAAGCTGTTTTGCATAAAGAGGGTCCTTGTTTAGTGTTAGCAGGAGCTGGGTCAGGGAAAACTAGAGTTTTAACAGAACGTATAGTTCATTTAATAAATGAAGGAGTTAGACCTCAGAATATTCTTGCTATTACTTTTACCAATAAAGCAGCAAGGGAAATGAGAGAGAGAGTTCACAATTCTATAGGTGATGAAGCTGATAAAATATTTATAGGTACGTTTCATTCATTAGGGTTAAAAATAGTAAGAGAGAATGCTGAAGTTATAGGTTACAATAGAAATATAACTATTTTGGATAGAGATGATGTTAATTCTTTAATTAAGAAATTTTTAAAAGATTTAAATTTAAGTAGTGAGCAATATCCTGTTAAATATATATTAAATAAAATAAGTTTTGCTAAGAATGAAGGGTTAACTCCAGAGGCATATGAGAAGTTTATGAAAGGACCTTTAGATGAGGCTGTTATAAAAGTTTATAAGAAATATGTTTCAACTTTGAAGAGAAATAATAGTGTGGATTTTGATGATTTATTAATTTTACCATTAGAGATATTTAGGCAAAGTGATGAGGTATTAGACAAGTATCAAGAACATTATCAATATATTTTAGTTGATGAGTATCAGGATACTAATATGGTTCAATATGAACTTTGTAAAATGTTAGCAAGTAAATATTTAAATTTATTTGTCGTAGGAGATATGGATCAGTCTATTTATTCTTTTAGATTTGCTAATTATATGAATGTTCTTAATTTTGAAAAAGATTATTCTATGGCTAAGACAATTGTATTGGATGAAAATTATAGAAGTACTAATAATATATTGAATGCAGCGAATTCAGTAATTAAGCATAATACAGAAAGAAAAGAAAAGAATTTGTGGAGTAATAATGGTGAAGGTAATAAAATTAAGTATCTTAGATGTGATGGTGAATTAGAAGAAGCTAAGGCAGTTGTAACTGAGACGAAAAAGCTTATACAAGCTGGTGAAAAGCTTAGTGAGATTGCTGTTTTGTATAGAACTAATGGGCAGAGTCGTGTAATAGAAGAAGCTTTTCTTAAAGAAGGTTTACCTTTTAGAATAGTTGGTAGTTATTTTTTCTATAATAGAAAAGAGATAAAAGATTTAATTAGTTATTTACATTTAATATATAATAAGAATGATGATGTAAGTTTAGAAAGAGTTATTAATGTTCCTAAAAGAGGAATAGGAAGTAAGACTTTAGAAAAGCTTAGAAATGAAGCATTAATAAGTGATTCTAGTATGTTTGATGTTATAAGTTCTGGTAAGGAACTTGAATTTAAGAATTTAATTTTAGATTTAATTGAAGAAAGTAAGAATACTAATTTAAGTGGTTTAGTGGATTTAATTTTAGATAAATCTGGTATGAGAAAAGAGTTAGAAGAGTCTAATGCTTTAGAGAGTGAGATAAGACTTGAAAATTTAGAGGAGTTTAAAAGTATAACATTATCTTTTGAAGAAAGAGGTATTTATAATTTAGATGAATTTTTAGAGGATATAAGTTTAGTTAGTGATAAAGCTGAGTATAAAAATCAAGATGATGGAGTGACTTTAATGACTCTTCATAGTGCAAAAGGTTTAGAGTTTGATAATGTGTTTTTGATTGGATTAGAGGAAGGAATTTTTCCACATAGTAGAAGTTATGAAAGTCCTACAGAATTAGAAGAAGAGAGAAGACTTTGCTATGTTGGTATAACACGTGCTAGAAAGAATTTATATTTACTTAATGCGAAGAGACGTACACTTTTTGGTAAGACTAGTATGAATATGTCTAGTAGATTTATAGATGAAATAGATCCTGATTTAATAGAGAGTAATATTGTTAAAACACCACAAACTCATATGGTTTCTTCAGATATGTATGAAAGTGGCAGAAATGAAGATTTAAATGTAGGAGATAGAGTAAATCATGATAAGTATGGAGATGGTGTAGTTGTTAAGATTGATGGAAGTCTTGCAACAATTGCATTTGGCGTTAAAGATGGTATTAAGCAACTTGCTAAAAATCATAAGAGTTTAAAGAAAGTTGTGTTTTAGTTATGTATTATATTATAATTACATTGGTTTTATTTTCTTTAATATATTTTGTAGAAAGTAAGCGTGTTAATAATTTTTGTGTAAGTTCTTTTAAAAGTGAAATTATTAATAATTTTAATATTTTTAGGTTATGTATTTTATCTTTTTTGCTTTCTAGTCTTTTTTTGATTTCAGTAGCTATTTTAGAGAGTGTTGGTTTTTTGTCTATAAATTATTTTGATTTCGAGTTTAGCTTTTTACCTTATATTATTTATACGGTTATTGTTGTTCCAGTAATTGAAGAATATTTTTATAGATTTTGTCCTTATTCTTTTGGTAAATTTAATACTAGATTAGTATATGTAATTATAATTATTATAAGTTCTTTAATATTTACTTTTTTTCATAGTATGAATTTTAATCATTCTTTAGTAGTGTTTTTTATAGCTATTATTTTATCATTAGTTTACTTATTTACAAATGATATAAGTATAACTATTTTATCTCATGTATTATATAATTTAGGTATGAATTTAAAGAGTTATTGTAATTATAATGTCATATTGTTATATTTGGTAATTTTTGGTATTTTTTTGATAAGTTTTGTTATATATAGTAGATATTTTAGAAATAAAAGGAAATTGTAGCCTTGCATTCACTTTTATTTTTTTGTATTTTTTTGTATAATTTAATAGGTGAAATAGAATGGATAGAATAGATGAATTAGTTAGGATTATAAATGAAGCTGATTATAATTACCATACATTAGATAATCCGACAATATCAGATCAAGAGTATGATAAGTATTTGAGAGAATTAATTACTTTAGAAGAGAAGTATCCAGAATATGTAAGAGATGATTCTCCAACTAAAAGAGTTGGTGGTAAAGTATTAGACGCATTTGAGAAAGTTACTCATAAAATTCCAATGATGAGTATTTCGAATGTTTTTAATGAAGAAGAGATCAGAAATTTTGATAAGAAAATAAAAAAAGATAGTATTAGTCCAGAATATGTGTGTGAATTAAAAATTGATGGGCTTAGTGTTTGTTTAAATTATGAAAATGGTAAATTAGTTAGTGCTTCAACTAGAGGTGACGGAATAATTGGTGAAGATATTACAAATAATGTTAAGACTATAAAAACTGTACCTTTATCATTGAAGAAACCTGTTAGTATTGAAGTTCGTGGTGAAATATATATGCCTAAAAAAGTTCTTAAAGAATTAAATTTAAGAAGAGAGGCTGATAAATTACCACTTTTTCAAAATTGTAGAAATGCAGCTGCTGGAAGTGTAAGACAGTTGGATAGTAAAGTTGCAGCATCTAGAGGTCTTGATAGTTTTATTTATCATATACCAAATCCACTTGATTATGGAATTCTAACGCATTATGAAGCATTAAAGTTTTTAAAAGAACTTGGTTTTAAAACGAATGAAGAAAGTAGATTAGTTAAAAATGTAGATGAAATTATTGAGTTTATTGAAACTCAGACTGATAAGAGAAAGTCTTTATCATATGATATTGATGGTGTAGTAATTAAGGTTAATAATGTAAAAGATCAGGTAGAGCTTGGTACAACTTCAAAATATCCTAAATGGGTAACTGCATATAAATTTCCTGCGCAAGAGGTTTTAACTCGACTTAATGATATTATTTTTACTGTAGGTAGAACTGGTCAAGTAACACCTAATGCAGTTTTAGAACCAGTTATTGTTGCAGGTTCTACTATTAGTCGTGCTACATTACATAATGAAGATTATGTTATTATGAAAGATTTAAAAATAGGTGATATAGTTTCTATAAGAAAGGCTGGAGATGTTATTCCAGAAGTCGTCGAGGCTAAAGTTGATAGAAGAACTGGTGAAGAAAAAGAATTTGTGATGGCGACGAAGTGTCCTATTTGTAATAGCATTTTACATAAAGATAATGTTATTGTAGGTAGTTATTGTATTAATCCTAAATGTCCTGCTAGAAATATTGAAAGTTTTTGTCATTTTGTTAGTAGAGGTGCTATGAATATAGATGGACTTGGAGATAGAATTATTGAAGACTTTTATAATTATGGTTTTATTAGAAGATTTAGTGATATTTATAAACTTAAAGATAAACGTGAAGAATTAATTTTATTAGAAGGATTCGGAAATAAAAGTGTGGATAATTTGATAGAAAATATTGAGAATAGTAAGAGTAATGGTTTGGAAAGATTTATAAATGCTATAGGTATAAGTGGAGTGGGCGCAAAGACTGCTAAGGTTTTGGCTAAAAAGTTTATAAATTTATATAGTTTGATGGATGCAGATTATGATAGTCTAGTTGCTATTCCAGATATAGGGGATATTTTAGCAAGTAATATTATTAATTATTTTAAAGATACAGAAAAGAGAAATGAAATAGAAGAACTTGTTAGTTTAGGTGTTAATATATGTTATAATAATACTACGGTTAGTTCTGATGATAGAGTTAATGGTAAAAAAATAGTCATAACTGGTTCATTTCCTGATATTACTAGAGATGAGATTAAAAAGTTTGTAGAAGATAGAGGTGGTATTACAAGTAATAGTGTTTCTAGTAAGACAGATATAGTAATTGTAGGAGCAGATCCAGGTAAGAAGTATGATGATGCTTTGAGGTTAAATTTGACTATTTGGGGAGAAAAAGAGTTAAAGGAGTTATTAAATGAATAAAATTTTTAAGATTTCTATCTTTGCAGTTATTGTCATTTTGGTGTTAGTTGCGACAATCTATGGAATGTTATTTATAGTAGGAAGTCATAAATATGATAGTGTTATTATTGATAAAGTAACAGTTAATAATAATCAAGTAGTTATCAAGGGAGAGTATACAGATTCTAAGCGCGCATTTAAAGAAGCAAGTTATACTCAGGTAGGTAGCGAACTTTATATTACGCTTACTAGTGTATTAGTTTCTAAAAAATATTCTAGTGGAAATTTTGTAGTTACAATTCCTACAAATGGTGTACAAGTTAGTGATATTCATTTAACTGATGGAAAAGCTACAAAAGTTATTTATAGTAAAAACTCATTAGTAAAATAATGAGTTTTTGAGATTAAAAGGATGGCTTTAAAAAAATGAAGCTGCTTTTTTCGTTGTTATGTAAACTAGTAATAAATAATAAAATATAGTATAATTAAGTAACTGAGGTGAAAAGAATGAAAAAAATTATTAAGGAAAATAAAGTTTTATTTGTGCTTGCACTTATTATAATAATATCTTTAGTAGCTATTATTATTGGTCTTGTTACAATGTTTTATAATGAAGATGGAGATAAATATGGTAATAGATTAGATGGTATTGAGAAGTTTCCTATAAGTGAGAATATAAGTGAAGAAATAAAAACGTTATATGAATCTGGAGTAGAAAGTGTTAATGTTGATGTTAAGGGAAAAATTATATATGTAATGATAGATGTTAGTGCTGGTGTTGGTAAAGAAGATGCTAGAGGATATGCAATTAAGTCATTAGAAAAGTTTAGTGATGAGATAAAAGGATATTATGATTTCCAGTTTATGATTACTTGTAAGAATAATACTGAAGAGACAACTATGTATCCTATGATGGCGTCTAAACATTCTGGTAATTCTCAAGTAGTTTGGACAAATAATTAAGAGGCGTGTTATGAGAAAAAATAATAAAAAGTATGTTTATATTTTAGGGTTAATAGCTCTGTTGGTTTTATTAGTTGTTGGAATTTTATATTATGTTAATAATTCGGATAGTAACTTTTCTTTTTCTGAAAAAAATTGGATTAATTCTAATGCAAATGATATGATAGATGTTTCTGTTCAGAGTGATTTGCCTATATTTGGTAATAATGGACAAGGTGTATTTTATGATTATTTAAATAATCTTGAGAAAGAAACAGGATTAACTTTTAATGTTACTGTTAATGGAAATGCTAGTTATAAATTTCAAGAAAAGAATACTTTGTCTACTAATGATTTAGTTTTTTACACAGATCATTTTGTGTTAATAAGTACTAATAATAGTGCTGTTATAGATTTATCCAATGTAAAAAATCAAATTATTGGTGTATTAAAAGATGATAAGGATTATGTATCAAGTTATTTAAAAGGCTATGGTCTTACATATAAAGAATATGATAATTTTGGTAGTTTAATTAAGGAAATGAATGATTCTATTATTTATGCTATTATTCCTATGCATAAGTATATGAATGAAATTATTTATAATAAGTATAATGTAGTTTATCATATAGAAGGGTTGCATTCTCATTATGTTTTAAGTAAAGATGAAAATAATGTTGTATTAAATAGTGTTTTTGCTAAATTTTTAAATAAATGGGAAGATGAAGTTTATACAAGTGTTAATAAACATTTTTTAGATTTATATTATACGGCATATAATTTAAGTGCTTTAGAGAAGGAGACTATAACTGGTGATGATTTAATTGTTGGTTATATAGATAATATGCCTTTAGAAGGAAAGGTTAGTAAAACTTTTAGTGGTTTAACTGATGAATATTTAAGTTTGTTTGGAGATATGACAGGAGCTACATATAAATACATAAAATATGATAATATGGATAAATTAATAGAAGCACTTAATAATAAAAAAGTAGATATGGTTATGAATTATTATAATATTAGTAATCCTAATTATGCTTCAAGTGTTACTCTTGGGAATATTCCTTACGTAATAGTTACTCATCAGAATAACGTTATTCCAGTTGATTCTATTGAGTCTATAAGAGATGATTCTGTTAAGATGATTGATAAGACTAAATTATTTAATTATATTAGAAGTAGTGATATTGATGTTCAAGGTTATTCTAATTATGATAGTTTAATAGATAGTTTAGAAAATAGTGATGTAGTAGTCATGGAGAAGAGTACATATGATTTCTATAAAAATAGTAAGCTTAAAAATCATGTTATTAAATATATAGGTAGTGCTAGCGAAAGTAATACGTTTTTACTTAATAAAGATAATGTTGTTCTTAATAATATGTTTAATTTCTTTTTAACAACATTAGGTAGTAAATCAGTTAATAATATGGCTGTTAGTAATTCTTTAAAAGATGCAAGTACCAGTATTATTATTCAATTTGTATTTAGTAATTTAACTTATATTTTAGCTTTAGTTTTTGCAGTTTCATTCTTAATGTTTAGGTTTAATAAAAAGGTAAAAGTTACTAAGAAGATAAAAAAAGAAGATAAGATGATGTATTTAGATGTTATGACTAATTTAAAGAATAGAAATTATCTTAATGACAATCTTTCTTATTGGGAAGCAAATAAGATTTATCCTCAAGCTGTTGTAGTTGTTGATTTAAATGATATTTCAGTTATAAATGATACTAAAGGACATGAAGAAGGAGATAAACAGATTAAAAGTGCTGCTAGTATATTAATTAAAACTCAAAGAGAAAATTCAGAGATTATAAGAACAGATGGAAATGAATTTCTTATATATTTAGTTGGATATGATGATAAACAAATAGTAACTTATGTTAATAAGTTATCTAAAGAACTTAAAACACTTCCTTATGACTATGGTGCTAGTGTAGGTTATTCTATTATTAACCAAGAAAGTGTTACTATAGATGATGCGATTAATGAAGCACTTAGTATGATGCGTAAAAATAAAGGTGAATAGATTATGAAAGAAAAGATTAAAGACTTTTTAAAGAATATTATAGAGATACTTAAGAGACCTGAGATGCTTACTCTTCCAAGTACGCTTGCATATTATTTTGTTCTTTCTGTTGTTCCGATAATATCAATTTTATTGGTAATAGCTGGGTCTTTTAATCTTTCTATTTCATATATTACAGAATTTATTGAAAAAAACTTTAGTCCTGAATTATTGAAGTTAATTACACCTATTTTTGCTGATCAATCTTTTTCATTTGGATTTATTTTGTATATTTTAGTTGCTTTCTTTCTAGCTAGTAATGGGAGTGATTCAATTATAGTTGCATCTAATATGATATTTAATATTCCAAATAAGCATTATGTCAAAAGAAGAATAAAAGCTTTTGTTTTAACAATTTTAATCTTTTTGTTATTTACATTTATATTAGTTGTTCCAGTATTTGGTGAACAAATTCTTAGTATTTCTTTATTAATGGGATTTAATAATAAGATAGTTGATTCGATTAGGTTTTTGTATCCTATTTTAAATCTTCCTATAACTTTAATAGTTACTTATAATTTTATTAAGTTAATTTATATAATAGCACCTGATGAAAAATTTGAAAGTAGATATGTGAATAAAGGCACAGTATTTACTACTTGTTGTTGGTTTTTTGTAACATTAGCATATTCTTATTATATTAAGCATTTAGCTCATTATAATGTTTATTATGCTGGATTAAGTACTATTGTAGTGTTGATGATTTGGTTTTATATTTTAGCTTATATTTTTGTAATAGGACTAAGTTTAAATTATAGGAGTGTAGAAGAACAAATAGAGAAGACTAATACTATAAAACTTAAAGAGTTAGAAGAAAAAGTAAAAGCTAGTAAAGAAAATGTGCATAAATAGTTGTTAAGAGCGAGTTAATCTTGCTTTTTTTGTTTGCTAAAAAATTATAAGTGTGCTATTATTTATATTAGATAATAGGGAGTGGTTTTATGGCAAGAAGGAATCTTGATAGAGAATCATATATGGAGCAAAGAAAGATTATCACAGATGAGGGTTTATATTATGAGGAACCTTTGTCTAAAAAAGAGAAGAAGAAGAGAATTATATTAGTTTTAATTTTTTTGTTTATTCTTTTAGGATTTACTGCTATAGGTACATGGTCTTTTGTTAATTATTTGCGTGAATATGGAAATAAAATTAATATAGATTTAAACGGAGATGGATGGCCAGATTTAAATGTAGATATAGATATGGATGGGAAATGTGATATCAACTGTGATACAGATGGAGATGGAAAACCAGATATTAATATAAATTATCCTAAATATGGAAGGAATCATTCACCTATATTTAATGTAGATACAGATGGAGATGGAAAGCCAGATTGGAATTTAATTAATCAAGATTTGGATGGAGATGGAATCTGTGATTTAAATTGTGATGTAGATGGAGATGGATGGCCAGATACTAATCTTGATTTAGATGGAGACGGAAAAGCAGATATTAATATTGATACCAATAATGATGGGAAATGTGATTTGAATTGCGATTTAGATGGAGATGGGAAACCAGATTTAAATATAGACACAGATGGAGACGGAAAGTGTGATATAAATTGTGATACAAATGGAGATGGGAAACCAGATATTAATATTAGTTATGGTAAGGATAAAGATAAGCCAGTTTTTAATATAGATACAGATGGAGATGGAAAGCCAGATAAAAATTTAATTAATCAGGATACAGATGGAGACGGAAAGTGTGATTTGAATTGTGATACTGATAAAGATGGATGGCCAGATACTAATCTTGATTTAGATGGAGATGGAAAACCAGATATTAATATAGATACAGATGGAGACGGAAAGTGCGATTTGAATTGTGATTCTACTGGAGATGGAACATGTAATTTAAATTGTGATGTAGATGGAGATGGAAAACCAGATACAAATATAGATACAGATGGAGATGGGAAACCAGATATAAATATAGATATAGATGGAGACGGAAAACCAGATGTAAATATAGATACAGATGGAGATGGGAAGCCAGACGATAATTTGATTAATCAAGATACAGATGGAGACGGAAAGTGTGATTTGAATTGTGATACTGATGGTGATGGAGTTCCAGATATAAATATAGATATAGATGGAGACGGAAAACCAGATATAAATATAGATATAGACGGAGATAATAATTGCGATTACAATTGCGATTTAGATGGAGACGGAAAACCAGATTCGAATGGTAAAGATCAAGATACAGATGGAGACGGAAAGTGTGATTTAAACTGTGATACAGATGGAGATGGAAAACCAGATACAAATTTAGATACAGATAATGATGGAGTTTGTGATATTAATTGCGATGACAATAAAGATGGAGTTTGCGATAGAAATTGTGATACAGATGGAGATTTGAGTTGTGATTATAATTGTGATTTAGATGGAGATGGAAAACCAGATATAAATATAGATACAAATGGAGATGGGAAACCAGATATAAATATAGATACAGATGGAGACGGAAAGTGTGACGTGAATTGTCATGAGGATCCAAGTAAGCCAGGTGTGTGTACAAAGAATTGTGATTTAGACGGAGATGGAAAATGCGATTTAAATTGTTACGATGATCCCAAGAAGCCAAATGTGTGTACATCAAATTGTGATGAAGATAATGATGGAATATGCGATAAAAATTGTACGTGTAAAAAAGATTGTGATGATAATAAAGATGGAGTCTGTGATAGAAATTGTTACGAAGATCCAAGCAAGCCGAATGTATGTACAAAGAACTGTGATTTAGATGGAAACGGAACATGTGATTTAAATTGTCATGAGGATCCAAATAAACCAAATGTGTGTACAAAGAATTGTGATTTAGATGGAGATGGAAAGTGTGATTTGAATTGTAACGAAGATCCGAATAAACCAAATGTGTGTACAAGAGATTGTGATGATAATAAAGACGGAATTTGCGATAGAAATTGTACTTGTCAAGTAAATTGCGACGACAATAAAGATGGAGTCTGTGATAGAAATTGTAATAAAGATCCTGAAGTTTGTACAAAGAATTGTGATGATGATAAAGATGGAATTTGTGATAGAAACTGTTATGAAGATCCAAACAATCCAAATTTATGTACAAAGAACTGTGATTTAGATGGAAATGGAACATGTGATAGAAATTGTCATGAAGATCCAAACAATCCAAATGTGTGTACAAGAGATTGTGACGAAAATAAAGATGGAATCTGTGATAAAAATTGTACTTGTAAGAATGACTGTGATGATAATAAAGATGGAGTTTGTGATAGAAATTGTCATGAAGATCCAGATAATCCGAATGTGTGTACAAAGAATTGTTATGAAGATCCAAAGAATCCAGATGTATGTACAAAGAACTGTCATGAAGATCCAAA
>CANSAJ010000027.1 GCA_947644695.1 uncultured Bacillota bacterium | reverse complement strand
ATTAAATACAAAATCTCTCTTGTAACTGACTATATATATCATACAAGGATATATGGATAATATTTATAGAAATGTTTATTGTGGAGAAGTAGATGCTAGTTATGAAGGAAAAGAAATTAAACTTGCTGGTTGGATTGATACTGTTCGTAATTTAGGTAGTTTAGTTTTTATTACTTTAAGAGATGAAACTGGGTTAGTTCAACTTATTAGTGAAGATATAGAATATAGTAAGTTAAATCGTGAAAGTACAATTACTATGACTGGAACTGTAAGAAGAAGAACACCTGATATGGTAAATAAGAATATGAAAACTGGAGAGATAGAAGTAGAGATTAAAACACTGACTGTTTTAGGGGACGTGTATAAAATTCTTCCTTTTGAAGTTAAAACAAGTAAGACTTCTAGCGAAGAGACAAGACTTAAATATAGATATTTAGATTTAAGAAATAGTGAAGTACATGATAATATAATATTTAGAAGTGAAGTTATAGATTTTATAAGAACTACTATGAAAGATATGAATTTTACTGAAATACAAACTCCTATAATAACTGCTTCAAGTCCAGAAGGAGCACGTGATTTTATAGTTCCATCTAGAAAATATAAGGGTAAATTTTATGCTTTACCTCAAGCACCACAAATATTTAAGCAATTACTTATGTGTAGTGGATTTAATAGATATTTTCAAATAGCGCCTTGTTTTAGAGATGAGGATCCTAGAAGCGATAGACTTTATGGAGAATTTTATCAACTTGATTTTGAAATGTCATTCGCGACACAAGAAGATATATTTCCTATAGGTGAAAGAATATTTTATGATGTATTTAAAAAATTTGGTAAAAAGGAAGTTTCTTCTGTTCCTTTTAGAAGAATACCTTATAAAGAAGCGATGGAAAAGTATGGAAGTGATAAACCTGATTTAAGAATTTCTTTTGAAATTGAAAATATTACTGATTTGGTTAGTAAAAATGAAAGTCCAGTTTTTTCTAATAGAGAAGTAAAAGCAATAAAAATAGATGAAACTGATAAATCTAATTCGTGGTTTAAAAAATTGGAAGAAGAGTATAAAGAATTAGGTGTTAAGGCATTAGGTTTTATAAAAATAGATGGAGAAGAAAATGCAGTTGGAAGTATGGCTAAATTATTTAGTGAAGAAGAAAAAAGTGAATTAATAAGTAGATTTAATTTAAGAGTTAATAATGTTTTATTTATTATTGCTGGAGAAAGTGGTGAAAAGTTTGATAAATTGTGTGGAGACATTAGAATTAGAATAGCGAAAGAGCATGATTTAATAGATAAGTCTAGATATGAATTTTGTATTATTGTAGATTTTCCAATGTATGAATGGAATAGTGAAGAAGAAAAGTATGATTTTACACATAATCCATTTAGTATGCCTAAAGGAGGACTTGATTCTCTTAATAATATGGATCCTAGTGAGGTAACTGCTAATCAGTATGATTTTGTTTGTAATGGTATGGAAATGGCAAGTGGAGGAGAAAGAAATTATAGTCCAATTATTTTAAAGAAAGCATTTGAAATTGCTGGATATGATGAAAGTGTTGTTGAAAGTAAATTTCCTTCACTTTATCAAGCTTTTCAATTCGGTGCTCCTCCTCATGCTGGTATGGCGCCTGGAATAGATAGAATTCTTATGACTCTTAAAGAAGAAGAGAATATTCGTGAGATGGTAGCGTTTCCAATAAGCGCTAACGGAAGCGATGCTTTAATGGGATGTCCTAATCAATTAGCTGAGGAACAATTAAGAGAAGTACATATAAAAGTACGAGAATAAATGAGTGATTTTAAATCACTTTTTTTGTCAAAAAAAAGTTTTGCTTAAAATGTTTATTCTGGTTGACAAAAACTTGATATAAGATGTATTATTAAATTAGAAAGGAGTTATTAGGTTGTTAACAGATAAGTTATGTTAATAAAATATGAAAGGATTGATTAAAATGAGAAAAATGAAGAAATTTTTAATGTCTACATTATTGATGGTTGGATTAATTGTTATTCCTACAATGACATTTAATGCAGCTGGTCAAATTAATGGAGAAGCAAAATTAAGTAATATTACGCTTTCAGCTGGTAGTATTACATTTAGTGAAAATACAGCTGATTATTCTGTTACAGTGCCATATGCTACTAGTACAATAGAAGTAACTGGTACTCTTAAAGATTCTACTAGTTATACAGTAGAAGGAAATGGTACAAAAAGTTTAAATGAAGGGCCAAATACTATTGTTTTGACTGTAAAGAATAGTGATTCATCAGAAGTTAGTACTTATGAAATTATTGTAACTAGAGAAGCTGCACCAGTTCAAAAGGAAAAAGCAAAATTAACTGGTCTAACTGTTACAGGTCAAACAATTGATTTTAAAGCTGATACTTTAGTTTATAATTTAACTGTTGAAAATAGTGTTAGTGAAGTTACTGTAACTGGTACTGCAGCAAGTGCTGACTATACAGTAGAAGGAAATGGTAAACATACTTTAAAAGAAGGATCTAATGTAATCGAAATTAAAGTTAAAAAAGGAACAGATGAAGATACTCTTAGTACTTATACAATAAATATTACTAGAAAAGCAGCAGTAACAAATCCTGTTATTGAAGAATTAGAAGAAGCTTTAAAAACAGAATTTGATGGAAAAGTAATGATTTCTGGTGAACCAACTGATTTTATTAGTTTTATACATGTTGAAACTTTAACTGATGGAACAGTTGTTAATAAATACTTTATTGTAGATTTAGCTGAAGATGATACAGTAGCAACACTTTTACCAAAGATTGAAAAAGCTTTAGGGGAAACTAAAGATTTATTTATCGAATTACCATCAACTGGAATTTTAAGTAAAGAGACTTTAGCTTTAGTTAAACAAAATGGAACAGAAGTAATGTTTAGTACTGGTGGAAATTTTTATTGGACAATCGATGGAAGTAAAATTGCTGATTATGATAAAGAAATTAACTTTAATGTAAGAGTAGATGAAGAAGTTAATAAAGAATTAAAGGAAACTATTGAATCTTTATTAGTTGATAAAACTAAGAGTATTGTATTAGATTTTGATCATAATGGAGATTTACCAAAAGGAACTAAAGTTTCATTATATGTTGGTGATAGATTTAAGGAAAACGATGTTTTAACTTTATATTATTATAATCCAACAACTAAAAAGTTAGAAGAAAGAACTAAAAATATAAAAGTTAATGAAGCTGGATATGTAGAATTTGATTTAGAACATTGTAGTTCTTATGTATTAACAACTACTTCTAACAATGCTCAAACTGGTGCAATGAATGTTGTATTCTATGGTTTATTAGCAGTTAGTTCATTAGCTCTTATAGCATTCTTAATTAAAAGAAAAGCTAACTAATTAAATGTAGGGAATGCAAGTTAGAAATAACTTGTTTTTCTTTACTATAATGTGTGGTGAAATATAATGGGAAAACGAAAGAAAGTAAATTCTAAATCAAAGAAAAATAATAAAAAGTCTGTTAAGAAAACAGTAGCTCCAAAATTAAAAGATGATATTAAAGAAAAACAAACTAAGAAAGTTAAAAAAGATGATGATAAAAAAGAGGTAAAATCTAGTAAAAATACAAAATCTAAAGGTGCAACAAAGAAAACTGAGACTAAATCAGTGAATAACAAAAAGGTAGTTGTTAAAACTTCAAAGACTACTAATAAAAAAGAAATAAAAGTAAATTTAGATAAAGAGAAAAAAGAGAGTTCAGTAGATGATAATCAATCTATTAATCTTAAAAAGATGAAGAGACATAATGTTATAAGAATGATTTTAATTGTAATTTTATCATGTGTATTTATTTTTTGTGTATTTAAGATTACTGTTAATCAAATTGAAATGTTTATTGGAAGAAGAGAAAGTAAAAGTTTAATAGAAAGAGTAGTTAAGTTTCCTGATAAAAAGAATGATGATGGTGAAGATATAAAAGAACCAGATGTTCAAATAGATTTTAATGAACTAAAATCTATAAATAGTGATACTGTAGGATGGATGATTTTCAATAATGAAGTGATTAATAATCCTTTAGTTCATACTACTAATAATGCATATTATTTAAATCATACTTTTAATAAAAGAAGAAGTGTAGTTGGAACTATTTTTATGGATTATAGAAATACTTCTTTTGATGATAGAAATGTTGTTTTATTTGGACATTCAAATTTAGATAGATCCATGTTTGGTTCTTTAGGTGATGTGTTTAAACAAGGATATTTTGATAAAGAAGATGCGGATATTATAAAGATATATGACACTAATAATAAATTAATTAAGTATCAAATATTTAGTTATTATATTATTGAAAGTGAAGAGTATTATATAACAACTTATTTTGCAAGTGATGCTTCTTTTCAGAGTTTTATTAATACTATTAAGAGGAGAAGTTATGTAGATAGAGGTATAGAAGTTACTACTTCTGATAATATTTTGACATTATCTACTTGTGCAGGTGATGAAACTACTTCTAAAAGAAGAGTAATACATGCTAAGAGAATAAACTAAAGTAATGTGAATTTAGTCCTTGACTTTTCATATAATATAGTATAGAATTATTAGGTAGAAAAGAGAAAGAAGTGTGTCCACACTCACCTGACTGATAAATAAGTTAGTAGGTTAAAAGCTAAAATTTCAGTTTTTATTTAGTTTTTAAGTGGATACATAGTATTCACTTTTTGTTATTTTTGGAGGTGTTTAGAATAGCTAAACAAAATGATGTTCTAATAAATGAACAAATTAAATTTGATGAAGTAATGGTGATTGGTCCTAATGGAGAGAAGTTAGGTATTAAGAAACGTGAAGATGCTCTTACTCTTGCAAATTATGCTGGACTTGATTTAGTACTTATGAGTTCTAATGGTGTACCAGTATGTAAGGTTATTGATTACAATAAATTTAAGTATGAGAAGACTAAGAGAGAGAAAGAAGCGAAGAAGAAACAAAGAGAACAAAATCTTGAGCTTAAAGAGTATAGATTAAGTGTAACTATTGATACACATGATTTTGAGACAAAGCTTAAAAATGCTAGAGGTTATGTTGAAAAGGGTCATAAAGTGAAAGTGTCAGTTAGATTTAAGGGAAGACAAATTGCTCATTCTGATTTGGGACGAGATGTTATTCTTAAATTTGCAGATGCTTTAAATGAAGTAGGAGTTATAGAACAAGCACCAAAACTTGAAGGTAGAAGTATGAGTTTAGTCGTAGCACCTAAAAAGTAAAAAGAAGGAGATGGAAAATTATGCCAAAGCAAAAAACGCACAAAGGTATAGCAAAGAAAATTTCAGTTAGACCTGGAGGAAGTACTAAAATAGGTAAACCTGGAATGAATCATAACACTGGTAAGAAACCAACTAGTTTTAATAGAAATGGAAGAAAAGGTTCAGCATTAAGTAGTGCTGATGCAAGCAGATACAAGAAAGCGTTAAGGGGGTAGTTAGAGATGACAAGAGTTAAAGGTGGAACAGTAACAAGAGCTAGAAGAAAAAAAGTTTTAAAGAATGCTAAAGGTTATTTTGGAAGTAAGCATAGATTATATAAAACAGCTCAAGAGCAATTATTCCATAGTGGAGAATATGCTTATAGAGATAGAAAGAAGAATAAGAGTAATTTTAGAAAGTTATGGATTACAAGAATTAATGCAGCTTGTAGAATAAATGATATAAGCTATTCTAAATTTATAGATGGACTTAATAAAGCTGGAATAGAAATTAATAGAAAGATGTTAAGTGAACTTGCTATAAGTGATCCTGCAGAATTTACTAAGATTGTTAATTTAGCAAAAGATGCGCTTAATGGAAAGGTAGCACCAAAAGAAGTAAAAGAAGAAAAGATAGAAGTTAAGGCTACTAAAGAAGATAAGAAAGATAGTAGTGATTTAAGTTCTAAAACAGTTGCAGAATTAAAAGAAATGGCAAAAGAAAAAGGTATAGAAGGTTATACTAATATGAAAAAAGCTGAACTTATTGATGCTTTAAAGTAGAGAGTAAGTTCTCTTTTTTTGGCTTATATGAGAAAGGGAGATTGTTATGTTTTATTTATATAAGGGAATGAGAAGATGTTTACCAGAAAATGTAGTAGATAGGATATTTTATGGTAAAAAGAGTTTTATAGGTGAAAAGAATGCTTTAAGTCTTTATAAAGATATTAAGCCTTTAGTTAGTAAAAGAGTAGGTTTATTAAGTGAAAAATATACTTTAGAAGAAATGGGTAATATAAATATTTTAAATTATTTAGATAGTCCTTTATCACAACCATTTGATAAGAAATTATTGATTATGTTAAGAGAATTTATTTGTATTCATAGATATGATGAGCCTTATGTTTTTAGAGCTACTATTGGTGAAGTTTTGTCTCAGATACCAGCTTCAGTAGTTCGTGAGGCAAGATATTTTGAAATTATAGAAAAGCCTGAAAATATAGGTGATTTTGAAAAGTATCCATTTGCCTTAAATAGAGGATATCATTTATCTAGGGTTATGACATATAGGTTAAAATAAAAACAAGGTTAGTCATCAGTGACTTTAAGACCTTGTTTTTCAAATTCTTTATGAAGGGCTTTTGTGCTCCAAAGTAGAGAGTATTTTGTTTGATTTATTATTAAATCAAATTCTCCAATATATTCAAATATTTTTGGTTTCCAGCTTATTTTAAATTCATTTAATCCATTATATGGATTATTTTTTGTAAAGTCTCCAGTTATTCCATTTAAGTCCATAAATGAATATCCTTGCTTTTTGTATTCTTCTAGTAGCATGTAATGTAAATAATAGTTAGGTTGTAATCTATTGTAATATTTATTAAATCCACTAATAAATAAACTTGCAACTTTATTTTGTTTAATTATTAAAGCACCTGCAATAATTTCTTTATATACTTCGTTTTGAACTTTAATATTTATGCTACTTATTTCTTGATTTATTTGATATAGTTTTCTATCACTGTTCATTTTTTCTGTGTATATATTTTTATTATTTGGATCATATTGAAATACTTTATTGATTTTTTCATTGATTGTAAGTTCTGTATTATAATCTATTTGTAAGTTTTCTAAGTATTTATGATAATTAACTTCAACTAGATATAAGTCAATCATATTATCTTTATTAAATATTTTATATAAATTTTTATAAAAGTCAGATGTTTTATCTTCTTTTCTTTTTATTAATTCGAAAAATTCATTCATGGTGTATATGTCACCTTTTATAAAATTTAGACCTTTGTTATTTATTTTATTTAATCTAGTTTGAGTTTTTTTATCTAAATTATTAAAGTCAAAAGTTTTAAGATTTACTATTGGATTGTATTTTGGTAAAACACTTTCAAAGTATAAATTATCTTTAAGTTTTTTGTAATTGTTTTTTTCGAATGTTTCAAATAATTTGTTTGATAATTCATTTATATTTTTTGTGTTTGTTTCCGGAAATGCTTCTGCTAGAGTAATTATTGGATTAATTTTTATAAATGCAAATCCTTTTTTAGAAAAATATTTTTTTATAGCAGAAGTAAACTTAGCAAATAATTCTTTGTCAAAATAGTCTACTAGGAAACCACGAGGTGCGTATCCATATTTAACATTTATAGAGATGCTTTTAGTTAAAATTAATGAAGCTGCGATTAATTTATCATCGGAGAATGCTCCTATGTAGATAGGTTTATATTCGTATTTACTCATAAGTTCTCCATAATAACTTGTTTGATAAAAACTTCCTAAAATGTGAGTTTTAGAAAAAGAATCAAATTCTTCTATTGATATTTCTTTTATAATCATTATTTTTCACCTCATAAATCTTTCAATGATTTGTATTATAGCATATTTTGTACATTTTTACAAATTTTTGGTGATTTTGTTAGAGGGATGATTTGTGTAAAATTGTTAGTAAAGTAATAGTGTAAAGTAATCTTGTATTTTAGAATTAGTTTATTGTATAATAGTCTTAGATTAAGAGGTGGCTTAAATGAGTAAAATAATAGATGTAAAAGCTAGAGAGATACTAGATTCTAGAGGAAATCCAACTGTTGAGGTAAGTGTTTTTACAGAGAGTGGTAATGTAGGGACTTTTGGAGTACCAAGTGGGGCTTCTACTGGAAAAAGAGAAGCTTTGGAACTTAGAGATAATGATAGTAGATATTTTGGTAAAGGAGTTCTTAAGGCTGTTAATAATGTTAATTCTATTATTAGAGAAAAGATAATAGGTGAAGATGTTGTTAATCAAAAAAAGATAGATCAAATTATAATGGAAATAGACGGAACTCATAATAAGAGTAATTTGGGCGCTAATGCTATTCTTGGAGTTAGTGTTGCAGTTTTGAAGGCGGCAGCGCTTGATAGTGATATGCCTATATATAAGTATTTAAATAAAAGAGAAGCTAGAATACCTTTCTGTATGTTTAATATTTTAAATGGTGGTAAGCATGCTAGTAATAATATTGATATTCAAGAGTTTATGATTGTTCCTAAATTTGATAATTTTAAGGATTCTTTAAGAGCTGCAAGTGAGGTATTTTATTCTCTTAAAGGTTTATTACTTGATAAAGGTCTTTCGACTTGTGTGGGAGATGAAGGAGGGTATGCTCCTGATTTAAAAAACAATGAAGAAGCCTTAAGTATGATAGTTAAGTCTATTGAAACTGCTGGTTATATTCCAGGAAGAAATATATTTATTGCTTTAGATGTGGCTGCATCAAGTTTTTATAATAGTCAAAGTGATACATATAATATTGATAATGTAAATATGTCTAGAGAAGAACTTTTAAATTATTATGAAGAACTTGTTAAAAGATATCCTATTATTAGTATTGAAGATCCTTTTGATGAAGAAGATTATGAAGGATTTAAGATGATTACTGATTCTCTTGGTAAGAAGATTAGTATTGTTGGAGATGATTTATTTGTAACTAATAAACTACTTCTTGAAAAAGGTATTAAGGAAGGATTGTGTAATGCAATTTTAATTAAACCTAATCAAGTAGGAAGTTTTTATGAAACATTAGAAACAATAGTACTTGCTAAGCAAAATAAATATACTTGTGTTATGAGTCATAGAAGTGGTGAGACTATGGATACATTTATTTCTGACTTGGCAGTAGCACTTAGTATACCATTTATGAAAAGTGGTAGTGTTTCTAGAGGTGAGAGAATAGCAAAATATAATAGACTTTTGGAAATAGAAGATGAGTTAGATAGTTTAAAAGAAGATGAATTTTAGAAATAGAAAAATTAAAAAAGTGTAAAATAAAAGCATTTAGGTTTATTACTTAAATGTTTTTTATTTGGGTTCATACATTATACTTTTTGGAAGAGGTTCTCTTTTATCAGTTCTATATATTAGATAGTCTACGTTTGTATTGTAAAAGTCTGCTAGTTTTTCTAGTATTTCTTGAGTAAGTGCTGTTTGACCAGTTTCTATATAACTATAGACTCTTTCGGAAACACCGAGAATTTTAGCTATGTCTTTTTGATAAAGATCTTTATCTTCTCTAAGCTCTTTTATTCTATTCATAATCGTTTCACCTATTAATATTTAATCATAGACAAATTTTATCCAGAGCCTTACGGAAAAATATTTTCTATTGACTTAAAGAAATTATTTTTCTATAATGAAAATATAAAGAAAATATTTTTCTATGAAAGGTAGTAAGAAGTAATGAATAAGAAGTTTGTGTTATATGGAGTAGTGGTAACATTATTATTATGTGTAGGAATGAGCTATGCATACTTTAGTGGAACAGTAGGAGGAAATAAAAAAGATATAACTATATCATCAAGAGATATAAGGATACTCTTTACAGATAATAATGAACTATCAAGTAGTGAGATAATACCAGGATGGAAAGAGACAAAAACATTTAGTGTAAAAAATGAAAGTGATGAAGTATTTAATTATAATATAATATTTAAAGATTTAATTAATACATTTGTAACAGAAGGGTATTTGCAATATAAGATAACCTCAAGTAATGGATATAATATGACAGAATACTCAGATATACCAAAGAGTAGTACACCAGAAGATATAATACTAGCATATGATATAGATATAAATCCAAAAGATATTCATGAGTATACAATAGAATTTATATATAAAGATTCACCAGAAGATCAAAGTATAGATATGGGAAAAGAGTTTAATGGAACACTATATATTACAGAAGGTACAATAAATCCTAATATAAAGTATAAAGTAACACTAGAGATGGAGAATGGTACTATAACAAGTCTAAATCCCCAGGAAACGATAAAGAATGGAACATTAACATATACATATAAGCTCGATAAAGGATATAGATTAAAAGATAATGAAATAGTATGTGATGAAGGAGCAGTAGGAAGTATAGAGGGAGAGAAAGTAACAATAAGTAAGATAACATCATCACAGACATGCAGAATAACTACAGTGAAGATAAATTATAACTTAACTATGAATATAACAGGAGGGAATATTAAACCAAGTAATGTAATGGTAGCCCATGGAGATTCAAAAGAATTTACAATAACAGCAAGTGAAGGATATACTTTAAATAATCCAACAATAACATGTACAGGAGGAGCTAGTCACACTTTAAATGGAAGTACACTCATTATAAGTAATGTTAAAGAAACTCAGACATGTAGTGTAGTATTGAAAGAAGAGATAAAAACATTAGTCCATCAGATACTAGCAGATCATCCAACAAGGCCAGGAGCTAGGCCAAATTTAAATAGCGGTATATATCAAGACGAAAATATAGGTACATTATATACAGTAAATGGAAACTGGACTGAAGGAGGAAAAACAGTTTATTATTTCTCAGGGAATGCCTTAGATAACTGGTTATATTTTGCAGGATTATATTGGAGGATAATTAGAATAAATGAAGACTCTAGTGTAAGGCTTTTATATGTAGGACCAGATAAGGATACAACAGTTGGATATATAAATGAAACTACAAGTGTATACAATAGAGAAGATACTAATCCGAATTATGTAGGATATATGTATGGAATAGATGGAAGTCTTGAAAATAATAGAACAAACACCTTAGATTCAACAATAAAAGATGTAATAGATGCGTGGTATAATAGTAAGATAAAACCAAGCTATAATGGATATGTAAGTAAAACAGCAATATATTGTAACGATAGAGCAAATGAAAATTATTCAACTTCAAATATATTTAATTATGCTGCGTCAAAAAGACTAGTGAATGCTTCTAATCCATCATATAGATGTGGAAATGATATAAATGGTAATTTATACTCTGGTATAAATGGAGCAGATATAGCAGATAAGTTTACAGTTAGTGCGTTAACTGGTAATGGAAAATTAACAAATCCAGTAGCCTTGATGACAGCAGATGAAGTAGTATTTGCTGGTGGTAAATATAATAACGACGCATTAACTTACTATTATTATAATGCTGCAGGAGGAAGTGTAACTGGAGATAAAAAATGGTGGACGATGAGCCCAAGTGGTTATTCATACTCTAATATAGTAGGTGATTACAAAAATCATGCACACATATATATATTATCTGGTTCCTCAGGATCTGGTCGCTTAAGCAGTGGTGTTAATATTTCAAGAGCTACTTTTTCATTAACAATACGCCCAGTGTTATCTCTAAAATCATGTGTTGATTGGAAAAGTGGAGATGGAACTAGCGGTAATCCATACACAGTAGATAGTTTGGACTCAGCTTGTAGTAGTGCTGAAAACTAGGAAATATGAAATGTAAAATTAGAAAACTTTTGATAGAGTTTTCTTTTTATATGTGTTAAAATTATTTGATGGAGGTTTATAATGGGACAAAGTTTAAAAGTTTATAGAGAATTATTAGAAGAAGCAGAAATGTTATCTGGTGAAATAGAGGAACTTAAGAAAAATCCTGAAGTACAAGATTATGTTAGAAATACAACAAGACTTTTTATGATTAGAGATATTCTTGCAAATGCAGAGTCTATTTTATATGCTGAAGAAATGAGAGAATGTAGTCATATTTGGGTTACTAGTGAAGTTTCTTCTAGAGAGTTAGATGGTGGAAGGACTGATGTACATGTTTATGAAACATGTTTAAAATGTGGGCTTGATACAAAATCTGTAGATAGAGTAAGAAGTGGATATTTTTATCCTTTTGATAGTACTATGGCTTCAGTTTTGAGAACTACTGGTAAAATTGGAATAGATTCAGGAGTAGAGTGTTCATATCCATTAGCTAAATCTATTTATGATAGAATAGTATTAGAGAATCCGGGGATTATTGATGATCAAGCAATATTATATTTAAGACAAGCTTTATATAATATTAGAAGACATTTAGATAGTGAAACGGTTAATTATAATCGTGCTAGAAGGCTTAGTCTTGCACCAGATTTTATTAATTGGAACAAATCAGATATATATACTAAGTAGTGGACTTGTAAAATTTTATAAAATATCATATAATATATAACGAGGGATGAATAAATGGAAATAGTATTAATTATAGTTTCTGTACTTTTAATTGCACTTGTGCTTTTGCAAAGTAATAAAGCAAGCGATGCTGGACAAATTATAACTGGCGGGAATAGTATGTTAATGGGACAGTTAAAAGAACGTGGAGCAGAAAAATTTATAACAAGATTAACTTATTTATTGGGATTTTTATTTATAGCAATTTCACTTTACTTAAGTTTATAGAAGAACAAGGAATTTTCTTTGTTTTTTTTCGTTAAAATGCTACAATAATAATAGAGAGTGGTTATATGAAAGATAGAATATTAAGAATTTTTAAAAGAAGTGGAAATAGAAAGTTAGATCCTATACAGGTTGCTAAACATTTAATGAAAGATTATACACCTAATGATATAAAAAATATTATAGATGATATAAATGTTTTAGTATCTGAAGGTGAGCTTGTTCAGTGTAAAAGGAATACTTTTAAATTAGTAGATGATGAGTATATTAAATCTAAAGTAGAAAGAGTTCAGAGTGGTAATGGTTGGTTATTACTACCTAATGGAGATATTTTTATTGATAAAAGAGATATGAAGGATGCATTAACAGGAGATGTATGTCTTTGTGAAACTTTTAAGAGAAAAGGTAAAATAGAAGCTAGAGTAGTTAAAATTATAGAGAGAGCATTAGGTTTAGGAGAGATATGTGTTAGTGAAGGTGTTACATTTGTTAAACCTTTAAGGGATTATCCTAAAGACTTAATTCTTTTGGAAAATAAAGAGATGGCTTTAGTTGAAGGAGAAATAGTTAAGTTAAAGAGTGTAAGAGAAGATAAAAAGTCTGTTTATGTTAAAGTTATAGAAAAAGTAGGACATAAAAACAGTCCTGATATTGATACTTTAAAAGTAATGGCAGAGATGGAGATTCCTACTGGATTTAGTGAAGAGACTAAGAAAGAGGTTAAGAAAATTCCTAAAGAGGTTTTAAGAAGTGATTATGAAGGTAGAGAAGATCTTACTAATGAAATGATTTTTACTATTGATGGAAAAGATACTAAGGATATAGATGATGCGATTGGCTTAAAGATTTTAGATAATGGAAATTATTTGCTTAATGTTTCTATCGCTGATGTAAGTAGGTATGTAAAGTTTGGAAGTGCACTTTTTAATGATGCATATAATAAAGGAAATTCTACTTATATGGCTGATAGAGTAGAACCAATGCTTCCAGTAGAGCTTTCTAATGGGATATGTTCTTTAAATCCTAATCAATTAAGATGTGCTGTTTCATGTGTGATGGAAATTGATAAACTAGGAAATGTTGTTAATAAAAGATTATTTCCTAGTATTATAAAATCTAGAAAGAAAATGAATTATGATGATGTTAATGTTATTTTAGCTGGTGGGGATGTAGAAGGATATAGTGAGTTTAAAGATACACTTCTTAGGATGTTAGAACTTTCTAGAATTTTAAAGAAAAGAAAAGTTGAAAGAGGAGAAATAGAGTTTGATTCAAGCGAGATAAAGCTTATTGTAGATGAAAATGGAAAAGTTACTGATATTAAGAAGAGGACTCAGGGTCTTGGAGAAAATTTAATAGAAGATTTTATGATTGCTAGTAATGAAGCGACTATTGAGATTATTACTAGTTTGTGTGATTATGGACTTTTTAGAGTACATGGTAAACCTAATCCTAAGAAGGTTGAGGAGTTTGTGAAATTCGTTAGTAGTTTAGGATATACAATAAATGGTAAGTTTGATTATACTGATATTAGTGCACGAGATATTCAATATATTCTTAAGTCTTTAAAAGATGTGCCTGATTATGAAATTATAAGTAGAAGATTATTAAGAAGTATGCAGAAAGCAATTTATAGTACAGAAAATATAGGGCATTTTGGTCTTGGAAGTAAGAAGTATACTCATGAGACTAGTCCCATTAGAAGATTTTGTGATTTGTTAATTCATTATATGATTAAAATAGTTGTTTTTGAATGGGATATGGGTGTGAATTTAGAAAGTCTTGCTAGCGGGCTTGTAGAGGCAGCTGAACATATTAGTGTTACTGAAAGAAGAAGTGATGATTGTGAGTATGCTGTTAATGATATGAAGATTGCTGAATATATGGAAGGGCATATAGGAGACGTATATGATGCAGTTGTAGATGGGCTTTTAAAGAATGGTTTTTTTGTAGAGACTAGTAATTATGTAAGTGGTTTTGTAAGTTTAGATTCTATAAATGATTATTATATATTAAGTGATGATAATTTATGTTATACTAATAGGAAAAAACAAGTAGCTTTGAAACTTGGAGATAAAGTGCGTGTTCGTTGTGTTGCTGCTAATAAAGAAACAAGACATGTTGATTTTGTACTTGAAGAAGGTGATAAAAATGGAGATAGTAAATAGAAAAGCTCATTTTAATTATTTTGTAGAGGATGAATTAGAAGCTGGTATAGAACTTAAAGGTACTGAGATTAAAAGTATTAGGAAGGGTTCAGTTAGTTTAGATGATTCTTATGCTAGAATTAAAGATGGAGAAGTATTTCTTATTAATATGTATATTGCTAAGTATGAAGAGGGTAATAGATTTAATCATGACGAGAGACGCGAGAGAAAATTACTTTTACATAAAAGTGAAATAAGAAAAGTTAGTAAAAGTATAGAACAGTTTTCTTATACTTTAATTCCGTTAAAGCTATATATTAAAAGAGGTAAAGCTAAGTTGCTTTTAGGTGTTTGTAAGGGTAAGAAATTATATGATAAAAGAGAGACTATTAAGAAACGTGATTTAGAGCGTGAAAGCAAGTATTAATTGTTACTATAATGAAAGGAGACCAACTATGAAATGTGTATTAATGAATAAAAATACAGAAGTTTTAGTTGCTGAATATAATGATGCTTCAAAATATTTTGATACTATATATGAAGTGAAAAATATTCTTTATGCTCCTTATATTTTAAAATCGTTTTATAATAATGAAGATTTTAATAATGATACGTTTAAAATTATTTTAAGTGAATGGTTTAAAGGAAGAGGAATACCATCATGGCGAGATAAACTAGATTTATTACTTCATAGACTTAATTTAGTTACTCCTACTGAGTTATTAGATAAAGCATTGGGACTTTCATTATCAGATCAATATTGGATAAAGCCATATAATAGTGAAGTAAAATATGATGATATTAATTTTTTTGATAATGATTTTGACTATTCTGAATTTTTAGAAGCATCTTTATCGTTAAATAGTAAAACTATAAAAAGGGAAACATCTTTAAGAACGCCTAATAATACGACAGATGGAATGTTAAAAAAGGCTTGGATAATTCAAGATGGTATTAGATATTTACTAAAAGGCGGATATAAAAATGAAATATTACAACCTTTTAATGAGGTTTTAGCAACTGAAATATGTAATCGTTTGAGTTTTAATTGTGTGCAATATACACTTGATATTTATAGAGATATGGTAGTATCTAAGTGTCCTTGTTTTATTACTAAAGATACAGAATTTATAACATGTAATCAAATAAAAAATGATATGAAAAGATATGATAGTTTAGAAGATTATGAAGAATATATAAGAAAGTTAGAATTAGAAGGTATTAAGGATGCTAGAATAAAGGTTGAGAATATGTTTATATTAGATTTTCTTATAATGAATGAGGATAGACATTTAAATAATTTTGGTATAATAAGGGATGTAAATAATTTAAATTGGCTTGACGTGGCACCAATATTTGATAATGGAATGAGTCTAAATATTCCATATTATGGAGAAGATGAAATAATGGTAGTTGGTCATGGTAGATTTTTCTATCAAATTAAACATTATGATGAAATAATAAAAATAGTAAAGGATATAAAAAGAATTGATGTTAGTTTAATTGAAGATTTGCCAGAATGGTATGATGATTTACTTCATAAGTATCAAAATATTACTCATATTTCTGATAGTAAAATTAATAGTTTGTGTATTCTTTTACAAAGACAAATAAATAAACTTAAGAATTTAATAGGTGAAAAATAATTTTAGACATCTGGTAATATGTCAAGATAAAATTTAAAATTTCTTGAAAATGTCTT
>CANSAJ010000026.1 GCA_947644695.1 uncultured Bacillota bacterium | reverse complement strand
AAAAGCCTTCTAGGCTTGGGAGAAAATCCACTAGTTAAACTAGTGGATTTTTATTATATGATTTACTATTTTTTCTCTTTTTAAATTCCAGACTCCATAATAATTTTCTATCTAATCTAATAACTTCTTCTCTAGATAAAGGATGTGCTTTTACTAATTCCGCCATTTTAGAAATAGATACAATACTTAATAAATATTCTAACTCCTCAAAATCAGATACGTCATATTCCTGCATCAATGAATAAATACCTCTAGTTCCATAAATTTCTCTATCATGCATTGACAAAAATGTATTTTTTCTAAACAACACTTCATCTAACATAAAATGCGAATTAAAAATAGATAATCTGCATCTAAAATCAGAATTCTTACACATAATCATCCAAAAATTATTTCTTGCAAAAGTTATAAACTCCTCATCATTATAACCATAACAGGTTAACACATAATAAAGAAATCCAAAATTACTATCAATATCCATTGTACTAACTTCTGGATGATCAAAATAAAACTTAAACATTCTTCTACAAAAAATTCCATCTAAGTCTAACATTTTTAATCTGTTTAATTGTTCTTGTATATCAACCCTATCACGAATAAAAGTTTTAAAATTTTGTTTTGGACTATGAATAAAATCACTTTTTCTCATACTAACACCTCACAGAAAATAATACCAAATTTACTACAATTCGTCAAATGTTATTTCTTTTAAAGTTTCATTTTTTATAGAATTAACTATAAACAAACTCACCCTGTCAAAAGGCACATCTCCATCAACATAAGGAAAATTTTTATTTTTAGCAATAGTCTCATAAACTTCTACAATATTATCTCTATCAAATTCTTTAATTCCAAACAAATTATAAAGTTTATCCTTATAACCTGAATTTAATTTTTCTAATATATGAATAGCAATATCATCCAAATTAACAACTTCTTCTTTAATTATAGTCATACAAGCTAAATTAAGTCCTGTTTCTTCATCTTCAATTTTAGGCCATAAAACTCCAGGAGTATCTATTAAATCTATCTTATCATTTATTTTAATAACATTTAAACTTTTAGTAACACCTGGTTTATTACCAACAACCTGAATTTTCTTATTAACTAATTTATTAATAAGCGTACTCTTTCCTACATTAGAAACACCAACAATCATTACTTTTGCTTTTTTAGGTAATAAACCTTTAGACTCTCTTTTTTTATTAACTGTATCCATAGATTCTAATATCTTAGAAATCAAAACCTTACAAACATTTTTATCATTTATATCACTTAACACAACTTTATAACCTTTACTTTCATAATAATCTTTCCACTTATTAGTTTTTTCCTTATCACAAAGATCATATTTACTCATAAGAATTATTTTTTCTTTATTTCCTGTAAAACTATCTATATCTCTAACAAAAGAACTTTTTGGAATTCTAGCATCAATAACATGCACCACTATATCTACTAAATCTAATCTCTCCTTTATTTGTCTTTTAGTTTTTGCCATATGTCCTGGATACCAGTTTATATTTGTCGAATTTTGTCGATTATCCATTATTTTCACTTCCTTACTATAATTTAATCTTATAATATCTTGTTCCATCAATTTCTTCTAATAATATACCAGTATTATTTTCTATAACTTTTGCAGAAGCAGTATTACCAGAAGAAGATTGCCCGTAAACTTCTTTTAAACCCAACTTTTTAAATTCATCTAATGCCAATTCTAATATTTTAGTACCATATCCTTTTTTTCTTTCAGATAACCTAATTGCATAATAAAAATTCCCCGACCACTTTTTCCATTGATCATCTATTTTTGTTCTTATGCAAATATATCCAACAGGAATATCATTAGCATACATAATATAAGTGACAGTAGGCGTATCATATTCACTAATATTCTAATATTTTCTTGCAAGTTGACTTTCTAAATAATTTTTAAATACTTCATAGGGTAGGCCATTGCATAAATTAGTTGAGCCTGATTCTTTTAGAGGGATATCTTGATACATTTTATATTCAGCAATTCCCATATTTATGTTTAACTCTTTCAATTCATATTTCATATTTTACCTCTTTTATCTATATAAATTCTTTAAAGCATTTGTAAGACAATCTTCAGCAGTTAAATCGCTATTTTCTGAAAATCTAATTCTAACCAATTTCCCATTTACCTTAAATATATAAGGATTTTTTTCTTTATTAAAAACGCCAATATTCTTTCATTACTAGGTTTTCTTCTGTTTATTTTTATATCTGTTATTTCATCCACATCCTCTAATTTTACATCATCAAGATTTACATTTCTACATCTTTCTAATTTTTCTGCTAATTCTTTAATATTATATTTATTCATAAAATCACACTCCATACTAATTATAAATTCAAATACAATTAATGTTAAATGTGTGATTATTATTTTTACTCATCAATTTTACTTTCTATTTTTTGTTGCTCGAGAGCATATTGATAGTTAAGTGCATTTTTATTTGATATTGCCGATTTTCTGGTTTCCTTTTCATATAAATCTCTAGCACCTTTAGCAACTCCTCCACCTCTTTTTGCAACTTTTAAATTTTCATTTAAGCCTTGTGGATGTTCTTCTATTGCAATATCCCGTGTTGCAATCTCTCCTATATTTGTAAGTGCTACTTCTATATCAGTCATATTGTCTCGAAGTGATTCTTTTCTAAGTCCTTTTAACTCTTTATATTCACTCGCTTTCATTCCAGACCAACCTTTATAAATTTCGTTTGTAAGTAAGGCATATTCCATTGGTTTGGTTATGCCACCTTCTTTCCAAATATCTGTAAGTTTAAATCTATCTACAATTCCTGTTAATCTAGCCTTAATCCATTCATCGGGATATCCTTTACTACGATAATAATTGACTGCACGATTTATAGCAATTTCAGGATCAAATACTTCATCAATTCTTTCACTACCAAGATTTGCAAGCCACATTTTAAAAGGTTCTGCCTTTGGACTAGGTATAGATTCAATTAATCTAAACATATTTTTTGTATCTAGCATATCAGTATAACGCATTTTTCCATCTTTTGCCTTTAATTTTAAAGTGTCACAATTTGTGACGGTTTCATTTCCTTCTTGAATCATTCTTGATTTCAGCGTTCTCCAATAATGAGATGGATCTTTACTTTCTGTCAATGCACTTACAACATCAACTACACTAAAATAATAATCTTCTTTTTTATCATCCCAAATACTTCTTATTTCTTTATCTTCAAATAAATTTGATATTGTTTCTAATTTATTATTCAAATTTAACACCTTCTTTCTTTTTATTTTTGAGAGGGGTTGCAATGTCGTAATCACCTTTCTAATTATCATCATAAAATCATTAAAATCATTATATTTTTATCAATTTTTAGTAATTTTGCCCTTTTTTAATAAAAATATGCAAGATATAAAATAAAAGAAAGTCTTTATTTATAAGGATTTACTAGGAGGTTACAATAAATCGTAATCAACCAGTTTATATTTGTCGGATTTTGTGGATTGCCCATTATTCTCACTTCCTTCTGCTAGGCAAATTTAAAGATAAATATCTTTCTTTAGTCATCACATAAGAATAATCTTCAATTAACTCATCTAAAAATGTATATTGAATCATATTAGTTGCTTCTTGTCTTTCAAATCCTAATTTTTCCATAATTCTCCAAGATGCAGGATTACAAATTGCTGCTCCTGTTATTATTTGTTCAATTTCACACTCTAAAAACATAAAATCTATCATTGCTTTTGCTGCCTCTGTGCCGTATCCACATCCTTGAAATTTAGGATCAATAATCCATCCTACCCCTCTTATATTTGGGTCATTAATATTATCATCTTCTTCACGTCTTTCATGACAAGATATTCTTCCAATACACTCTCCAGTATCTTTTAAAAAGATACTCCACCTAAATACATTGTCATCATTAGCATGTTTCATATCATCTTCATAAAAAGTTTTTTGTTTACCCCACTCTTTTAATTTTTCTCTAATTTTTGGTGAAACTGTTAAAAAATATTTATTAACTTCGGGTATCATTAATATTTCCCATAATCTTTTTTGCTCAGTCATAGTTTGAGCTCTTAATATCAGTCTGTCTGTTTCCATTGTTTTGCTTCCTAAAAATTTCATTATTTCGCCTCTTTCACATTTTATCTATATAAATTCTTCAATGCATTAAATATATTAGGATTCTTTGCCTTTATAATAAAATCTAATATTCTTTCATTACTAGGTTTTCTTCTTTCTATTTTTATATCTGTTATTTCATCCGCATATTCTAATTTTACATCATCAAGATTTACATTTCTATATCTTTCTAATTCTTCTATTATATTTATTCATAAAATCACACTCCATATTAATTATAAATTAAAACATAATTAATGTTAAATGTGCAATTTTTAATCATCGTTATATTAATAGTTACTTTTTATCACCTTCTATTGTTTCTAATAATTTTGTACTTTCAATAAATTTATCAAAGTCAGAAATATATAATTGATCTTGTTTCTTCTTAAACTTATCATACTCTTTATATGCAAGTTCTTGTGCAACTTTATGAGATACTTTTCCTGCCTCATGTAATATTTCTTGACCATTAAATTGTAAAAAAGCATCTAACTTCTCTACCCAATCTTTCATTGTCATTGCATTATGATTTTCTGCTTGTAATTCAGCATAATCTAAATACATAGTAACTATTCTATTTAAGTTTTTTAATTCTTGTTCTGTCAAATAATTTTTAGCAATATCAACATCATATTTATAAATTGGTCCATTTGGAGAACCTGTCCAATTCGTTAAACCCATATTATCTTTTTCTGAATCAACTCTATTATAAATAATTTCCACCGTAGTATTACTGGTTACAGAATAATGAAGTTTATTTTGTACAGTTTAAAAAAATGTTTTAGTAATCTCAGAATCTTTGTCATAATCGATACTGCAGGATGAATATATATCTGTTATTTTTTGATAGAATCTTCTTTCACTAGAACGAATATTTTTAATTCGTTCTAACGTTCTTTCAAAATAATCTTCCCCAAAAATATAGTTTGGATTTTTTAATCTCTCGTCATCCATAACAACACCAGTAATTAAATATTCTTTTAAAACTTTTGTAGCCCATATTCTAAATTGTGTTGCTTTTTTAGAATTAACGCGATATCCTACTGCAATAATCATATCTAAATTGTATATTTTAACGGGTTTTTTAGAATTATCAACGTCGGTTTTTCCGACGGTGTTATTTTCTAATAATTCTCCATCCTTTAGAATATTATTTATATGTTCTGTTATGGTACTTCTGCCTACTCCAAATAATTCAGCAATTAAATTTTGTGTTAACCAAATATCATTATTAATTAATAATACATTTACTTTAATATCGTTATTATCATCACGATAAATTAAAAAATCATGAGTAGTTATTTGTAAATCATTCTTCATTCTTATTCAAACCTTATTCTACCACTATATTTAGAATAATACCTATCTATTGATTCACTAACATTAATATAATAATAATTTGTCATTTCATTATCAATCGGATATAACTGTGTCTTAACTAAAACTCCTCCTAAAGCCTCAATCACTTTAGAAGATCCAACATTATTAACATCACAAATTAATAAAACTTTTTCTTCACCAAGTTTTTGTTCTTCAATCAAAGCTAAATACAAGGCTATTTTAGCATACCCTTTTCCTCTTTCAGTAGGCCTTATACCATAACCTATATGTGAAGCCCAAGTAGATAATTTCTCTTTTGAAATATTATACCTAATATTAACCATACCAACTATTTTATCATCAGATTCTCTTACTACAAAAAAAGTTTTAGAAAGACATATATTCATTGCCTCTACATACTCTGAATTCTTTTTACTTATCAGTTCTATAAGCCACTCCTCATAAGTAATTCCTTCTAAACATAATTCTAAACTTCCAGTACCATTAAAATCAGAATTATATTTAACATTCTCTTCTAAATAATCCATTGCATCTTTCTTTCTATTAATTGAAGGTTCTTCTAAAAAAAGTTTTTCCATAAAATACTCCTATCTAAATACAAACACAAATATAATTACTAAAATAGCTAACAATAGAATAAAGAAATAAGCAAAATACTTAAGTTTTTCATTAACTAAAAAATCCCTAAAAAACATAGATCTTAGTTTTATATTTAAGTCAAATCTATAAACAATATATGTAAACAATAAAGACCCACCTATATTTAAAATAAAATCATCTATATCAAAAAATCCAGTAGACAAAACGAGCTGTAATACTTCAACCATTAAAACAGAAAATCCTACATATCTTAATACTTTAGCTATATTCTTATTTTCATCTTTTATAATTATTAAAAAAGATAAAGGGATAAATACAAACATATTACCTAAAAGATTAATGAATGAACTTAATACACTAGTTTTACCACTTAAATAAATTAAAATAGTTTTAAAAGGAATCAAATTAATATTCTTATAATATGTACTAACATCAAAATTTAAATATATATGTGCTCTATTTAAAAACATAGTAACAGATATAAGTAGTACAAAATAAAGAACAACATAAATACTAATATTTCTATAATAAACAAATTTATCATCCTGTATAATACCATTTAAAAAATTAAATAAAGACAATAAAATAAAATACACAAGTACAAATAAATAAGAAAAATTACATTTAAAAAAAACTACTAAATATAAGTAAGACAAAATACCTATACCTGTAATCATTAACGTAATCAAATTAATAAACTTCTTCATTCTTCACCATAAATCATTTAATTAATCCAGCATCTTTAAAAGGAAAAATCACAAAATTAACTTTACCTTTAATATTCTTTTTTGATACTGGTCCAATAATTCTACTATCCTTAGAAATATTTCTATTATCACCTAAAACAATATATTCATCTTTCCCTGCTTCCATAGTAAAATCATCAGTAAGTTCAAATTCTATAGGAGTTTCCACTTCTTTACCATCAATATAAAGAACATTATTCGCATACTTAACTGTCTCACCAGGTAAACCAATTACTCTTTTAATAATTGTATCATCATTTGATCTATTCCCCCACATATCTTTACTACCCTTTAATTTAACAACCACTACATCAAATCTATCTAATCCAAACAATAATCCAATTTTATTTACTAAAACATAATCCCCATCAAAAAGAGTATCTTCCATACTTTCTCCATTAACAACCCCAGGAGTAATAATAAAAGTTCTAATTAATATAACAACCAAAACTATAATCAAATAAGGCTTTAAACTTCTCATAAAATCCTCAAATGTCTTTTTTTCTTCTTTATCCATTTTTCCTCCTTTAATATATTATACAACAAAACAAACTAAAAAAATTAGGACTTGCCTAATTTCTTTCCTTAATTTTAAATCCACCTTTAATTTGCTTTAAGAAATTAAGTTTACTTCTTCTTACCTTACCTTTCTTAACAACTGTTATCTTATCAATAAGAGGACTATTTACTGGAAATACTCTGTTAATTCCAACATTTCCACTCTTCTTTCTAACAGTAAATGTTTCAGAAACGCTTCCACCTTTACGAGCAGTAACAATTCCTTCATAAGCTTGGATTCTTTCTCTTTTTCCTTCTTTAATTCTAACATCCACTCTTACAGTATCTCCAACTCTAAATTCTGGAACATTAGGATTAATTTGTTTCTTATTAATCTTATCGATTAAATTCATCTTACGTCGCTCCTTCTTTTTGCTTGATTTAATCATGCACCATATTTTGCAGCGGATTAAGCACTATAATATTATCACAAACTCCCAAAAAATGCAAGAAATTTGAGTTTAGATTTTCTACAGAAATTTCTTAACCTTTATACATATTTTGTTACACAACGATCTTCGCTAACATTTCTCGCTGTAAATTTATCTCTATAATCAAGAAGCATTACAATAGATGCACAGACATATTTATTTCCTAATCTTTAACTTCATAAATATCTATATTATAATAAATTACAACTACTTTAATTTCTCCGTTATACTAATAAAAAAATTCTTACTCCATATATTTAAACTATCTATATTTTTAATAAATGGGATAACATCATCTTTTGCGTCTTTATAATCTATCTTCTCAAACTTTTTTATTAACAACTCTTTTAGTACATTTATATCAAACTTACTATCAGGATTAATATAATTTGATGCTATCAATTTATTTC
Organism: uncultured Bacillota bacterium; assembly: GCA_947644695.1. Taxonomy (GTDB): domain Bacteria; phylum Bacillota_I; class Bacilli_A; order RF39; family UBA660; genus MGBC139354. Next base: position 8,355 of record CANSAJ010000026.1, on the reverse strand, counting down.
TAACTAATTCTATATTTACAGTAGTGTTATTAGCTAAAAAGAAAACATAATCATATAAATCTCTTCCTTTAGTTCGTATTTTCCAACCACGACATAATATAGCATGAATTTTACCAGCAAATAAAGATTCTTTATCATATAATTTTATTTGATGGGGACTAGGCAATAACTTATATTTTTCTTCATAAGTCGCACCACTTGGAGGATTTATATCAACTTCAAATTTTATTTTTATATTCTTAAGCATATGATCATATTGATGATTTATTTCATTCGGAAAAAATTTTAAAATATGTTCTATTGTATCTCCTTTTAAAAATGCAGATGTAATATTAGAATCATCAGTTTTATTTTTTGTATTTATCTCTAAATTTAATCCATAAGACTTTAATTCTTCTTCAATACTTGTAAAATACTTACTTAAATCAAAAGATTTATTCGGAAATATTAATGCAAAATCTAAATCCTCTGAAAACCTATCTAACTTATAAAAAACTCTTAACGCTGTTCCTCCATAAAATGCAACATCCTTAAAAAAGCCTCCTCTAGATAATCCAGATAGCACTATTTCTTGGATGATTTCCTTTAAAGCATTTATTTCGTCATTTGTATTTTTAATTTCATATGATTCTAGCATTTGTTCAATTACATTAGTCATTTTTATTCCTCCTCATATATTTAGCGAGCATCTTAATATTTGTTGAGTGATATAATTCACTTAATTTCTCTACTTTACTAGAATTTAAAGAACAAAATTCTTCTTCATCAAGCCGTAAATCATTAAACAACATATTTTCTAAATCAGAGTAATTACATAATGGAGATAACGTATATAACTTATCACACAATGCTTTTTCTGGAGTTGCAATTTGATAAAAATAATCATCTGATTCCATTAATAGAATCTCTTCTGGATAAGCTAAAATTGGAACATCTCTATATGTAAAAACTCCAAAATCCGTATTATATTGCTTTTTCTTTTTTTTATTAAATGTTGCTGAAGTTATTGTAGTTACTTTTTCAGGAATTAATCCATAATAAGATAATGCATATTCAAACGAAATATATGATGGTCCATAAATACTTCCTGCAAGCAAGTATCCTGGAGTATTTTGATTAGTTTCATATAATCCATTAATTATCTTAAATAACTTACCAGCTCTAACTTCTCTTGATAATTTAGTATTCTTATTAGAAAAGTCATTAAAATTACTTTTTGCAATATCATTAGTAATTATCATAATTTCACCTCTTTTTATCATTATACGATAATTTGTGGTGAAAATCAACGTTCGCATTTTATTGTATTAGATAATCTAATATTTACCTAAACTCAAAGAACCTATTCCTCCATTTGTAATATCTTCATTCTCTCTTTATTATACACTAAATAATCCATAGGCATTCCATACATTAGTTTTTCTCTATCGCTATACTCCTGAAAAGAAAAGCTACTGAACAAATCATCTCTACTAATTAATCTATAAAATTCCTCTAATGGTGAGATTTCTTCATCATCAAAATGATATCCAAGACATAAAGAATCATCAAATAAACATAAAATGTCTGAAATAAGTTCTATATCATCTGGATAAAGACTTTGTATAATAGATAATAAAAAGTCATAAGCCACTAAATTAGCATGTCTTTCGGTAGGAAACAAATCATGATTAGCATTATAAAACATACTTGAAGATATACTATTTTTCTTTCCTCTTAAATTTATATAACCATCCATAACCTGTAACGAATGAGCAAAAATATCTCTTAAAAGCTGACATTTTTTACTTCTCATCAAAGGCAATTGATAAACATGTGTACATTCATGAATTATCTTAAAAATAAATATACTAAATTTATATCTCTCATCACATCTACTAATATAATATGATTTATAAAGTAATTCAATATCACTTTCTATAGCTTTTTCATCAATAACTATAACGCCTTTTTTCCTATCATAAATAGATGAACTTCCATACCTATTTAAATCTCCAAATAATATATTATTTAAAAAAGAACTCAAAGCATTATCTCTAACAAAATACTCACAAAAACTACGTAAAAACTCTAAATCATAAATATTTAAACTACCTTTACAAGATAGAATTAACTCTCTTACTCTCTCTAAATTCAACTTTACCACCTATCTACTTCTACCTTTTTCCATTTCCTCCTCATAAGGCTTAACCGAAGTATAAGCCCGACTTATCAAATTAGCATAATATTGTCTCTCCAAATACTTATCCCTAAACTCATTCTCTATCAAAACAACTTTTGCCAAAAACTCTCTATATAACTCGTTCTTCATATGTTCTTTATATTTATTAAAAATAATAGACTTAGCTTTCTCTATCTCACCTAAACAAGCTTTTACACCATTCTCACTATCATCCTCACTAATCAAAAACTTATATAAATAATTACACAACTTAGAAGATTTCTTATTAAGTTGTTTTCTTATATAAATATTCTTAAATTCTTCATCACAAATAGTCACAGATAAAACATGAGAATCCTTACTTCCTCTTGGTTTAATAGAAAGTCCATTCATTGGCGAAATACTTTTAAATCTACATTTCTTAATTTTTCTTTTTAAATAAAACATAAAACCCACCTACTTTAAAATATCTGCTCTTTTTTCTCTTGTAATTCTTAATCTTTCACTTTTACGATACTCTTCTATTCTTTTATGATCTCCACTAAGCAAAACTTCTGGAACTTCCATTCCCCTATAAACTCTAGGTTTAGTATATACTGGATAATCAAGAAGCGAATCAGTAAAACTTTCACTCTTCAAACTTTCTTCACTAATTACCCCTGGTATTAACCTAACAACTGAATCTATAATCACAGAAGCAGGTAATTCTCCACCTGTTAAAACATAATCTCCTATACTAACTTCTAAATCCACTAATGTCTTAATTCTCTCATCAAAACCTTCATAATGCCCACAAAGTAAAATAATATGCTCAAACTTTGAAAAATCATATGCCAATTTCTGATTAAAAACACTACCACTAGGAGTCATCATAATAACCTTACTATTATCTACTTTTACACTTTCTATAGCTTTAAAGACAGGATCACACATAAGAACCATCCCGCCTCCTCCACCATAAGGAGTATCATCTACTTGACTATTACTATAATCACTAAAATCTCTAATATTAATAATATTTATCTCTACTTTTCCTTTATCTATCGCACGCTTAATAATACTACTCTCTATAATTATATTAAAAATTGAAGGAAAAAGAGTTAATACATCTATCTTCATAAAAGCCCCTCCAAATTCTTAAATATAATTTTGCCATTACTAATATCAATAAGCTCTATAAATTCTTTATTATAAGGAATATATTTATCATTAACTAAAAACAACTTATAACCATTATTATTAACTATATCTAAAACCTTCCCTATACAACTTGATTTATAAAAAGCTTCTAAATTAATTAAATCACTATCTAAATACTCATCTTCATTTAATTTCAAATCATCTCTATTAATATAAACTAGACTATTCTTAAATTTAATAACATCGTTTATAGAATCATATCCCTTAAACTTACACATATCAAAATTCTTATGAGGTCTATAAGTTAATATCGTAACTTCTTCTTTAGACTTACCTATATAAAGATTCATATCAGGCACAAAAACACGTGACTTAAAACTAAAATCACTTATAATTCTAACCTCACCCTTAAGTGCATGAGTATTAACAAGTTTTCCAATCAATAAATAATCCATTCTCTTCACCTAAATTTATACATTATTATACCACCAGTTACAGAAACATTCAAACTTTCACAATTAGAAGATATTGGAATACTGATAGAATCATCACTTACACTTTTAACATAATCACTTATGCCTTGTCCTTCACTACCTAAAACAATAGCATACTCTTTAAAATCACACTCATCTAAAATAAGATTACCATCCATATCTGCATAATACACTTTAATTCCTTTTTCTTGTATTAATTTAACAGCTTCACTCAAATTCATTCTAACGACATTCATATGAAAAATTGTCCCTTCACTTGCACGTATCATTTTATCATTATATAAACTAACTGAATCTTCACTAAGAACAACTGTATCTACATTAAATGCAAGCGCACTTCTCACAATAGTACCGACATTACCAGGGTCTTGAACATTATCTAAAATAACAATTCTTTTACCACAAATATTATTACTATCTTTATATCTAACAACACCCATAATATCAGGAACACTCTTAAGTAAACTTATACTTTTTAAATCTTGCATACTTAAAATATTAGAAGGTACATCATAAATATTATTTTCATCTGTACATAAAACTTCTTCTAAAACACCTGCTTTATAAGCTTCTTCTACTAAATGTTCTCCCTCGACTATATATTTACCTTCTTCTAAAATATACTTCTTCTCTCTCAACTTTTTATAATATTTTATACTTCTCATTCTTCTCTCAATACCTTTCTATTATCTTTATAATTAGGTTTATAAAGTTTCACACTCTCCCAAAATGCCTTACTATGATCAAAATGAATAAAATGACAAAGTTCATGAACTATAACATAATCTATTTCATCTAAACTATATTTAATAAGCTCTCTATTTAAAGTAACTAACTCATCTCTCTTATTACAATAACCCCATTTTCTAGTCATCTTTCTAATATTAAGCCTAGGCCATGGAATATCTGCATTCATTTTATCATAACACATCTTTAATCTAATAGGAAATATTCTCTTAGCCTCATCTATTAGAAACTTATCTAATTGCTTTAAACTAGACACATAAATCTTTCCATCATCTATAGTTGGAGTCTTAAAAATATTACAAAGTACTACATGATACTCTTGTCCTAAATAAAAAAACTTACTACTCTTTTCTTGTCTTTTCTTTTCTCTATTTATCATTTTAATTATTGACACTTGATTACTTTTAATCAAATCTAAAATATATGAATCACTTGCACTCTTACAAGAAGTAACATATATCTTCAAATCACTTTTAACTCTAAAATAAATATTCTTAATTTTCTTTCTTAAAATAACAACTTCATAATATTGTCCATCTATTAAAACTTTCATAATAAATCACTAAAAAAATTATATCAAAGAGAAATTTAAGAGTAAAGAAAAAAGGACCCTATAAAATAGTATCCTCTAATATTTGATTAGTTTCACTCATAGCTAGCTGAACATCAGGTTCTAAAGTATTTGGTGAAGTTTGAGATGGTTGTTCACCACTTACTTCTGCTCCATTTGTTCCAGATTCTACTGTATCTTCTGTGTTTCCTTCTTCTACTTGTGTATCATCAGTTGTTGTTCCTGGATTTGAAGGATCCTTATCAGGAGTACTTCCAGTATCATCTTTATCTAAGACATCAAGTTTTCCTAAATCAAACTCATATGTTCTTGTACCTATAACATCACTATCTGCTCCATCCCAATCTATTGTAAAACTAGGAAGCTTAATAGTGCCGTCTTCATTTTCAAATTGAATTTTACCATCAGCAGCATAGAATAAGTAGATATAATATCTCTTTTCTCCTGCATCTGTAGTATCAAAACCAGCTACACCTGCATTCGTATCAGTATAACTTGTACCATCAGGTTTAACTCCAGTTATAGAAACTTTATTAGGATCTATATCTTTAGCGCCTTCTGGTGAATATACTTTTAATACAATGATATTATTAAATCCATCAAAACCTAAATTTTGAAAAGTACCATCTTCAAAATATCCTGCTTCTCCTTCAAATCTTACAGTATAAGTTACATCTTTAGCTAACTCTTTTGCTAGCTCTTCTGCTTCTTTATCTGCAGTATCATCTGGATTAGTAGAAGCTTCTGAATCAATATTTTCATCTAAGACTTCCATAGATTCTACTTCATCATTAGTTAAAAGTGTATCATCTTTCCATTCTATATCATCACCAGTTTTATGCTCATATATAACGATTTCATATGTAAATCCAAAGTCACCATAAGCATCAGATGTATCATTATTCATATCTGGGACTACTACTAAATTTTTAGCTTCGTCTTCTGCAACTAGTTCTTCTATAGATAACCCTGTTAAATCAAGTGTATATGTTTCAACATATCCATCTTTAGTTCCATCATAATAGATATTAACACTAACAGGTCTTGGCTCTCCTGATCCGACTGGTTCTGTCCAATAGAAATAAAATTCTCCAGTAGTTTCATCAGTCATTAAAATATCATCTTTAAGAGAAACACGACTTCCTGAAGTAGTAAAAGTTTCAACACTAAGATTTTCTAAATCTTCTTCGTTGTAATTCTTATTAAGCATAACTTTAACTCTAACAACAGGTGTCATCTCTTTTTGATCTTCAGACACATAATATCTAGAAACACCACTAACTATTGCAGTATTACCTTTCATAACTACTGAATAACTATTAGACTCACTTATAATAGGACTTTCTTCTTCAGGTTCCTCAGGAACTGAAGGAGTAGGATCTACTACAACTGGTTTAGTAGGTCTTTGATAATTATTATCAGCAACTACATTAGTTATAGGCTTTTCTTCTGGCTTCTCGACTACTGGTGGATTAACAATCTCTGTTGGTTTATCTTTTTTGCCATTATTCTTTTCCTTATCTTCTACTGTCTTACCATTAAAGTAAGAAACAGAAGCAATAATTAATCCAAGAACAACGACTATTGACAAACCTACGATGATTATTAATTTTTTATTCTTTTCATCTTCTTCGTTAATAACAATTTCTTGATTATTAACTGGCTTCTTAAAGTCGTTACCTTTAGCCATTATCCAATTTAACCTCCTTCGATAGACACTCTACCATTGAATTCATTATATAAAACCTTTTTAATTAAATCAAGTTTGTAAGTAAAGTGAATGTAAACTAAACATAAAAATATTTTAAAAAGACATAAATTAAGCAAATATAACCCTAGCCTTATACTTAACCTTCTTTAGATAGTGGTAAACCTTGATTAATGAATATCATACATTTTTTCTATCAAGAATATGAAAACAATAAAGCATAACCATTTTCATTTTGAAAACACTTGTTTTTTATATGATAAATTCTCTATAAAACAAAAAACAAGATATAAATCTCGTTTATTCAATAACAGCTTCTAACTCCGCTATTTCTTCTTCGTCTTTAACTAGAGGAACTACCCCTAAGGTATAACCAATAGGTTCTAGTAATTTAATAAGTGTATTTATCTGAGGACTATTTAAATTATTTTCTATCTTTGCTACGGTTTCTCTAATAATACCTGCTCTTTCACCAACAACTCTTTGTGACAATTTCTGACTTTTACGAGCTTCTACTACTTGACGAATAACATCCCTTTCGAGTTCTTTCAGTTTTATCTCATGTTCAATTTCAGCTTGAGACATCATCTTATTCTCTTTCTTCGGTCTACCCATTTCCTCATCACCAACTATATTGTACCAAAAATAAATACGAAGTCAACAAAAAATTTAAGAAATTTATTACTTATAAAGTTTTAATACATTATCTATAGAACTAACCCACAAATTAGATTCTGTTTCATCTAAAATATATTTACCATAACGCATACATAAATATTTTAAATATCTTTGTTCTTCAATATCAACATGATTACTTACACACTCTATTCCATCAAAATCAAATCTACTAATCAAACTTTCAATACTATTACAATCAGGATTCATAACAAAAGAAAGCCCACCAGCAACATGTATATCATCAATAACACTTTCCACACTTCTATAAGATTCACCACTATCAAAATAAAATGAACTACAATAATTAGTATACTCTTGATTAAAAAATGTTCTTAAACTATCAAAGTCCTTCCCAAATAAACTAGAATAAGAGTTATTTCTAAGAAGACTATTTATAAAAACATAATAAGCAATTGAATTTCTTCCATAATCACTTATGTCTAAATTTTCATCTAATATAATCTTATTAGATTTACACACTCGTATAAAATGCTTTAAAATTTCTTTCTGCAAAAAGCTATCAATTTTATCTATAAAAAGCTTTTTAACATCAAAACCATAGGCTAAGATCTCTACAATATTTCCTTCATCAAATCCAAGTAACTCTACTCCACTTATGAGTTTACCAGAATATAACAATCTATCTCTAGGATTACACATAAGATATAAATATGCATCAACACTATTAAAATCAGTGATAGAAATAACATCTAATTTAAGCTTTTCAGCCTTAGTAAGTATCTCTCGTACATCTAAACTACCACCACAATCTGCTGTATGAATACGTAAATCAACCATAACTCCCTTGTATGATATATATAGTCAGTTACAAGAGAGATTTTGTATTTAATACTGA
>CANSAJ010000025.1 GCA_947644695.1 uncultured Bacillota bacterium | reverse complement strand
TACAGTATATTATTTCTCAGGAAATGCAACAGATAACTGGGTATATTTTGCAGGACTATATTGGAGAATCATCAGAATAAATGAAGATGGAAGTGTAAGACTACTATATGTAGGTCCCGATAAGAATACAGAGGCTGGATATATAGGAAAAAGTGCATATAATAGTACAGCTAATGATCCAATGTATGTAGGATATATGTATGGAACAACAGGAAGTGTTGCAAGTAATAGAAATAATACGACAAATTCAACAATAAAGGGAGTAATAGACGATTGGTATGATAAAACAATAGAACCAAGTTATGGTGATTACGTAAGTAAGACAGCAATCTATTGTAATGATCGAGCTAATGGGGGATACAGTACCTCAGCAACATTCTTTTATGCTGTGTATTATAGGTTAGAACAGAGTCAAGCTCCATCATATAAATGTGGAAATAATGCAAGTGGAAGCTTATATACAGGAACAAATGGAGCGGATATAGCAGATAAGTTCACAGTAAGTACAAGTACAGGAAATGGAAAGCTAACAAATCCAGTAGCCCTTATGACTGCAGATGAGGTGGTGTTTGCAGGTGGTAAATGGAATACACAAGCAAAAGCATATTATTACTACAATGCTACAGGAGGTAGCGTAACCGGGTCCACCTGGTGGTGGACAATGAGTCCGTATAACTTCTACTGGTCTAGTAGTAGTTATTACTACTTGCGCGTGTTAGGCGTGCGCGGTTCTAGTTCTCCTGGCTACTTGGCTTACACTGGCGTTTACGTCGGCAATGCGGACGGAGTACGTCCAGTAGTTTCTCTGAAATCTTGCGTTCTAACATCTTCCGGAAACGGAACAAGCACAGATCCATATAAAGTAGAAATCAATAGTACATGTAGTAGTGCTGAAAACTAGGAGGCACCTATGATAAATGAAGAGATGATGAATAATAGGATAGGAAGGAATATCAAAAGATATAGGACATTATATAATGCTAATGTAGGAACACTAACTCAAAAAGATCTAGCTAAAAGAATAGGTGTATCAGTATCATTAATTGGTGGATTGGAAAGTGCTAATATAAAGCAAGGTATAAGCATATATAACCTATATAAAATAAGCGAGGTGCTTGGAATATCTATAGATAAGTTTTTTGAATAATTATAGTTACTAAGTATATAATTCTAGTGTGGATTTGTATACTTAGTGCTTTTTTATTTTCTCTTGTGCATTATTATGCTATAATTTAAGTATAATAGAAATGGAAGTGATATATGTGAAGACTAGAGTGATTAGTGCGATTGTTGCATTGTTAATATGTATTCCTATAATAATTTATGGAAAAGTTCCTTTTTATGTTGGGGCATCAATAATTGGACTAATTGGGTTTATGGAATTATTAAAACTTAAGAGTAGTAAAAAAGATATACCTTATCTTATGAAAGTGTTTGGTGTTATTTCATTTATATTGTTAATGACTAGTAATTGGAATATTTTAGGATCATTATATTTATTTGATTATGAAGTGATGAGTAGTATTATATTTTTAATGTTAATTCCTTTAGTTTTTTATAATAAAAGTAAAAAATATGGTATAAATGATGCATTTTTTATGATAGGAAGTATTTTGTTTTTAGGTATTAGTTTTAATCAACTTGTTAGTGTTAGAATGCTTGATCTTTATTATTTAGTGTTTCTTTTACTTATAACTGTTTTTACAGATACATTTGCATATTTTGTAGGTATGCTTATAGGTAAGAATAAGATGTGTCCTACTGTAAGTCCTAAGAAAACTTGGGAGGGTTTTGTAGGAGGTTTAGCATTTGGGACTTTTATAAGTGCTGTATTTTATATAACTGTGTTTGATTATACAGGTAATATAATTATACTTGTATTATTAGTGGCACTTTTGAGTGTAATTGGACAATTGGGAGATTTAGTGTTTAGTGCGATTAAAAGAAATTTTGGTATAAAAGATTTTGGTAACATTATGCCAGGGCATGGTGGTGTTTTAGATAGACTAGATAGTATATTATTTGTGGTTTTGGCATTTAGTTATTTTATTAGATTTTTATAGGAGGCAAGATGAATTTTATTATTACGTTAATTATTTTAATTATTGTTTTAAGTGTTATTGTATTCATACATGAATTAGGGCATTTTTTATCAGCAAAGAAAAGTGGAGTATATGTTAGTGAGTTTGCTGTTGGAATGGGTCCAAAAATATTTAGTTTTAAAAGAAAGAATGATGAGACTTTATATAGTTTAAGATTATTTCCATTAGGAGGATTTACTGCAATTGCTACTGATAAACAGTTTGATCCTAATTTAAGAGATGATCAGATATTAGAGAATAAAAGTGTATTACAACGTTTTTCTGTTTTAATAATGGGAATAGTGTTTAACTTTTTATTAGCAATAGTGTTTTTATTTTTAAATGGACTTATTTATGGTAGTCCTACTACTGATCCTTATGTTGGGGAAGTAGTCGAAGATGGTCCATCTTATGAAGCTGGTTTAAGAGATGGAGATTTGATAAAAAAAATTGATGGTAAGAAAGTTTCTAGTTTTGATGATATTATATTAGAAACGCATTTTGGAGAAGAAGAACAGTCGTTTACTTTCTCGGTTTTGAGAGATGGTAAAACATATGATATAGAAATTACTCCAGAATATAAAGAAGATAAAGATGGAAATAAAGTACCAAGTTTTGGTTTTACTTCCAGTGTTCATAAAGAAAAAGGTCTAGTTGCGGCATTAAAGTATGGATTTGTAGGTACGTGGAAAACAACTTTAAATGTATTTAATGTTTTAGGTAAATTAATTACTGGAAAAATTGGAGTAAATAATCTAAGTGGGCCTATAGGAGTTTTTACAGTTATAGATAATGTTAAATCAAGTGGTTTTGAGAATCTTATTTATTTAACAGCTTATTTAAGTATAAATGTTGCTATTATTAATTTAATTCCAGTTCCAGTATTTGATGGTGGAAGAATTCTGCTTTTATTGATAGAAAAAATTAAAGGTGGTAAATTAAATCCTAAAGTTGAAGTTATTTTAAATAATATAGGAGCTGTACTTTTGATTGTACTGATGCTATATGTAACTCTTAATGATATTTTTAAGTTATTTTAGTACTTTTAAAAAAAAGTACTTTTTTCGACAAAATTTTTGCCCTTATAAATAAAGAGATTGTTCTTTTTATTATACTGAGGCGAACAAAATTTGCCGTTGTAATTAGACATATCAGATATTATAATTAGTTTATAATAAAGAGGAGTAATGATATGAATAGTTTTAACAAAAATAAAGAAGTGGTAGACATTTGTAAAAATTATTACACCATAGTTAATTCAGATATATGTGAAGGAGATGAGGTTACATCAAATATAATTAATCTTTATATGGATTATATATTTGGTTTAGAAATCATTACTAAAAGAGAAAGGGAAAAACTTGTTCTTATAGATAATATAATGCTAAAGTTTATTTCTGATAATAGGTTTAAAAAAGAAATGTGTGCACATTTAGGTAGTTTAAGGGTTTCTAAAGGTGTTACTAATTTAGTTGAGTATGTTATGAATAAGATGATAGTATTTTTTGAAGATTATAAAGATATAATTACAAGAAATATATATGTTCCAAGATGGATATAAAATTGGCTCTAGAGATTAGGGCTTTTATTTTTGCTTGAAAGCTTGACGAAAGGGACAAAATGTTGTACAATGTACATGTATTGGGGGCTTAACATGGATAAAGAAGAAAAAGAATTAGAGGCTAGAAGATATTTTATTAATAAATATTGGCTTGCTTGTTTATCGGCAATAGAGAAAAAGGCTTTACAAAGTATGGCAGAAGAAGAAAATTTAGAATATAAACTTGATAATGAAGAGAAAAAGGCGATTATGTTTTTAGGTTTGAGGAAACATAGATAGGAATAATAATGAGCGCAAGTGATAGAATTGGATTATATAAGGAATATAGAGAATATTTAGAGTTTAAATATAGAGCGGCATATGAAAGTGCTACTAAATTAGCGGAAGTAATTAAAGAGGCTGGTGAATCTGCTTATAAGAAAGGAATTTTAAAGCCAGAATATATGCTTACAGATAATGAAAAAGCTGCTTTGAAATTATATATTCCAAGATAAGAATGGGTGACATTAGTTTACTTTATTCTTTTTTTTTGATACAATTTTTATGGTGATGAAGCGTGATAGAAACAATAAAAAAAGTATTAAAGCCAGTTTTTATTGAATTAGATATTTTAGATTATTTAAAGGTTTCTTATAGTGAAAAAGCTGACTTTCAAATTAATAGTGTTTTTCAAATTGCTAAAGATAGAGAAGTTAATCCTATAGAGTTTGGAGAAATGTTAGTTAATAAAATAAATGAGCTTGATAATTTTAGTGATATATTTAAAAGTGTAGAGTTTGTAAGACCTGGTTTTATTAATATATTTTTAAGTGATAGTTTTATTAATAAAGCTCTTAATGAATATATTAATAATGGACTTTCTAATGAAGAAAAGAAAGAGGTTTATTTTTTAGATTATGGTGGACCTAATATTGCTAAACCTTTACATATAGGACATTTAAGACCAGCTATTGTTGGTGAAAGTATAAAGAGAATACTTAAGTTTAGAGGATATAAAGTTATAAGTGATGTTCATTTAGGTGATTTTGGATTACAAATAGGTCAAGTTATATATGGGATTTTAAAAGATAAAAAGAATTTGGAGGATATAGATATAGATTATTTAAATTATATATATCCTAAGATGAGTGGTTTATGTAAAAGCGATAGTGAGGTTTATGCAGAATGTAAAAGAATTACTTATCAGTTTCAAAGTGGAGAATATAAAGAGTATTATGACAAGATTAAGGAAGTTAGTTTAAATGATATTAAGAGAATTTATAATTATTTAGATATTTCTTTTGATATGTGGTTAGGAGAAAGTGATAGTAAGCCATTTATTGATGATTTATTTAAGCTATTAGATGGTAAAAAATTGTTATCTTTAGATGATGGAGCAAAAGTTGTTCATGTTAAAAGAGATGATGATAAAAAAGAGATGCCTCCTTGTATGGTTCTTAGTAGTGATGGAACATTTATGTATGCTACTTCAGATTTGGCAGCTTTAATGACAAGAATGAAAGAATATAAACCAGATTATGTATTGTATGTAACTGATCCTAGACAAAGTCTTCATTTTGAACAGATTTTTAGAGTGGCAGATATGAGTGGTATTAAAGCTAATGCTAAGTTAGAGCATATACCTTTTGGTACTATTAATGGAAGTGATGGAAAACCTTTTAAGACAAGAAATGGTGAAGCTTTAAAATTAGACGAACTTATTAAACTTACTAGAGAAAATTTTATTTCTTTAAGAGAAGAGAATAAAAATATGAGTGAAGAAGATATAAATATAATAGTAAATGCTATTATTAAGTATGCAGATTTACAAAATAATAGAGAGAAAAGCTATAATTATGATATTGCTAAGTTTAGTGATGTTAGTGGAAAAACTGGACCATATATTTTATATAGTGCTCTTAGAATAAGAAAGATTATTAATGATAATAAAGTTATTGGTGGTAATTTAAGCGATAAGATTTATAATGATATTGATAGAGATTTAAGATTTAAGATACTAGAAATCAATAAATATGTGGATTTAGCTATAGAAGATAGATTACCTTCATATGTTGCACTTTATTTGTATGATTTATGTGATTTGATTAATACATTTTATCAAAATATAAATATTAGCAAGATAGAAGATGAAAATGTTAGAAACGATTATTTAAATTTACTTAGTTTAGCTTTAAAAGTAATAGAGTCTTGCTTAGATATGCTAATTATAAAACTACCTAGTGTGATGTAATATGAAAAGTTAATATTTAATTAAAAAGTCAAGTGCAACTTTTATAGAATAATATGATTGCTAATTATGTATTTTATGCCGAGAAAACTTTTGATCAATGGGAGATAAAATATTCGTATAAGCTTTTGTGCTAAGTGATAAATTTATTTATTGCTTAGCCAACAAAATAAGAATTTTTATTGGGACCCATTGTCAAAAGGAAATTGGAATAAATATATTATTAGCAATTTATCTTTTCTTGTAATTTATATATTTTATTTATAATATTTTTATCATTAAATTCTTCTAGTAATGCTTCTAGAGGTGTTTTATAATCTAATATTTTTCTAGGATAATTATTCATCCAAGAAGCTATTTCATTTATTTCTTTGTAAGTATATTTTTCAATTAGATTTCCTTTTGGAATAAAATATCTTATTATACTATTATGTTTTTCATTGGTTCCTTTTTCACCTGAACAGTAAGGATGGCAAAAATAGATTTTTGTTTTTGTATTTTTAATGATTTCTAAAAAGTTTGAAAATTCGCTACCATTATCAGTAGTTATAGATTTGAATATTTTATTAAAATTTATTTTCATAAATTCTTTTATTTGGTCAAACTTTTTTACTACTTCTTCTGAAGTTTTAGATTTTTAATTTAAATATTATTTCAAATCTGGTTTTTCTTTCTGTTAAAGTCATTAAACATTCATGAACTCCTTGTCTTGTACTAAGGACCGTATCTAATTCAAAATGACCAAATATAAGTCTTTTATCTATGCTTTCATCTCTTAGGTTAATACTATATTCTTTTTTTGAATCAGGTAAATTTTTCTTTTCATGGTATTCATATTTAGGATTATCTTTCATCCTTCTAGTATCATCAATTTTAACGTTAATTATATTATATCTAATAGCATTGTAAATAGTTGGTGTAGTTATTTTGCAAAAGCCCTCGCGATTAAAATAATTATGAGTTTTCATGTAACCAACTATAGCATCTGGAGCCCATTTATCATCTTTAATTTTACTTTCAATAAATTTAGTCATTTTAGGAAATTGTTCTAGTTTATATTTAGCTTTAGACATAGCTCGTTTGAATAGATAATCATTTTGTGCATCATTAGCGTTATAAGGTTTATTTTTAATATTACCAGTTCTAATCATGATTTTAGATTTGATTCTGTTTTTTAATTCTCTAGATATAGTGGATTTATGTACTGCTAAAGTTTTAGCAATAAAACTATTAGAATAAATTCTTTTACCATTTTGATCTTTAATATTAATTAATGTTTCAATTTTACATCTATCTTCTTTAGTTAAATGATGATATTGATTTTGCTTTGATTTTATAGTATTATTTGTTTCAGACATATGAATTTTCCTTTCTTTTTAGACGAAAAGATATTATAGATTATTCATATGTCTTTTTCAATGCTGTGGTGTTGCACTTCATATTTAAATTAACAATAAAAATTAACAATAGGAAATGCAACACTTACATGAGAAAATGAAAGACAATTAAATAATTATACGAAAGATGATTTAAATATATCTTATATATAATATAGATGGGATAAGAACAAGTAAAACAGTAAATGGAATAACTACCAAATATTATGTAGAAGGTACACACATTTTATTAGAAAAAATTGGTATTAACATGATATATTATATACGTGATGAGAATGGATAACTCATTCTCATAAAACATAATAGTAATACATATTCTATAAAAAAAATTATCAAGAGATATAATAGGAATATATGATAGTAATTATGATTTGATAGTAAATTATAAATATGACTCATGGGGAAACATTATGTCTATAACTGATAATAATGGAAACACTATAACAAATAATAATCATATAGGATTAATAAATCCATTTAGATATAGGAGTTACTATTATGACACTGAAACAAAATTATATTATCTAAGTAGTAGATATTATAATCCTGAATGGGGAAGGTTTATTAGTCTTGATAACATTTTGATTCAAAGTTCACAAAATAATTTAGGAATGAACTTATATATTTATTGTATAAACAATCCTATGAACTTTGACGATGTAAATGGAAATATTCCAAAATGGCTAGGAAATTTATGTAAAAAAACAAAAAAAGTTGTAAGTGATGTAAAAAAAATGGGTAAAAAATCATTTTACATATGAAGTGTCTTCAGGAGTAGGATTAGGTGGTAGTAATTCAATATTCACAGCGGAGGTTAGCAAAACATTTGATATAGGTTATGCTAATGGAAAACAATATAACATGACATCAAGAGGAGGAGAAATTTCTCTAGGAATTGATCTTTCGTTATTTTATGGTATTGGAATAAAAATTAAAATTGGATTTAATTTATAAAAGAATTGGAGATGAAGTTTTATGCATAATAAAACAGTTAAAAAATTAATTATACCGATAATTGTATTTTGCGCTACAATACTAATAGGAGTATTATATTGTATTAATTCATGGAATACAAAATATACGAAAGAACTAAATGAAAAATTATTAATTTTAATGAAAGATTCTAATATAATAAAAGAAAAAATAGGAGAAGTAAAAACAATTTATAAAGATAAAGCAGATTGGTTTGAAAAATTTGATGATAATGGTTCCTATTGGGCAAATTATAAAATAACAACTAATACAAATGAAGAATTTAATATTAAAATAATATTAAATTCAAAAAAAACTAAAGGAATCTATGCATATGAAATAAATGGAAAAATACTTTATGAAGAAATAGTGGACGATGCTAATATAAATTTAAGATATTTTATCATAAGATAGTTTTAGTAGATATGATGAAAGATAAGTATCATGTTTGTAAATATTGTAATTCAAAAATAAGTAGAAATGATAAATTTTGCTTAAATTGTGGCAAAAAAATAAAATTTAGTTTTTTTAAAAAATATTCAGGTCTTTTAAAAACTTTAGTAGTTTTCTATATTATTTGCATAAGTTTATTTATATTAATAATGGTAAAATTTAATTTAAATAAAAATAGCTATTATACTACGCTTATGAAAAATTCAAAAGTTTTAGAAATAAAAATTGGAAAAATAGATAAAGTAAAGAGAAAATCTACAAAAATGAAAATAGATGGTGATATAACATATGAGTATTTTGTAATTATTACAGAAGATGCAAACAAATATGATGTTGCAATTTTATTCAATAAAAATGTAGAAGGAATTTATGCATATGAAATAAATGGTGAATTAATTTATGAAGTTAATGAGTAACATCTAAGTTGCTCTTTAATGATAAAGGAGAGAGAAAATGAAAAGAATATCTTATAAAAAGAAAGAAAATATATTAAAAATAATGATGATTTTATCTTTGATTATGACAGTTGGCGCACCATTTCTACTTCTTCTCATTTCTTTCTTTTAATCTAATTCCAATGAATTAATATTAATAATTTTTGGGACTTCTTTTTATGGTGGATTAGTGTTATCTTTAATTACAGTAATATTTATGATGACTATAAATGATGGTAAAACATTAAAAGCAAAGGCTAAAAAGGCAACAATTTATAAAATAAAATATAATAACTATAATGATTTTTATGGTTATTTAGATAATATTTTTAATAGCAATAAGTACAAAAAATATGAAAAAGAATTACCAGATATTTTGATATATATCAAAAATTTAACTTTAAGTTCTATAGAGATGGTGTCTATAATATATAAAAAAGAATTTAAAAATATAGATTTAGATGAACTTGATGAACAATTAAATTATTTTTTTAATAAATATAGTGAAAATAAGATAATAAGATATGTATATTTTGTGCCTATCATTATAGTTGAAGAAAGTAATGAAGAATTTAAAAAATATATGAACTCTCCTCTAATACAAGAAATAAATAAGTTTAGATTACCTGTAGGAATAGCATTAAAAGAAAATAAGATGTATATTGCAAATCAGAGTAATGAATTTGGGATATTAAAATACAAAAAATTGAAAAAGAGATTTATGAAAATAATAGAAGGCTTATTTGTAAATTACAAGATACAAAGTGGCCATTTTATAATGATTTAAGTGAAACAGAATTAAAAATAAAGCAAAGATGTCAGGTGGATTCAGAAGTATGAAGTCAGTAAAAGATATTATCAATAAAATTAATATTCAATAATGAAGTTTTATTTACAGATTAAAAGAGAACAGAAGATACTGTTCTAACTTTTTAGTAATTTGTAGGTTTGAATAGTTATGAGGGTACACACATTTTATTAGAAAAAATTGGTATTAACATGATATACTTTATACGAGATGAGAATGGATAACTCATTCTCATAAAACATAATAGTAATACATATTTCTATAAAAAGAATTATCAAGGAGATATAATAATGGAAGCACTATAACAATTAATAATCACATAGGCATAATAAATCCATTTAAATATAGAAGCTACTATTATGACACTGAAGCAAAATAATATTATCTAAATAGTAGATATTATAATCCATTATGGAGAAGGTTTATCAATAGTGATTTAGAATTAGGAAATGATATATTAGGAGATAATCTTTATTTATATTGTGGTAATAAGGTTCAGGATGGGTGTTTGGATGCGCTTTAATTGGTGCCTGTATTTCTGCTACAGTTATTAATACAAGTTTAGATGCTATTTCTAAAGCAAAAGAAAATAAAGGTAATAATCAATCAATTAAGGAAATAGCTAAAGACTATAGTAAAGATCTTGTCGTAGATTCAATGACTTCTTTAGTAAGTTCAGTTGCTGCTAGCAAATTAGTGGAGCCAATTATTAATGAATTTTTTCCACCAATAAAAGCTGGCAAATATCCTAAATCTTTACCAGGATTCATAAAAGGTAAAAGAGGACAACAATTTATGGGAAGTATTTTAATGGTTTCTGTAATTTCTGGAGAAGTATCTGAAGCAATGAGTCCAGTTGTTAAATGGGGAATACAACAAATACCAAAACTTATAAGTTTTGTATAAAATAATTAAAAAAATAAGGTGAAATAAATGAAGAAAAATAATAAAAATAAACGAGAAAAAATAATGGAGTTTATAAGTTACATTGGAACATTTTTATGTATTATTTTGCCATTAATTATTTTAGAAATATCTATAATTTTAGATAAAGATTTAACAAAGTATATTAATATCACATTTGCTATTGGTATTATCTTAGGGTTAGTTTTTACTGCGCTAGTGTTTCTCCCAAGTACTAAAATATCAATACCTAAAAGCATTCCTATTAAGCTTAAGTTGGGATTTAAAACATATAAAGAACTAAGTGAATACTTAAAAGAAAAATTGTCAAAAGCAAATTATGAATTAAAATATAATATTGAGGAAAAAGAAATAAAAATTGAATATTATTGTAAAAAAATCTTTATAGAAAAAATAGAAGTAGTTTCAATTATTAAAGTAAATGAATTTAAAGAAGAAATGTTAGAGAAAATTTATGATAATTTAGAGGAAGTATTAAAAGTTATAAATAACAAAAGGAGATATTTGTATTTTATACCAGTAATAATAGTAGATGAAGAAAGTAAAGATTTTAATGATTATACAGAAATGCCATTTATTCAGCAAAGAAATGATTTCTTATTACCAATAGGGTATTCATTGAAAAATGAAACTTTATATATAGTAAATCAAGAAAGTGATTTAGGTATTGTTAAATTTCAGGAAATAAAAAGTAGATTTATAAAAACATTTGAATTAAAAGAATTTCCTATAGAAAAATAAAATTAGAGTATCATTGTAAAAGTGATACTCTTTAGCTCTATATTTTAGTAGAGAAAATTGTGTTAATAAAACAAGCTTAGTATAGAAATTCATAGAATAGCATATAAGTTGCTCTTTTGTTGTGGAGGTGAATGATAAGTTATATATTAATTTATGGATAATTTTGATTTTTCACAAGATGGAATAATACATAAAAATATAATAGATTGGCTACTTGATAAATAGGATAGTAGTCGCTTGCGGATATAATTACTAAATGATATAATTGTTTTAGTAATTGTTGTCCTCATAGCTCAGCTGGAAGAGCAACCCCCTCCTAAGGGGTAGGTCGGAGGTTCGATCCCTCTTGAGGACGCCATTATGAATTTATCCTAGAGTTTATCTAGGTTTTTATTTTTATATTTCTTAATACTTATATTAGTAGTATAATGATATTAGGAAAGAGGTATGTTTAATGTTAGATGGAAAAGTTGCAGTTGTGACTGGTGGAACTAAAGGAATAGGTTTTGCTACAGTGAAAAAGTTCTTAGATAATGGTGCTAAGGTTATTCTTTTTGGTTCTAGAGAAGAAAGTGTAAATGAGGCAGTAGAGATTCTAAAAAAAGAAAATTCTAATTATGAAGTTATGGGTATGTTTCCTAAACTAAGTGATGAGTTAGAAATGAGAGAATGTTTTAGGAAGATTAATGATATGTATGGAAGAATAGATATTTTAGTTAATAATGCTGGTATGTCTTCTAAAACTAAGATTTTAGATTATACAGTAGAGGAGTATGACAAGATAAATGATTTAAATATTAAGAGTGTATTTGTTTGTTCAAAAGAAATAGTTCCTTATTTAAGAGAGACTAGAGGTGTAATTTTAAATACTAGTTCTATGGTTAGTATTTATGGTCAACCATCAGGAGTAATGTATCCAGCAAGTAAGTTTGCTGTTAATGGTATAACTAAGAGTTTATCTAGAGAACTTGCTCCTATGGGGATTAGGGTTAATGCTGTTTTACCTGGAATAATAGAAACAGATATGGTTAAGTCTTTACCTAAAGAGATGATTGATCCCCTTATTCAAAGTATTCCACTTGGTAGAATTGGTACACCAGAAGATATTGCTAATGCATTTTTGTTTTTAGCAAGTGATATGGCTAGTTATATTACAGGTGCTATTTTGTCTGTAGATGGTGCTGCTAGAGCTTAATATTGGAGGTGTTAAATTTATGTTAAAGAGAAATATAATATGTGGAATTATTACATTATTAGTTGGTTTTGTAGTTTACTATTTGTTTTTACCACCAATTAATATTCAAAGTATGGGATTTTGGATGTTTTTATCATTTTTGTTAATAGTTTATACTATGCTTACGGGAATGTTTTGTTTTGATAATAAAGGTAGACTAATTAAAATGGGTTTATCTACAAAAGTTACTTTTGTTTCGGTATTTGTTATAATTGGTTTGATTTTGGTTGTTAATTTAATTTTTTCTCCTTTATTTCAGTCTAGTAAATATGCAAGTAGAATTGATATAGAAGAGAATGCTGATTTTGAAGCTGATGTAGCTCCTGTTAATTTTAATCAATTACCTTTACTTGATAAGGATTCTAGTAGTAAATTAGGAGATAGAGTAATGGGACAGATGCCAGAGATGGTAAGTCAGTATTATGTATCAGATTTATATACTCAGATTAATTATAATGATAATATTGTTAGAGTTACTCCTCTTGAATATAATGGATTTTTTAAATATATGAAGAATCATAAAAAAGGAATAACAGGTTTTATTACAGTTAATTCTATTAATGGAAGTAGTGAACTTGTTAAAGTAGAAGATGGTATGAAGTATATGCCTTCATCATATTTTTTTAAAAATTTACAAAGATATTTAAGATTTAAGTATCCTACACTTATTTTTGGACAAGAAAATTTTGAGCTTGATAATGATGGAAATCCTTTTTGGATAGTTCCTGTTATGAAGTATAGTGGTATTAGTTTAAGGCGTGAGGTGAAAGGTGTAGTAATTTTAGATCCTGTAACTGGTGATAGTAAGTTATATGATGTGGATGAGGTTCCGTCTTGGGTAGATCATGTTTATGATGCTGATTTGATTATAGAAGAGACAGATGATTGGGGACTTTATAGAGAAGGATTTTTAAATTCTTTATTTAGTCAGACTAATGTTGTTATGACAACAGATGGATATAATTATACTGTTATGAATGATGATGTTTATTTGTATACTGGTATAACAAGTGTTAGTTCTGATGAGGCTAATATTGGGTTTATTTTAACTAATATGAGAACTAAAGAAACTAAGTTTTATGCTGTTCCTGGAGCTGAAGAGTATTCTGCTATGGCTAGTGCTGAAGGACAGGTTCAACAGATGAAGTATGTTTCAACTTTTCCTCTTTTGATAAATTTAAATAATAAACCTACTTATTTAATGAGTTTAAAGGATAATGCAGGTTTGGTTAAAATGTATGCTTTTGTCGATGTTCAAGATTATCAAAAAGTTGTTGTAACAGATGCAAGTGAAGGAATAGAAAAAGCTACACAGAATTATTTAGGGGACTCTCTAATACATGTTGGAGATAAAACTAATAGTAGAGATATAACTATACGTAAGATTAATTCTGTTATTATAGATGGTAATACTTATTATTATATAGAAGATATGGAGTCTAAACGTTATAAGCTTTCTATTAAGATTAATAAAGATAGAATACCATTTATTAATGTAGGTGATACCTTAAAAGTGTTCTTTAATGAAGAAAAAGAAGTGACAGATGTTATTAAAGTGGAGTTTTAATATTTCACTTTTTTTCTGTTGATGTTATATTTTTGGAGGTGACTTGTGAATAAAGAAATGCAAGTGATTTTTAATATTGTTAATAATATTGACTATGGTTATATAGGAGAAAAGAAAACGAAAAAGAATTATATTAGCGGTAAAAATTATCGGATAAAATGAATCGTATCGTAAAAAGTTTATAAATATAACTTCTGAAGATGAAAATAAAATTTTTGCTTATTTTTAGAAAATGATACTAAAATAATATTTGTAGCAAGTAAAAAAATTTGTGACTATTAATAAAATTGAAGGAGGATTAGATAAATGCAAATAGACAAGTTAAAAGACTTAATTTTATATCAAAGTGAAAATACAAATAAATCTATTGAAGTTTTATATGATAATGAAGACTTTTGGTTAACGCAAAAAACTATGTCAGAACTTTTTAATGTAGCAGAAAACAATATTACTTATCACTTACAAAATATCTTTAAAAGTGGTGAATTAAATAAAGATTCAGTTACTCAAAAAATTAGAGTAACTGCTTCTGATGGCAAAAATTACAATACTAACTTTTATAGTTTAGATGCAATTATAGCAGTTGGTTATAGAGTTAATTCAAAAGAAGCTACTGATTTTAGAATATGGGCAACAAATACTTTAAAAGAATATATCAAAAAAGGTTTTGTTTTAAATACAGAGTTATTAAAAAACGGACCTAAGTTTGGAAAAGATTATTTTGATGAATTAGTATTAGAAACTAAAAGTATAGAAACCCAAGAATAAAATGGAATTTATAAGAAAAGAAAAAGCAACAACATATAATCAAAAAAATGTAATCCAAAAGATTTAAAGATTAATTTTCTTGAAAGGTATATTGAAGTGCTAGAAGATTATTTGGAAATTCCATATGAGAAGATGTCTATTGTGTTTTATCAGTAGAAGCGACAGAATTATTTATGGAGTTTTTGGATGTTTATGAACAGGCTGTTAGTGGTTTGGTTCTAATGTTCCTGTTTGTCAGAGTTTAGTAGTAGTTTGAATTTTAGAATAGAAAGCTTTTGAAGAGATTTTGTGAATAGTTTTTGTAAATTTTCTTGACTAGAGTTTTTAATAGTTATAAAATGAATATATGAACACATGTTCAAATAAAGGTGGTATATGAATATGCATACTGATATTAATGTTTCGGAGTTGACAGAATTTTTTAAGGTTTTTTCAGATGAAACTAGACTTAAAATTTTAGATTCGTTATTGAATGGAGATAAGTGTGTAAGTGAGATTGCAGAAGAGGTTAATATGAGTTCTTCTTGTGTTAGTCACCAGCTTAAGATTTTGAGAACGTTAAATTTAGTTAAGTGTAGTAAGTCAGGACAAAATGTTAATTATTCAATAAGTGATGAACATATCAGAATTATATTAGAGTATGGTATTGAACATATAAGTGAAAGGTAGGAAGTATGATTTATTTAGATAATGCTGCGACTACTAGGGTTAAGCCAGAGGTAGTGGAAGCAATGATTCCTTATTTTGGTCTTAAGTTTGCTAATCCAAGTAGTGTTTATAGAATTAGTAGAGAAGTTAATAAAGAAGTTGAAGAGGCAAGAGCACTTATTGCTAGTACTATAGGCGCTGGTGAAAATGAAATTTATTTTACTAGTGGTGGAAGTGAAGCAGATAACTGGGCTATTAAAGGAATTGCTTTAAGTCGAAAAGATAAAGGGAAGCATATTATTACTTCTAAAATAGAACATCATGCAGTTTTAGAAACTATGAAAAGTTTAGAGAATTTAGGTTATGAAGTTACATATTTAAATGTGGATGAGTATGGAATTATTAATTTAGATGAGTTAGAAAATGCTATTAGAGAAGATACAATTTTAGTAAGTATTATGGCTGCTAATAATGAGATTGGATCCATCGAACCATATAAAGAAATTGGGGAAATATGTAAAAAACATAATGTGCTTTTTCATACTGATGCAGTTCAGGCTTATGGGAATGTAGATATAAATGTAGATGAGTGTAATATAGATTTGCTTAGTACTAGTGCACATAAGTTGCATGGGCCTAAAGGAATAGGTTTTTTATATGTAAGGAAAGGTGTTATGATTAAGCCATTAATTAATGGTGGTAGTCAAGAAAGAGGTAAGAGAGCAGGAACTACTAATAGTGCACTTATTATTGGATTTGCTAAAGCAGTAGAGCTTAAGTTTAAAGATATGGATAAGAATAATCAATATGTTTTAAGTTTAAGAAATCATTTAATTCTAAGAGTTACTAAAGAAATACCTTATGTAAAAGTTAATGGTAGTTTAGAACATAGGCTTCCTGGGAATGCTAACTTTAGTTTTAGATTTATTGAAGGTGAAGGTATGCTTTTAAGATTGGATGCAATAGATATTTATGCTTCATCTGGTAGTGCTTGTACTAGTGGTAGTTTAGATCCTAGTCATGTTCTTTTGGCTATAGGTTTACCTCATGAAATCGCGCATGGTTCTTTAAGGATAAGTTTTAATGAGGAAAATACTATGGAAGAAATAGATTATGTAGTTGATTCTTTGAAAGATATTATTAAGGATTTAAGAAGTATGTCACCTTTGTATGAAGATTTTATTAAGGAAAGGAAGTAACTAATTATGTATAGTGATAAAGTAATGGATCATTTTACTAATCCTAGAAATGTAGGAGAATTGGAAAATGCAAGTGGTGTTGGTACAGTTGGTAATGCTAAGTGTGGTGATATCATGAGAATATATTTAGATATAGATGATAATCATATTATTAGAGATGTTAAGTTTAAGACTTTTGGTTGTGGAGCTGCTATTGCTACAAGTAGTATGGCTACTGAATTAGTTAAGGGTAAGTCAATTCAGGAGGCTTTAGAAATAACTAATAAGACAGTTATGGAAGCTTTGGATGGATTACCTTCAGTTAAAATACATTGTAGTTTACTTGCAGAAGAGGCAATTCATGCTGCATTATGGGATTATGCTACTAAGAATAATATAGAGATTGAAGGTTTAGAAAAACCAAAAAATGATATTCATGAAGAAGAAAATTAACTTTTCTTTTTTTCTTTTCTGTCATATAATTTGTGTATGGAGACCAACTATGAATAGTCAATAGTTTTTTGAAAAAAGCTTAAAAATTTTTG
>CANSAJ010000024.1 GCA_947644695.1 uncultured Bacillota bacterium | reverse complement strand
AACAAGCAAATGAGGCAGTTAATAAGGTTGCTAAAAGTGAAGGACTTTATAAAGAATTAGAAAAGGAAATTAAATATTACAAAGCATTTTTAGCGGTCAATGCTGAAAAAGATAATGAAATAAAATATTTAAAAAAAGAACTTGAAGAAGTAAATATCAAATATAATTCTTTAAGAGATTTTATTTCTAATTTACTTCAATTACTAAAAGATATATTTAAGAAAACATTATCTATTGGTACTGATAAAGAAAAAGATTTAGTTAGTGAGCAATTAAAGGAATGTTATGATAATCATTTGTATAGTGAAACTGATATAAATGATATTGTTAAAGATACATCTAAAGAAGTAGAATTAACAAATTATACCGAAGAAAAGGACTACGATTATTTTTAAAATCGTAGTCCTTAAATACTAAATGGTGTCAATTTAGTAAACACACTTGCACATTGACATAATCAATGAATGTGTGTAGTTTATAAGATTATCTCTTTTTAATGCTTTGTTCATCAGCAGCATCGGGTGAAATTATTCTTTGAGAATCAGACATAGGCATTTGATAATCCGCTCTAGCAGCTTGTGATTGACTAAAATCTGCAGCTTGTGGAGACGTCATTTTTCTTATCATATCTTCTACCCTTTGAGAATCAGACATAGGCATTTGATAATCCGCTCTAGCAGCTTGTGATTGACTAAAATCTGCAGCTTGTGGAGACGTCATTTTTCTTATCATATCTTCTACCCTTTGAGAATCAGACATAGACATTTGATAATCTACTATGGCAGCTTCTGGTTGTCTAAAATTTGTAACAATAGGAGAAATTTTTTCTGGTATTTTATTTATATCATTGATATTTTCAATATTTTTGATTATTCTCATAGAATTCCAATATCTAGTATTTGCTCCGACTAATTCTCCCATCGTTGCATATTGTTTACCATCTTCTCCTATATATGGAAAATGAGTTTGAAAATATTTTTCATCCGCCGAGATTAATTCATTATATGAATAATATTCTCTTCCATCTTTTCCAATATATGGTATTTGATCTTTTACAATATTTTCTTTGTTCAATTTTCTAAGTGACTCTTCCAAGCTAACAAGTTGTTGTAATTGTTCTAAAGAAAGTTGGTCGAGTAATTTTTGTTTGTAATCTTTAATATCCATAATTACCTCCATTCATAAGACTATTATAGCACAAAAGCATGTTTTTTAATATATTAATATTCCAGTTTTATTTAACTTATGGTATATTATGGTTAGTTAATATTTGATTACTAACTATTTCTTTTGTTCTAGGAGTTGTTGTACGTCCTCCCGAAGGGCACCAGAGTGTGATTAACTTGAACTCTCTTGTTTATTTGGGTATTCGAGTGATATTTTAAGTAAAAATCTTCACAAGTGAGTGAAGATTTTTGCGTTTTGTAATACTTTTTAATTAAAAACTAAATAAGAGATGAAAAAGACAAGATATTTTTAATCAGAAATTAAACCGATTTTATTCAGAAATGAAATGGAAATTATTAAGAAATTATATGATATGTGTTATTATAATGAATTCACTAATAAATAGTAATTGTGCGCCCAGACAAGGGTTAATAATCTAGCAAGTGGAAATCTTGCTTGTTTAAGTTCTAACCAACTAGCAGTAGCGAGTCTTGTGCTTATAAATAGTAATATTATGAGTAAAGCGTAGACAGCGAGGAAATAGGGTTATAAGGCGATTCAGCCCCGAAATTTTACACCTATTTGGCAGATTTGCGGAAAATGACCGAAAACAGAAGGGCTTAGGAAAGCCAGAAACATTTGATTTTCTAGGTTTCACATTTTATTGTAGTAAAACAAGAAATGGGAAGTTTTGTGTCAATATAAAAACAAGTCGGAAGAAATTTAAACAGAAAGTTAAGGCAATGAAATTATGGCTTTACGAAAATCGAGATGTGAAAACAAAAGATTTAGTAAAAGCACTTAACAGAAAACTTCTAGGACATTATCATTATTATGGAGTTTCATACAACGGAAGAATGATGTATAATTTTAGACAGAGAACAATTGAAATGTTATTCAAAGTTCTAAATAAAAGAAGTAAACGAAGAAGTTATAACTGGAATGGACTTAATGAGATGTTTAAGGTGTATAAAATACAAATACCAAAGATATATGTAAGTCTATTTGAGTAAATATTATTATGAAAAGCCGTATGCGGGAAAACTGCACGTACGGATTTGTATAGGGGCTTATGTCGTGAGGCATTTGTCTACTAGACTTAGTAAAGAAGGTAGTGAAACAAATGAAGTCATATTTACATAAGTACATAAATAAAATAGATAATTTACCAGACAAATTAAATAAGGAAGATATATTAAATCATGATTTCTTTTTAGAAGATGAGAATAAATTAAAAGTTTATTATGCACCTCATAATGAATATGTAAATAAAAAAGCAAGATTATTAATAGTAGGTATTTGTCCAGGTTGGACTCAAGCAGAAATTGCATTTAAAAGTGTTAAATCTGATTTGAAGAATAATTTAGATATTGAAAATATTTTGAAAAATTGTAAAGTAGCTGCAAGGTTTGCTGGGAGTATGAGGAATAATTTAATTAATATGTTAGAAGAACTTTTAATATCAGAATATTTAAAAATAGAATTAGCGAGCGACTTATTTAACGGTGATTGTGAGTTACTACATATAACTTCCCTAATACCTTATCCAGTTTTTATTAATGGCAAAAATTATACAGGCCATACACCAGAAATTGTGGATTCACCACTACTTATGAAATATGTAAGAGAACATTTTTATCAAGAATTAGGGCAACTAGAAAATAAACCTTTAATTATTCCTTTAGGTAAGTCAGTTGAAGATGTTTTAAGAGTTATGATAATGGATAATATTATTTGTGAAGAACAATGTTTATTTGGATTTCCACATCCTTCAGGAGCTAATGGACATAGAAAAGAGCAATTTATAAATAATAAAAACAAATTAAAAGAAATTATAAATAATTATTTTAAATATTTTACATTATAATAAATAACAATTTGTCGTATTTATAATAGAACTATGTTAAAATCTTATTAGTAGTAAGAATGAATATGAAAAGAGTATGGCTTGAAATAAAAGTTACTGATGGAAGCAAAATAAAAATTATTTGGAAATGGTTATTTTATTACAAAATTTGAAAGTCATGTTTTCTAATACAAGAATATCCATAAAACATAAATAACAAATTTAAAAAATCCTACAAAGTCTTATAAAACCTAGAGATTATTTCTATCAAACGCAAAAATTATTTAAAAATCAATTAAACTTAAATAAGAAACTACTCAAAACTTGCTAAAATTAGAAAAAATGATATGGCTATTTAGAATGTTATTTGATATAATGAAAATGTTATAACGCACTAGGTTGATAGAAAATTAGTCTTTTTTATATATTTTAAAAGATTTATAATAAGAAACTACTCAAATATTGTTAAATAGGTTTAATGTAAAAAATACTTTGAAATTGTTTAATAATTGTAAAGAATAAAAGATCAATTTATAGAGTGTATTTTTAAAAATATAGTGGAGGTTTGGAATGTTAAATATTGAAAAGATAGATCAAGAGTTATATATTGCTAGATATGGTTTGCCAAGAATTGGAGATGCAAATATTATATGGGCTCGAATTAAAGATAATACAGAAGTTTTAAGAGAAGCAGTTAAAGTTAGAAGAAATAGACGAAATACTGAAAATATCGTTAATGGATTGGCTATTTCAGATGCAATGTTAATTGATTATAGATGTGTAGATCAAGTTGCATATAGTGAATTAATAAAATCTATTTATACAAATAAAGATATTGCTAGGCTTGTTATAGGTGGCGTTTCTAATATAGGTTATACATTTTTATTAATGAGTCTATGGAATCATAGTTTAAAATTGACAGAAGAACAAAAAGCTTTTGCTGTTAGTGAAGTAAATACTGCAGTTCATGGAATCGGTGTATTTGATATTAGATATTATATTTTGAGGAATCCTAATTGGACCTTAGAAGAAAAGCAAAAATTAATTATGGATTTTTGGGATAATGATGAAATTTATGACGAATATCTAGAACAATGGGAATGGAGTGTTGTTAATGATGATGAAAATTACAAAGGACAATCTTTTCCTCCATTTGATATATATGAGTTATTTAATGAATGGTCTTATGATATGTTATTAGAATATTATGGAAATAAAGAAACTACAGATAGAATTTGGGAAGAAATAGAATTTTGTAAACAAATGCATAAATTAAGGAGACCACAATGGGAATCATTACCGTTGATTTTATCATAAGTTGTCTAATAAATAAATTTTAATATATTTAAATTCATTATGGTTAGTTAATAGTTTATTACTAACTATTTTTTATTATAAATTATTTATCTAAACTAATTTTTAGTGTTATAATTAAATAGGGAGGTAGAAATGCAAAAACAAATTATTATTATTAATGGTACTGGAGGAAGCGGTAAAGATACTTTTGTAGAGTTTTGTATGAAATATGGAAGTGTAATGAATTTTTCTTCAATAGATAAGGTAAAAGAAGTTGCAAGAGTAGTTGGTTGGAATGGACAAAAAACTGAAAAAGATCGTAAGTTTTTAAGTGATTTAAAAAGATTAACAACTGAATATAATGATATGGCATTTAATAGTTTAAAAAATGCAGTTAATCAATTTCAAGCTTCTGATTATGATATTTTATTTATCCATATTCGTGAACCAGAGGAAATAGAACGAGCTGCTAATTTCTTTAATGCAAAAACTTTATTAGTTAAGAGATTAGGGCTTTCTAATATAGAATCTAATGCATCTGATGCTAATGTTGATAATTATCCTTATGATTATGAAATTATGAATACAACTTTAGAAGAATTAGATAAAAGTGCTCAAGGGTTTATTAGTGCTTTAAAGTCTGATGTTTCAAAGAAGTTGATTGTTGACCATAATGATAGTGATAATTAGTATTAGTTATATTGAAATTATTGTTATATACTTTTTATAGAGAGTAAAAAGGTGAGTATTAATTTTTATGGGAGGATAAATGAATAAAACAGAAATTAAAATTGGTATTTTGCCTAATCAATTTTTAAAGAAGGGAAAATTTGATAAAGAAGAGGCAATTAAATTATCTGGAAAGATAGCAGGTGTGTGTTATGACAAAGAGGGATTTTTACATCTTGTTAATGAGTCAGAAGAAAAGACAATGCGTAGAGCTCAGATGACATTAGATAATGGACATCACAGTGTTTATGATCATGTTTTTATAAGTTTAAATATACAAAATGTACCTAAAATTTTAGCAATGGTACTTAATAATGAGCATATGTATACTACAAGTGAAAAATCAGCTAGATATACACCTATTGTTAGAGAAGATGGTTCAATTATAACTGAAGATGAAGAAAGACTTTATAACAAATGGATTGATATATTTAAAATTAAAATTAAATCACAATATGGAAATATTTATAATGATGCTAAGATACAAAAATTAGCTCAAGAGAATGCTAGGTATTTAGTAACTGTATTTATGCCTACGCAAATGATTTATACGACTTCATTCAGACAAATTAATTATATTGCTTCATGGATGAAGAATTATTATAGAGTAAATATTAATTCTGATAAGGATTTTAACGTAAAAGTTTCTAGAGCTATGAGACAATTTTTAGTAGAATTATATAAGTTGAATATTCTTGATACAAGATTAATGAGAAACGAAAAGAGTAGAAGCTTATCTATATTTGGTAAAGATTTAGATAAAAAAGAAGAACATTTTGGGGATGTATATTCAACATTATATAAAGGTTCTTTTGCTCAAATGGCTCAAGCACATAGACATAGAACCCTTGACTATCAAATGGAAATGTTAGATGAGAAAGAATACTTTGTACCACCAATTATTGCAGATGATCAAATGCTAGTTGATGAATGGCTTGGTGATATGCAAATAGTTAGAGGTGTTAATCCGCAAGGGGAACTTGTTAAAATCAGTGAGGCTGGAAACTATAATGACTTTATTTTAAAATGTAAGGAAAGACTATGTAGTGCTGCACAACTAGAGATAATGTTACAGACTAGAGAAACTTTATTAAAATATAAGAAGGCTTTAGAAGAAGCTAATCATCCATTAGCTCAAGATATTCAAAAATATTCTTATGGTGCAAGATGTACTTTTCCAGATTTTAATTGTTCATCAGATTGTGGATTCCATGAAGGAAAGACTTTAACTAGATTAATTTAGGTTATATGAAAGTTAGTTAATTGCTAACTTTTTATATTTGGATAAATTTAATAAAAATGTATTTTAAAAGTACTGTTAAATTAGTAATTTAAAGCATATTATAGTTATATAAGGAAAAAAATGATAAAAAAGTGAAAAAAGTGTTCACAAATTAAAAAAACTATGGTAATATTGTATCTGTACTTGACCTTTAACAAGCTTATTTATAAGTTATTATCGTGATAGTACATATGGAGAGATAGCGAAGTGGTCAAACGCGGCAGACTGTAAATCTGTTCCTTCGGGTTCCATGGTTCGAATCCATGTCTCTCCACCACTTAGATATTGCCTCGTAGCCAAGTGGTAAGGCACACGACTTTGACTCGTGCATTCGGTAGTTCGAATCTACCCGAGGCAACCAATAGTTGATGACTCGCTAGCTCAGTCGGTAGAGCATTTGACTTTTAATCAAAGGGTCTGGGGTTCAAATCCCCAGCGAGTCACCATTTTTTTATTGTAATAATTATTTACGGTGCTGCCTCGGTGGCGGAATAGGTAGACGCAAGGGACTTAAAATCCCTCGAGTGTTAAAGCTCGTGCCGGTTCAAGTCCGGCCCGGGGCACCAACTTTATGGAGGAATACCCAAGTCTGGTTGAAGGGACCGGTCTTGAAAACCGGGAGGTCGGGAAACCGGCGCAGGGGTTCGAATCCCTTTTCCTCCGCCATCTAAAAATATCGCGGGATAGAGCAGCCTGGTAGCTCGTTGGGCTCATAACCCAAAGGTCGGAGGTTCAAATCCTTCTCCCGCAACCAATGGTTCCGTGGTGTAGCGGTTATCACACTCGCCTGTCACGCGAGGGATCGCGGGTTCAATTCCCGTCGGAACCGCCATGTGGCTTCATAGCTCAGTTGGCAGAGCACAAGACTGAAAATCTTGGTGTCGTTGGTTCGATTCCAACTGAAGCCACCATTTAAGGTAATTTGTTCGGGAAGTGGCTCAACTTGGTAGAGCACTCGGTTTGGGACCGAGTGGTTGCAGGTTCAAATCCTGTCTTCCCGACCATTTTTTTATAAGATGTCCTCATAGCTCAACTGGATAGAGCGTTTGACTACGGATCAAAAGGTTATGGGTTCGACTCCTATTGGGGACGCCATATTTATTTTATATTAACAACAATACTTCTTTTTAGAAGTTTTTTTTATTTCAAAAAATGTTTTTAATATTTTGTTAAAAAGTGGTTGACAAAATTGATTGTTATTAATATAATGTTATTAACAGGTGGCAAGCCTGATTAAATTTAGAATTTGTTATTAATAAAATGATAATAACAGAAGGAGAGGATTATGAAAAAATTAGAAGAATTAAAAGAATTGTTAGTAGTTGTTGACATGGTTAATGGCTTTGTGAAAGAAGGTGATTTAGCCGATAGTTATATTAATAATATAACTCAAAGAATTGAGGAATTGATTAGAGAATTTCAATCTAGTCAAAGTGCTCAAGTGGCATTTATTAAAGATGCACATAAAGAGGGATGTATGGAGTTTAAGAAGTTTCCAGTTCATTGTGTAGATGGAACTCATGAAAGTGAAATAATAGATGAATTAAAATCTTATAGTTTAAGCTCTCTTGTTTATAAGAAAAACTCAAGAAGTGCAATGTTTGCACCAGGCTTTGTGGATGATTTAACTAAAATGAAAGAACTTAGAAAGGTTGTAGTAACTGGTTGTTGTACAGATTTATGTGTTATGGATTTAGCTATTCCAATGATTAATTATTTTGATGGGCTAGATAGAGATGTAGAGGTTATTGTACCAGAAGATGCTGTAGAGACTTATGACGCTCCATGGCATGATAGACAGGAATATCGAGATATGGCTTTTAGACTTATGAGTCAAGAAGGTGTTAAGTTAGTAAAAACTCTAGGAGGTGTTAGTGATGGAAAATAAAACAATGTTTACAGATTTTTATGAGATTACAATGAGCCAAGTTTATTTTGATAATAATTTAGAAGAAACTCAGGTTGTATTTGATGTATTTTATAGAAGAAATATATTTGATGGTGGATATGCGATTATGGGTGGACTTGATGAAGTAATAGATTATATAAGAAATTTTAGATTAACTGATGAAGATATTTATTTTCTAAGAAATAAAGGAATTTTTAGTGAAAAGCATTTAGAATATTTAAGAAGATTAAAGTTTAGTGGAGATATATTTGCAATTCCAGATGGTACTCCAATATTTCCAAATGAACCTGTTATGACTGTAAGAGCTAAAGCTACTGAAGCTGCTTTTATCGAAACAGCAATTTTAAATAGTTTTAATCATGGAAGTTTGATAACTACTAAAGCTAAGAGAGTCGTGAATGCAGCTGGTGATATTCCTATTATGGAATTTGGAGCAAGAAGAGGAAACACTATTGAAGGCGCTACTATTGCTAGTAAATATGCGATTATAGGTGGATGTGTGGCTACTTCAAATACTCTAGGTGGAGAAAGAGATGATTTGAATTTAAGCGGTACTATGGCTCATGCTTTTATAGAAA
Source organism: uncultured Bacillota bacterium (assembly GCA_947644695.1). GTDB lineage: Bacteria > Bacillota_I > Bacilli_A > RF39 > UBA660 > MGBC139354. Next base: position 9,738 of record CANSAJ010000024.1, on the reverse strand, counting down.
TGTTTCCTAGTGAATATGATGCATTTCTTGCTTATGCTAAAACATTTCCTAAAAGTACTACTTTATTGGTTGATACTTACAATGTTTTAAAAAGTGGTGTTCCTAATGCTATAAGAGTAGCAAAGGAATATTTAGAACCAAATGGATACAGATTAAAAGGTATAAGAATAGACAGTGGAGATTTAGCGTATTTAACTAAAGAGGCTAGAAAGATGTTAGATGCAGCAGGACTACATGATACAGCAATTTGTGTATCAAATGGACTTGATGAATATAAGTTAGAAAGTATATTGAGTCAAGGGGCTTCTATCGATAGTTTAGGAATAGGTGAAAATATAGTTAATCCTAAAGAAATATTTGGTGGAGTTTATAAATTAGTTAGTGTTGTAAAAGATGGTGTGTATATTCCAAAAATTAAAATTAGTGATGACGCAGTTAAAACAATAAATCCTGCGTATAAAAAAGTTTATAGGTTTTATGATAAAGAAACAGGTTATGCTATAGCAGATGTTGTTACACTTCATGATGAAGTAATAGATTTAAATAGTTATACATTAATTGATCCAGTAAATAATGATAATTTTAAGACTATTCAAAATTATGATGTTAGAGAGTTACAAGTACCAATATTCTTAGGTGGAGAGTTAGTTTATCATCAACCTAGTATTGTGGAAAGACAAGAATATTGTAAAAGAGAATTTGAAACTTTATATCCAGAGGTTACTAGACTTATAAATCCTCATAAATATTATGTAGATCTTTCTTTAGAACTTTTAAATATAAAGAAACAAATGATAAAAGATTCAAGGAGAGTGCTTAAAAATGATTAGAAAAGATAAATTAGAGGAATTAAGAAGTTTAATTGGTGAAGTAAAGTATGTTTCTATGAATATTACAACAAGTGATAAGAAATTTATTAGTAGTGTTCCATATAATGTGACTTTAAAGAGTGGTAAAGTTATAAAGCGTGAAAGGCTTTTGAAGAATGGATGTGATGGAAGTGCTGCGGTTATTCTTCCTGTTACTTGTGAAGGTGATGTGATTTTAGTAGTTGAACCTAGAGTTTTTACTAGACGTGGTGTCGGTGTAGGACTTCCTGCTGGATATATAAATCCAGGAGAAACTGGAGTTGCAGCCGCATACCGCGAATTAAAGGAAGAAACTGGTTATAGATGTAGCGACTATATAGATTTAGGTGGTTTTTATCAAGATATGGGTGTTTCAAGTGCATATAATAGATTATTTTTAGGAATAAATGCAGAAAAAGTAAGTGAGCCAAGTTTTGATGAAGATGAAGTAGTGTTGCCATTTATATGTACATATGAAGAAGCATTAGAATTGATTAGATTAGGGTATATTGAAGATGCAAATGCTATTATTACAATAGATAGGGCGAAAAAAGATATTAATAGATTAAGAATGTTAAAGAAATGAGGGAGAAAATTATGAAATTTGATGTAAAGAAAGAAACTGAAAGAGTAATAGAATTTATTAGAAACTATTATAAAGAAAATAATTTAGGAGGAGTTATTCTTGGAATAAGTGGAGGAAAGGATAGTGGTGTAGTTGCTGCTTTGTTTGTGGAAGCTTTAGGTAAGGAGAATGTTATTGGAGTTACACTTCCATGTCATTCTAAAGATGAAGACTCTCTTGATGCAAGATTAGTAAGTGATTATTATGGATTTCATTTAATTAATTTTGATATAACAAATACTTTTGATGTTTTTAAAAATGAACTTAGGAATTTAGGAGATTTTAGTGATGAAGCATTAAAATCAAGTGATATTAATTTAAAACCTAGATTAAGAATGAGTACTCTTTATTATTTAGCTGCTTTATATAGTTATATACATGGTAAAACATATTTAGTAGCAGGTACTTCAAATAAGTGTGAATTATATGTTGGATATTTTACTAAAGGTGGAGATTCTGTTCATGATATTAGTCCAATAGCTGACTATACAGTAGATGAAGTTATAGAGATAGGTAGGTATTTAAAAGTTCCAGATAAAGTATTATTTAAAACACCTAATGATGGTCTTTCTAATATGACTGATGAGGATAAGCTTGGAGTAAAGTATTCTTTGGTTGCTAGTTATATGGAAGATAAAACAAGTGTAGATGAAGATACTCGTAAAAGAATAGAAAAGTTACATAAAGCAAATTTACATAAATTTAATATTCCAACTTATAGGAGAAGCGAATGAAAGAAAATTTAGGACTTATAGTTTTAGATAGTCATAAAGAATTGGGAGAAAAAATTAATAATATAATTAATAATATTAGAGGAACAGATAAAAGTTATATAATTCCTTTAGTTAATGATAGATTTAGTAATGGAGAAGGTAAAATAACTATTAAAGGAAGTGTTAGAGAAAAAGATATATATATTTTAGCTGATGTAGGAAATTATAATTTAACTTATAATATGCATGGATATTTAAATCATGTTTCTCCTGATGAACATTATCAGGATATTAAAAGAGTTATTTCTGCGATTAGTGGTCATGCAAAGCGTGTTAATGTGGTTATGCCTTTACTATATCAATCTAGACAGCATAAGAGAAAAGGTAGAGAAAGTTTAGATTGTGCGGTTGCACTTCGTGAATTAGAGAGCCTTGGTGTTAATAATATTTTAACTATTGATGCACATGATGCTAGTATATGTAATGCTATTCCTAATACTTCATTTAATAATTTTTATCCTACTAAGTTAATTTTAGATAAGTTAAGAGAAGATATAGGTGAAGATGTTAATAGTTCTATAGTGATAAGTCCAGATATGGGAGCAACAGAAAGAGCTAAATATTATGCTGATAGTTTAAAATGTGATATGGGAGTTTTTTATAAAAGACGTGATTTAACTAAGGTTATTGATGGGAAAAATCCTATTATAGAGCATGCTTATATGGGGCCTTCAGTAAAGGATAAGATGGTTATTGTTGTAGATGATATGATAGCAAGTGGAACATCTATTATTGAAGTTGGTAAGATGTTAAAAGAAAGAGGTGCTGAGAAAGTTTATTTTCTAGTTTCATTTGCTTTATTTACAGAAGGTGTTAGTTCTTTTAAAGATGCTTATAATAATGGCTATTTTGATGCAATTTATTCTACTAATTCTTCTTATATTCCAAAGGATATTACTGATGAAGAGTGGTTTAACTTAGTAGATACAAGTAATCTTTTAGCTAATGTTATTAATGATTTAAATAATGGTGATAGTTTAGAAAGGTATTTTAATTAATGAAAATAGGTATTTATGTCGGAAGTTTTGATCCAGTTCATGAAGGACATAAGAGTATAGTAAACCATTTAATAGATAATAATTATTTAGATAAAGTTATTGTTATACCTACTGAAAACTATTGGAATAAGCAACTAGTAGTTGATTTAGGTTTTAGAAAAGATATGTTAAAGCTAGTTTTTTCTAATAAAGCTAGTGTTTTAAGTGAATTTTCTAAATATGAATTTACATATCAGATAATGGAGAAATTAAAGGATATTTATTTAGATGATAGTTTATATTTAATTATAGGTGCTGATAATGTTAAAGATTTTTATGAATGGAAGAATGTAGAAGGGATTCTTAAAAATTATGTTTTAGTTATACCTAGAGATGGAATAGATGTAGATAAGTATTTGAGTGATTTTGATAATAAAGATAAATTTATTATTGTTAAGGATTTTAAATCTAAAGTTATTAGTTCATCGTTTATTAGAGAGAATATTAAAGACAAGAATTTTGATAGTTTAAAGAATGTAGTTGATGATAAAGTTTTAGATTATATTATTAAAAATAATTTATATTTATGATAAGATTTATAAGGGAGATGTTAAGTTTATGTTTAAAAATGTAATAAAAATGTTAAAAGAAAATAATAAAACTATTTCTACAATGGAAAGTTGTACAGGAGGGGCAGTAGTAAATGAGATTACTAATTTGGAAGGTGCTAGCAAGGTTTTAAAGTTTAGTGCAGTTACTTATTCCAATGAATTTAAGGTGAAAATGGGAGTTAGTAAGGATGTAATAGATAAGTTTACTGTTTATAGTGCAGAGACTGCAAGAGAGATGAGTAAAAAAATAAGTGATTTTACTGGTTCTGATTATGGTATTGGAGTTACAGGAAGAATTAATAGAATAGATGAAGCTAATCTTGTAGGTGGGGATGATTCTATTATTTATGTCAGTATATACGATAAAACAAATGATAAATATTATGAAAAGATAGTTGAAGCAGTAAAAGATAACAGGAAAGATAATAAAGAGTTGATTGTTAAAGTTATAGTAGAAATGTTAGAACATGTGTTATAATAGTTGTATTATAAGCAATTGGTGATAAGTATGGAGTATAATAGTGAAGAAGAATTTTTAAAGAATTATGATTCTAGTATGTTTGAGAAATTATCTGTTACAAGTGATATTTTAATTTTTAGTGTAGCTGATGGTGTGCAGGATAATTATAGAAAACTTAATGAAAAGCATTTTTCAGTGTTGTTAGTTAAAAGAGATAATTATCCTTTTAAAGATAAGTGGTGTTTACCAGGTGGTTTTATTAATACTATTGAAACTAGTAGTGAAGCTGCTAAGAGAATTCTTAAAAATGAAACTAATTTAGAAAATATTTATTTAGAGCAGCTTTATACTTTTGATGAAGTAAATAGAGATCCTAGAATGAGAATAATTAGTGTATCTTATATGGCTTTAGTTGATAAAAATAAGTTGTTTAAAAAAATTAGTGATAATGCTAGTTGGTTTAATATGACTATTTTGGAAGATGAACAAACTATTAATGTTACACTTGATAATGGAAGTGTTAAGTTTGGTTTCGTGGTCGCTAAAACTTTAATCGAGCATACTACTGATAGATATCATTATACTGTTATTAAAAATGATAATCTTGCTTTTGATCATCCTTTGGTTATTGTTTCAGGAATTTCTAGACTTAAAAATAAATTAGAGTATACAGATGTTGTGTTTAATATGATGCCAGAATATTTTACATTAGGAGAACTTCAACAGGTTTATGAAGTTATATTAGGTAAAAAGTTATTAGATCCTGCGTTTAGGAGAATTATAGCAAGTAAAGTAGAGAAGACTGATAAAGTTAAAACAGGTGGTGGACATAGACCATCAGTTATGTTTAAGTATAAAAGAAAATAAGTACTATTCAAATTCAATAGTACTTATTATTTCTCTTATGTAGCTTTCAGTGAAGTAGTCTGTTTTTAAGAATGTTAATGTATAGTTAGTATCATTATTAATTAAATGAACTTCTTTAGCATCTATTTTTGGTAAGTGGATTATATATCCTTTATAATCTCCGTCAATTAAAGAAATATGTGAAAAGTCTGTAAAGTTCTTGTATGTAATCATGTTAATGTAATAGTTAAATAACATATCTTTTTTATTTGTGAATATATTTATTTTGTCTTCTTTATGATTTATAACATAGTTTAATAAGTCTAAATCATTTTTTATATTTTTTTCTTTTAACATATTATTTATTACTTTGTTATCATTATCATCTTCTAAATATGTAGTTTCACTAAATTTATTTTTAGTTATCCATAATGATGCAGTTATGTTTTTATTGTTTTTTAGATAGTATTTGGTTGAAATGTTGTTTTTATCAACTTCAAAATTTTCAAAGTTATTTTTAAGTTTAAGATTATAAACTTTAATATACTCATTATCATTAATGTTGTTTTTTTTAAGTTTAATGGTATTTTTAATGTTTAAAGCTGATATGTAGTTATCATAATTATCGATAGTGTTTTCATTAAAACTATATTCTCTTAGATTGTAAGATTTGTAACTAAAGTATCCTCCTATTATTGTTAATAGTAATATAATTAATAGTATAATTTGACTTTTTTTCATAAAGTTCCTCCTAGTTTGATTTTACATTAATTATTTTATATTTCAAATGTTTGTCGGTTTATTTTACATTATGTGTGTATATTAGAAGATAAAATTTATTGATGTTTAAAACTGATGACTTTTTGTAAGAAAGCTGGTACAATATGTTTAATTTTTTGGGGTGGTAAAATGAATTGTAAAAAAGTTTATGAGTATGGAAGAGTTTATCCTTTTACTAATGAAAATTTAATGGAATATTCTAGAATTTATGATTTTAAAGATAAAGATGTATTAAGTGTAGTTGGAAGTGGAGATCAATATTTTTCAAGTTTACTTTTTGGTGCTAGAAGTATTCAATTATTTGATATAAATCCTACTGTAAATTATCTATTTGCTTTGAAATTTTTTTCAATAAGAAGTTTATCTTATGAAGAATTTAAAAGATTTTTTGTAAATAGTAAACTTGATGATATTAGTTTGTATAATAAAATAAAGAAAGAGTTGCCGATAGATGTAAGAAAATTTTTTGATTATATATTAATAAATGGAGGAAAGTTATCAAGTTTAATATTTTCAGTATCTTTAAATTCTTCTATAATTAATTATAATTCTAATAGAGTAGTCCCTTATTTTGATAGAGAAACTTATTATATTTTACAAGAGATTTTAAGAAAAATACCTTTTCCTAAGATTCATAATTTATCATTAAATGATTTATGTTTTGTTTTAAATGAAAGTTTTGATATAATGCTTTTTTCTAATATATTTTTACATCTTAATATGGATGTTAAATCTTATAAAGAGTTTTTAAAAAATTATTTAAAATTTCTTAAATTATCTGGAGTAATACAGGCAAATTATGTATGGATTAAGAATGGAGAGTTGTTTAGTGAATTTATTAGTAATGGATTTGTTTGTGATGAAATTTCTAGTATTAGAATAACTTCTGAAAAGACTGATTTTAAAGACTATGTATTTTCTTTAAAAAAAGCAGTATAGAAGTTGCTTGCAATGAATAAAGTTTAGTGTTAGAATTAATGTACAAATATTAAATTGATGACGAAGGAATAAATTTATTAATAAAGTTGTAGAGAGTTAGTGGTTGGTGAAAACTAATATTTGTTATGAATTTTCCTACCTTCTGAATGGAGTATTAAAAGTATTCCCGGTTATTTAGCCGTTAACGTTATTAAGTTTAATTAGGATGGTACCACGAAAAATTCGTTCCTTGGTGTCATCTTTTTATTTTAGGAGAGTGAACTAATGAAAAATAAAGCTATTACGAGTAAGACAGAGGATTTTGCGCAGTGGTATACTGATGTTATTAAGGCAGCTAAGCTAGCTGATTATACATCTGTTAAAGGTTGTATTGCTATTTTACCTAATGGATATGCAATTTGGGAGAGAATGCAAAGTATTCTTGATAAGAAATTTAAGGAGTTAGGACATGTTAATGTACAGATGCCTCTTCTTATACCAGAGAATTTACTTAATAAAGAAAGTGAGCTTGTAGAAGGGTTTGCTCCTGAAGTTGCGTGGGTTACTTATGGTGGAAGTAAGGAACTTGATGAAAGATTGTGTGTTAGGCCTACTAGTGAAACTTTGTTTTGTGATTTTTATGCTTCTCATGTAAAGTCTCACCGTGATTTACCAATGCTTTACAATCAGTGGTGTAATGTTCTTAGATGGGAAAAAGAAACTAGACCTTTTTTAAGAAGTAGAGAATTTTTATGGCAGGAAGGTCATACAATACACGCTAGTGAAGAAGAAGCTATTAATGAGACTAAAAGAATGATGGATGTTTACAGATGGTTTCATCATGAAATTTTAGCTATTCCTTCAATTACTGGTATTAAGACTGAGAGAGAAAAATTTGCTGGTGCAGAATTTACTTTGACTAATGAAGCTTTAATGTATAATGGAGTAGCTTTACAAGCGGGAACTTCTCATTATTTTGGACAGAAATTTTCTAAAGCTTATGATGTAAAGTTTACAAATAAAGATAATAAGGAGGAATATGTTTATCAAACTTCTTGGGGAACTACTACTAGAATGATAGGTGGGCTTATTATGGTTCATAGTGATGATTTTGGGTTAGTATTGCCACCTAGAATCGCGCCTAAGCAAGTGGTTATTATTCCAATAGGAGATAGTCAAAGGGTTGTTAATTTAGCTAAGGAATACAGTGATAAGTTAAATGAAAGTAATATTTTTTCTTATATTGATGATTCTGAAAAGTCACCTGGATTTAAGTTTGCTGAGGCAGAAGTTAATGGAATTCCAGTTAGAATTGAAATAGGAGAAAGAGATTTAGAAAATAATAATATTGTAATTGTTAGGCGAGATACTAGAGAAAAAATAAGTGTTAGTATGGATAGTTTAAATATTGTGAGTTATATAAATGAACTTCTTGAAGTTATTCAAAAAGATATGTATAATCGTGCTTTAAAGCGTAGAGATGAGTTGACTTTTGAAGCTTATTCGTTAGAAGATTTTGAAAGAATAATTAATGAACATCCAGGTTTTATTAAAGGTTTTTGGTGTGGTAGTGAAGAATGTGAACTTAGATTAAAAGAAATTAATGGAATAAAATCTAGATGTATTTTGGAAAATGAGAAGTGCTTGGATAATAAATGTGCAGTATGTGGTAGGGATGCTAAACATTTAGTAGTATGGGGTATTCAATATTAATGATGAATATAAATAAAGATATAGAATGGAATAATGATAGTTATTGTAATTTTATTAATTATTTGGAGTGTTTGAGAGAAGAAGAGTATAGAATATTTAGTGAAAAACTTATTTTTACAAAGTATAATATGCTAGGTATTAGAATTCCTATTTTAAGAAGTATAGCTAAAAAAATAAGTAAGACAAATTTTAAAGATTTATTTTCTTTTTTTAAGAATGAGTATTATGAAGTTGTTCTTATAGAAGGCTTGCTTATATCCTATGTAGATGATTATCAATTATTTGTAGTTTTGTTTAAAGAGTATGTTAAGAAAATTGATAACTGGGCTATTTGTGATACTGTTGTTTCAAGTTTGAAGATTATAAATAAAAATAAATTAATCAATTTAGATTTTATAAAATATTTATTAAATGAAAAAAATGAGTATAGTAGAAGATGTGCTTTTGTTATGTTACTTGATTTTTATGTAGAAGAAGAATATATAAATAAAATTTTTGATTTTGTGAGTAAATGTAAGACTGAAGATTATTATGTAAATATGGCTATTTCTTGGCTGATGTGTGAATGTTTTATTAAGTTTTCAAAAGAGACATATCATTTTATTGAGAATAATGATTTAGGTGAATTTGTTATTAGAAAGACAGTTAGTAAGATAAGTGATTCTTATAGAGTTAGTAAAGAAGATAAAGAAAGATTAAAGAAATTGAGAGATCAATATTTATTTAAATAAATATACCTTTGTTTAGAAGGTATTTTTTATGATAAAAAAACTGTATTAAAGTACAGTTTAAATTAGTCATCTGATTTTTTCATAATAATGTCTATTTTATTTATTTTAGCTAATTCTAAAAAATCATTTAAGTATATTTTAATTTCATCTCTTTCAGCTTTGGCAGTCCAGCTTCTAGTTTTATTTATATCTTTTGCAAATTCAGTTTGCGTTTTATCTGTGCAGTCTCTCATGAATTTTATTATGTCTTTTGTTTTATAATCGTTACATTTTATGTGCATTAAATCACCTTACATTAAAATTCTAACATAGTTTTTTTGCTTTACTTCTCTTTGTGTCTTGACAAGGTACAAAAATGTTTGATATATTAATTTTGATAATGTATCTTACAAGGGTACAAAATAGGAGTAAGAAGTAATGAATAAGAAGTTTGTAGTATATGGAATAGTAATGACA